>JAXDLK010000185.1:0-5127 GCA_034666665.1 Candidatus Binatota bacterium
GCTGGGCCGTGCACCTTCGGCGGATCCGGTGGCGGACCTTGTCGCCGGCGCTCGGTGCTCGCTGCGACCGCCGCTTGTCGGAAGGCTAGATCGCGATCTTGAGAGCGATTTCTCCGAAGAGTGCCTCTGGAACCTTGGCCCCGCGAGTGCCGTGCCCGCGACTCCGTGTCATTCGAACTAGCCCATAACGCTGCCGGGTCCGCCGCATCCCTCGCGATGAACGCCAGCCGGCACTTGGGGAAGGAGCTCGGCGTCCGGCTGTGACCGAACACCTTGGTGACGGGGTCGCATCGCGCCGTGTGCGACGCTCCGCGAACATTCGATCGCCTGCGCCGTCCGCGGTCTTGTCCTCTACCCTCAGGTGACCGGGACTCCGATCGACCGCAGGATCGCTTTCTCGACTTCGACCATTCGATCGAAGGAGACGGAACCGCCGATCGGTCGCGCGCTGAGACGGTCACGCCGCAAGGTCGTGATCTGCTCGCACTTCAGCATGGATGCACGCGAGAGACCGCCTTCCCTCCTTCTCAGGGAAACGTGCGTGGGCGCTTTGCGGAGCGTGCTCGAGGCGGGGACGACGATCACGTCGCCGGCAAGCCGATTTCGGGAGTCCGGTGACACGACCAGGGCGGGCCGGCGCTTTCCCATGGGCTCGTCCGGAATTCGTACCCAATAGAGATGGCCCCGGCGGGGAGCCCCGCTTTCCGCTTCCGCCGCTAAGGTTCCCACTGCCGACGCACGGTTTCGTCGCCGAGCCCAGCCCACGCCGCGTCTTCGATGTGATCCCCGGACCGGAGCGACCGGTAATAGGACTCGATCGCGCGATCGAGCTCGCTTCGCCGATGCTGCCGGATCCACGAGGAGAGTGCCTCCTCGAATATGGTGCTTCGACCCTTGGCACCGGCGATCCGATCGATCTCGCGGAGGAGATCGCCCGCGATCGTGACCGACACCTTTGCCTTCGCGGCCATGGTCGGATGACCTATCCTACCTGAAGCGCACATCTCAAGAGTTCGTGTTCGATGTGCCTGAGGGATCCGCCCGACGCGAGGAAACTGGGAAGCGAAGCGGGGAGTGAGCCCTCGCCCGTCGTCAACCGTTGGCGAGGGTCGCGTGGTCTTCTCGGGGCATGCGAGACCACCTCGAAAACATCATCGAGCTGCCCCTCCTCTCCGATTCCGCCGCCGGGTACGCTTCGCCGCCCGTCGCCACGCGGATCAGCAAAGGCGAGCCGCGGATCAGCGAAGGCGACCGCTTCTGCCTGAGCCTCGCGGGAGCCATGTGTCCGCCGTTCGCGTTCGTCGTCGGCTTCATCGCGCTGCTGATCGACGAGACCGGCGTCCACGGGGCGCGGGCGAGCTGTCTCCTCGGCGCTTCGCTCGGGGGCGTGATCGCATGGGTCGTGATCGCGCTGGCGGCGGCCTCGTCATGATGCCGCCGCTCTCGATGCGCGTGCCGCAGCTCTCGAAGACCCGCTTCCTCTCGGGGCTCCAGTGCGAGAAGCGCCTGTACTTCGAGTCCTACTACCCGGGGCTCGCGACACCGTTCGATGCCGCGACGCGTGCGCGCCTCGACGAGGGGCGGAGAGTCGGCGAGCTCGCGCGCCGGCGCTTCGCGGGCGGGTGGCTCGTCGCCCACGACAACGTCCATCATCGCGAGGCCGAGCTCGAGACGCGATGGAAGATGGCGGATCCGAGCGTGCCCGCCGTCTACGAGGCCGCGTTCACCCACGCGGACGTGCGGGTGCGCGCCGACGTGCTCGTGCGCGCACCGGACGGCGCCTTCGACCTGATCGAGGTGAAGGCGTCGACCGGTGTGCGGCCGGTGCACGAGCCCGACCTCGCGGTCCAGCTCTACGTCCTCGAAGGCGCCGGCGTTCGCATCCGTCGCGCGGGCCTGATGCACCTGAACCGCGACTACATCTATATGGGCGGCGCGCACGATCTCTCCGGCCTGTTCGCGATCACGGATCTGACCGACAGCGCCCGCGCGATGCGTCCCCTGATCGGCGAGCGCCTCGCGCTGCTGCGTGCGGGGCTGGCACACGGCGATCCGCCGCTGCGGGCGCCCGGTGAGCAATGCTGGGAGCCGTACGAGTGTCCCTTCGTGGCGCACTGCGGAGCGGAGCGTCCGTCGCGATCCTTCGCCGACCCGCCGAACGAGGGAGCCCGTGATGGAATCCGGTACGTGGATCCGGCGATCCACGGCGCGCTCGCGGGCGCCGCGTTTCCGATCCACTTTCTCGATTTCGAGACGTTCATGCCGGCGATTCCCCTCTATGCCGGTACCCGGCCGTACGAGACGATTCCGTTCCAGTGGTCCGACCACGTGCTCGACGCCCGAGGCGAGCTCTCGCACCGCGAGTACCTGCACGACGGCGACGGAGACCCGCGCCGCCGCTTCGCGGAGACGTTGATCGAGGCGCTCGGCGCCGAGGGAGCGATCGTCGTTTACACCGCCTACGAGGAACGCTGCATCCGCGCCCTCGAACAGGCTCTTCCGGATCTGGCGCCTGCGCTCGCGGCGGTTCGGGGGCGTCTGTTCGACATTCACCGCGTCATCCGTAGCCACGTCTACGAGCCCGCCTTCAACGGCTCCTTCTCGCTCAAGGCGGTGCTGCCGGCGCTCGTGCCCGGTCTCGGCTACGACGACCTGGCGATCCGCGACGGTCGGCTCGCCTCGGTGACCTACGGCGAGATCGTACGCGGCGAGAGCGCCGATGGCCGCCGGGCGGAGCTTCGCGATCAGCTCCTCGCGTACTGTCAGCGCGACACGCTGGCGATGCTCGAGCTCTACCGGACGCTGCGCTGAGCTCCGGATTGTGGGTAGACTACGCTCGATGACGTCACAGACTGCGGCGATCGGGGCGGAAGAGTACTTCGATCTCGTTCGCCACGGCGTGGTCGCGCCGGATGACCGTGTCGAGCTCCTGGAAGGAGTCATCGTCACCATGTCTCCGCAGAGTCCACGGCATGCATCGGCGATGAGGCGGGTGGCGCGCTCTCTTCGCGACGCCCTTGGCCCGTCGGCGGTGATCAGCGTTCAGTCGCCGCTGGTCGCGGGGCACCGCTCGGTTCCCGAACCGGACGTCGCGGTGCTTCCCGGCACGGATGCGGATTACGACCAGTCCCATCCGCGCGAGGCCCTGCTCGTCGTCGAAGTGGCGGATTCTTCCCTCGTTCAGGATCGGCTCACCAAAGCGAGCATCTACGCGGCTGCGGGGATTCCCGAGTACTGGATCGTGAACCTTCGCGACGACGTGGTCGAGGTGTTCCGTTCTCCCGACGTCGCCGCCGGAGCCTACGGGTCGAGTTCCACGGTGCGGCGCGGCGAGTGTCTGGAGATCGCCGGTCGCCGCGGCTCTGTCGTCGCAGTCGGCGACCTCCTGCCGGCCGTCTGACCGATCAGCCGTAGAGCGCGCGCGCCTGCTCGAGCAGGGTTCGTACGTCGGTGCGGAGCTTCTCCGGAGCGAGGACCTGCAGGTACGGCCCGTGGCTGAGGATCCACGTCGCGAGCTCCGTCGTGCCGCGGACCTTCATCCATAGCCGCGTCTTGCGATAACCATCGGGCCCCGGTGTGGAGTCCGGCCGCGGCTCGAGGAATCGCTGCGTCGGATGAATCGTCCGCTCGCGCAGCCGTGCCTCGGTCTCGCGGTTCTGGATCTCGAGCTCGACCTCCGCCTCGTCTCCCTCGATGATCCCGAAGAGCCCCTGGAAGTGCCGCTCCGGCGAGTAGTCGGCGGGAACCCGGAAGCGCACCGGCTCGCCGGCTTCGTCGAGGAGCTTCTCGGCGCGGTCGATGCGCTCGATCGTCAGGTAGATCGGGCGCTCGTGCCGGTCGCTGTGGCCGAGCAGGTAGAGGCCGCCCTTGTACATCGCCAGCGTGTAGGGCTCGAAGCGGTGCGTGTGGCCGCCTCCGGCGAGGCCGTAGTACTCGATCTGCAAGACGTGCTGCCGGAGCAGCGCGTCGATCACCGTCGACAGCACTTCCTCGCAGCCGGCGTAGCTCTTCGGCGCGTACGGCACCGAGTAGAACCTTTCCTCGAAGTTCGACATCAGCAGGCTCTCCTCGGGATCGAGGTGGCGAGCGAGCTCGCGCCAGATCCGCGAGACGTCTTCCTTCGGCACCACACCTTCGAGGTACCGGAGGACCGTGAAGGCGAGGTACACGGGCATCAGGTCGCGGGCGGGGGCCGCCTCCTCGGTGCGCGGGACCACCAGCCGGACGCTCGCGATGCGCGTTTCCGAGATGCTCGCCATGCGGTCCTCGTCGACCGGCAGCTCGACGCCGTTCTTGTCGTCGAGCCGGAGGACGGCAGGATGGAAGTCGCCGTTGAAGACGCCGATCCGCAGGCCGGCGAGGTAGCGCTGCACGCGGCGCCGCTGGAGCTGGAAGTACGTCATCAGCTCGTCGACGGTGATCGAGCGCCGCGGCTCGGTCAGCCGGAAGGCGACCTGGGCGACCAGGCTCGGGACCTGGTACGTGAGGCCGTACCCCTCCCGTTTCGGCTTCGCGCGCTTCGTCGGCATCGGCGTCCCCCCCGGTTCGCGCCAATGGTTGATCGCGGACTCGGCGATCTTCAAGCACACGACGCGGTGGCGAGGAAACCACGCGGATGTTCCCTCGAGGAATGGGGCTGAGCTATGAGTTACGGAGTGAAGGCTGCGCGGCGACCGGTTACGTACGCGGATCTCGAGGCGCTGCCCGAGAACGTCGTCGGGGAGATCGTCGACGGCGAGCTCTTCGCGTCGCCGCGGCCGGCATCGCCGCACGCGCTCGCCGAAACGACGATCGGGAGTGACGTCGTCAGCCGATTCCACGGACCCCCCGGTGGCGCCGATCGGCCGGGAGGGTGGTGGATCCTGATGGAGCCCGAGCTGCACCTCGGGCAGGATGTCCTGGTGCCGGATCTTGCCGGCTGGCGTCGCGAGCGCATGCCAAAGTTCCCGAACGTGGCGGCGTTCACGCTCGCGCCGGACTGGCTGTGCGAGGTGATCTCTCCCTCGACGGCGCGGCTCGACCGAAGCCGCAAGATGCGCGTGTACGCGCGCGAGGGCGTGGCGCACCTTTGGCTCGTCGATCCGCTGGCGCGCATCCTCGAGATCTACCGGCTGGAGAACGGCCACT
>JAXDLK010000186.1:0-3684 GCA_034666665.1 Candidatus Binatota bacterium
GCGCCGAGCGCGTGCGCGACGTCTTCGCGATCCGCCGGCCGGAGCTCGCGAACCGTCACGCCGACCGCACGGTCCGGTGTCGCGGCGCGTGCACTGGATCGTCGTAGCGGAAACGACGGCCCTGGAAGTTTCTCAGACGGGCACGGCCCCCGCGATACGAGAGAAGATAGTCCGGCTGGAGCGGAACCTTCCCGCCGCCGTCCGGCGCATCGATCACGTACGTCGGGACCGCGAGACCACTCGTGTGGCCGCGCAGGCCCTCGATGATCTCCAGGCCCTTCGCGACCGTCGTGCGGAAGTGATGCGCGCCGGTGACGGGATCGCAGTGGTACAGATAGTAGGGCCGCACCTTGATGCGCAGGAGCGCGTGCACGAGCGCCTTCATCGTCGCCAGGTCGTCGTTGACGCCGCGCAGAAGCACGGTCTGATTGTTGAGCGGCACACCCGCGCGCAGCAGCCGCTCACAGGCATCTCCCGCCTCGGCGGTGACCTCCCGCGGATGGTTGAAGTGCACGTTGAGCCACAGAGGCCCGTGCCGCTCGAGCGCCTCGCAGAGCTCGGCGGTGATCCGCTGCGGCATCACCACGGGCACGCGCGAGCCGAGCCGTACGATCTCGACGTGCGGAATCGCGCGCAGGCGGCCGAGCACCTCGTCGATCCGTGCCGTCGACCAGGTGAGCGGGTCACCGCCGGAGACGACGACGTCGCGGATCGCGGGCGTCCGCGCGACGTAGTCGATCATGCGGTCGAGCGCCTCTCGGGCCGCCGGAGCGTCGTCCGCGCCCATGATCCGTTTCCGCGTGCAGTAGCGGCAGTAGAGCGCGCACGAGTTCGTCACCACCATCAAGCAGCGATCGGGGTAGCGATGCGTGAGGCCGGGAACCGGCGAGAAGCGCTCCTCGGCGAGCGGGTCTCGTTCGCCGACGTTCGCGTTATGGAATTCCGCCGCCGAGGGCACGGCCTGCAGCCGCACCGGGTCCGCGGGATCCTCCGGGTCGATCAGCGAGAGATAGTAGGGCGTGATGCCGACGCGGAACTCGCGCAGCACCGCTGGCAGCTCCGCCCGCTCCACGTCCGAGAGCGGAAGGAATCGCTCGAGACCCGCCAGGGTGACGACGCGATTCCGCATCTGCCACCTCCAGTCGTTCCATTCGCGATCGGGGACGTCCGGGAAGTAGCGCTCGCGGTAGGAAACGGAGGCGGCTGCGCCTGTCATCGCGATCCCCTTTCGGCGGGAGTCGCGGCCGTATATCACCCGGGCGCTCGACGGCGCCACGCGGTGTGACGGCGTGTCGCCAGACCGCGGGAGGGCTTCGATGCAGGTGACCGAGCACGCTCTCTTTCCGACGCGACTCGTGACGATCCAGTTCGATGCCCCCGGACTGAACGAAGAGGTCGCGCGGCGTTTCGCCACCGGCGACGAGTTCGCGGGCGACTTCGACATGCATCCCGATTCGCAGAACCTGCTCGTCCTCGCGGATCGCTGGCCCGCGATCGGCCGGTTGCGGACGATGTTCCTCGACGGGCTCCGCGTGTGGCTTCGCGGCGAGCGCGCATTCGGCGAGCTCGCCACCGAGATGGTGCTCTTCTCGAACTACGCCGCCCGGGGCGAGTTCACCCTGGTGCACAATCACGAGGCCGACGTGGCCGGGATCTACTACGTGACGACGGCGGAGTACGACCGTCCCGCGCTCGTCGTCGCCGATCCCGCCGGGGAGTACGACTACTTCGCCGCCGAGGATGGCGTGCTGGTGCTGCACGACCCGCGCTTCAACGCGAACCTCGGCGCGCTCGGCTCGGCCGACTACGCCAAGGTGTATCCCCGGCCCGGGTTGATGCTGATCTTCCCGGGATTCCTCTGGCACTCGGTGACGCCGCACCTCGGCGAATTCCGGCGTCTGGCGATCTCCGCGAACTTCCGGCTGCGCTCCTCGCGACCCTCCAACGCGGAGACCTGGTCGGTCGTCGTCGACAAAAGCTGAACGACGGGCTGCGGGCCGTCCGGGGCACGGCCTTCGGGTGCGGCGGCGTGCGCGACGAAACAGCTTGCGCAAGCAACCCGAGGACGTCTAGTCTTCCCCGACAAGGAGGACATCCCATGCGGAAGCTCTGGCTTCCCGCCTGCACGATCCTGCTGGCGGGTGCGCCGCTCGTGGTGCGCGCGCAATCGGCGGACGATCGTCTGAAGGCGCTCGAGACCTACCGGTCGCTTCCGGCCGAAGAGCGCGAGTGGGCGGCGAAGAACCCGAAGGCCGTCGAGCGCCTCGGAGAGCTGCCGGCGGGGGAGCAACGGCGGGTCCTCGATACGTACGAGCGGCTGCCGGACGATGAAAAGCGGCAGCTCCGCGAGAATGCGGACGAGCTGCAGGCGCTCAGTCCCGAGGAGCGACGCTGGGCGCTCGATCATCCGGACCAGGTGCGCCAGCTCGGAGAGCTTCCGCCGGACCAGCGCAAGGGTCTGGTCGACGTCTATCGCAACCTGCCGGACGGGGTGCAGGAGCAGATCCGCGATCGTTTGACCGGCGACCGCTGACGCGCGCGGGTCGCGCTCGCAGCGCGCGTGATAGGGATCACGCATGCCGCGCGCCCTCGTGATCGAGCTCGCTCCCGACGACGCGAGCGCCGGCGATGCGCTCCGTGGCGCCGCGGCGCGGAGGCTCGGCCTCCCGCTCGAGGACGTCGGCGACGTGCGCGTGCGGCGCCGCGGGATCGACGCGCGGCACGGCGTGCGCTTGCGCTACGACCTGACGGTTTACGTCGCGGGCGAGCCGGTACCCGACGAGCCGAGGCTCGAGCCGCCGCGGCTCGCCCCCGTCCCCGCCGGCCGCACGCCGGTCGTGATCGTCGGCGCCGGCCCCGCCGGCCTCTTCGCGGCGCTTCGCCTTGCCGAGCGCGGCATCCCGGCCGTGGTCATCGAGCGCGGCAAGCCCGTGCAGGCGCGGCGCCGGGACCTCGCGGCGATCAACAAGCAAGGAGTGGTCGATCCGGAGTCGAACTACTGCTTCGGCGAGGGAGGCGCGGGCACCTACAGCGACGGCAAGCTCTATACGCGAGCCGGGAAGCGCGGTCCCGTCGAGGAGGTGCTGCGGACGCTCGTCGCGCACGGCGCGCCGGCGAGCGTCCTGATCGACAACCGGCCGCACATCGGCTCGAACCGCCTGCCCGGTGTGGTGATGCGCCTCCGCCATACGATCGAAGGGGCAGGGATCCCGGTGCGCTTCGGGTCGCGCTTGGCGGCGATCGAGGTCGATCGCGGACGCGTGGCCGGCGTTCGCCTCGCGACCGGCGAGGAGATCGGGTGCGCGGCGGTCGTGCTCGCGGCCGGCCACAGCGCGCGCGACGTGCTCGCGATCGTCGCGCGTGCCGGCGTCCGCCTCGAGCCGAAGCCCTTCGCGGCGGGAGTGCGAGTCGAGCACCCGCAGCCGCTGATCGATGCCGCGCAGTACGGCCGTCACGCGGGCCATCCGATGCTTCCGGCGGCGAGCTATCGCTTCGCGACGACGGTCGACGGCCGCGGCGTCTTCTCGTTCTGCATGTGCCCGGGCGGCTGGATCGTGCCCTCGGCGACGGAGCAGGATGCGGTCGTCGTCAACGGCATGTCGCTCTCCCGGCGCGACTCGCCGTTCGCGAACAGCGGCGTGGTGGTGGCGATCGAGCCCGCGGACCTCGAGCGCCTCGGCTATG
>JAXDLK010000187.1:0-12117 GCA_034666665.1 Candidatus Binatota bacterium
ATCGCGTTGATCGCCGCGGTCTGGGCGCTTCTTCTCCTCAAGCCGGACCTCGACGATGCTCTCTACGTGAACTTCGCGGTCGCCGCGGCCGATTCTCCGGCGAGCCCGCTTCTCGCCGGTGACACGCTCTACGGCATCGCCGGCCTGCCGATCGCGTTCCCGGCGTATCGCGTGCACAGCTACGAGATCTGGAACGGCGCACTCTCGTACCTGACCGGGATTCCGGCGATCGTGTGCTTCCACTGGATCTCGGCGGCCGTCGTCGCAGCCCTGGTTCCCCTGGCGTACGCGCGGCTCTTTCGCCTCCTGCTGCCCGGGCAATGGCTCGCGGCGACGGCGCTCTCGGTTCTCCTGCTCGCCGCCGTCGGCGGAACGCACGAGTGGAACGCGAGCTTCGCCTTTGCACGCATCTGGCAAGGAAAGAGCGTCTTCGTCGCGGCCGTCCTGCCGCTCGTCTACGCGTACGCGATCGAGTTCGCCGTCGCACCGAGCCCTCGCCGGTGGCTGATGCTCGGCGCCTCGCAGGTGGCCGCCATCGGATGTACCTCGACGGCGCTCTGGACGGCGCCATTCGCCGCCGTCGCAGCGCTCGCGAGCACCGTCCGGCCGACCGCTCGAGGGGTCGCCGTCTTGGGCGCCGGTGCGCTCGCCTCCGGTTACGTCCTCGCAGCCGCCGCCGTCCTCAAGCCGGCGATGTCGGCGACCTCCGCGGCGTCTGCGCCGGCCGTGGCGGAGGGCACGCTCGGCGGGGTCCTGAGCGGCGTCTTCGGCGGGGGCGCGCTCCGGCTCTTCGTGCTCGGAGCGGTCGTTGCCGCCTGGGCATTCTCGCCGCGGGGGCCGGCGACGCGCTTCGCCGTCGGCGTGCCGCTCGCGGCGCTTCTCGGGCCGTGGAATCCCTGGGCCGAGCGGTGGGTCGCCGCGAACCTCACGGGCTGGCCCTATTGGCGGATCGCCTGGGCGATGCCCGTGCCGATCCTGATGACCTTGGTTCTCGCCGCGCCGCTGCGAAGGAACGTCCTCTCGGTTCGGGGCTGGCTCGCCTGTCTCGCCGTCGTCGCGGTTCTTGCGGCCAAGCGGCCCGTGCCCGTCCCGGTCCGGTGGCCGGCGCTCAAGGTTCCGCGGAAAGCGTATGCGTGGGCGGCGACGCTCACGCGTCGAGCTCCGCCGGGCGCGCACGTCGTCGCGCCCGGGGAGGTCGCGAACTGGCTGACGACCTTCCATGGACGCGTTTACCCGCTCGACGTGCGCTCGTCGTTGTACCTGGCGGCCGGTTTCATCGCTCCGGAGGAGATCCGGACGAGGAGGTGGATGATCCGCTTCGCTTCGGGCGGTGACCCATCGGCCGGCGCCGTGCGCAGGTTCCGGGGCGGCCTCGATCGTTTCGACGTCCGTGGAGTTTGCCTTCGCCGGCGCCGCGGCACACCCGAGGTCGAGACCGCTCTTCGCGACGCCGGCTTTCGGCGGACGGACCGGGACGCGCGCTACGAGGTCTGGACGAGATGACGCCCGACGGCGGCACGCGGCCGCGAACGCCACGCCGCGTGCTTCTCCTCACGACGGATCCGGTCGGCGCGCAGATGTCCGGCTCCGCGATCCGGGCATTCGAGGTCGCCCGAGCGCTCGCCGCGGCGGGCCACCTGCCGACGCTTGCCGCTCCGGGACGCGCCGATGGTGTGGCGGCGGCGTTCACCGTCGCGCGGTTCGACCGGGAGAACGCGCGCCGGACGGTCGGGGGACTTCTGCGCTCGACGGACGTCGTCGTGTCGCCGCTTCACGGGCTCGTCGAGATGCCGTTCCTGTCGCGCGCCCGGGTGCCGCTGGTGATCGATCTCTACGACCCTTCGCTCTTCGAGATCCTCGAGGCGGCGAGGGATCTCCCGCTCGCCGCGCGGCGCCGTCGGGTGCGGGTCGAGACGGCGATCTGGAATCACGTCCTGCGGCGCGGCGACTTCTTCCTCTGCGCTTCGGAGCGCCAGCGCGATTTCGTCCTCGGCGCCCTCGCCGCGAACGGGCGGTTCGTGCCCTCCGGAGACGGCCGCGATCCGTCGCTCCGCGCGCTCGTCGACGTGATGTCCTACGGCATACCCGAAGCGCCGTCCGCGCCGCGATCCGAGGGCCGGCCGGTGCTCCGCGGCGTCCACGCGGCGATTCGCCCGCACGATACGGTCGTCGTTTGGGGAGGCAGCACGTGGCCGTGGCTCGATGCGCCGACGGCGGTCCGTGCAATCGCCGCGATCGCGAAGGGTCGCGATGACGTGCATCTCGTCTTCGGCAGCACGGACTTGCCGGCGTCGGTGCCGCCGGATCGAGCGGCGGCCGAGGGAGTACGCGCGGTCGCAGACGGGCTCCGCATGACCGGGCGCCACGTGCACTTCCTCGAAGGCTGGCTCGGCGGCGAGGACTGGTCGCGCCTTCTCGCCGAATGCGACGCCGGGATCTCCACCCACCGCCGCCACCTCGAGAGCCGCTTCGCCTATCGGCTGCGGATCGTCTCCTGTCTCGGCGCCGGACTTCCCGTCATCTGCACGGAGGGGGACGTTCTCGCGGAGCTCGTCGGTCGGCACGGGCTCGGCGTGGTCGTGCCGGAGCTCGACGTGGCCGCAGTGGCGGGCGCGATCGTACGGATCGCCGACCCCGAATTCCGCGCGGCCTGCCGCGCGCGGATCGCGGAGGTCCGCCCCCTGCTCTCGTGGCATCTGGCGGCGCGTCCCCTCGTCGAGTTCTGCGACTCGCTGCCGCCGCGCGGCCAGCGCGCTTCCCGTGTGCAACTCGCCGCCGCCGAGCTCCGGGTCCTCGTCGCGTCGGCATGGCGGGTACTCTCCGCCGAAGGCCCGCGCGAAGCGGCGCGGAGACTCCAACTCTTCCTCATGCTCCGCTCATGAGGACCGTCGCTCTCGACGCGCGCCCGGTCGCAGCGGTGCGCGCGGCGTGCCGGCGTCCCATGGCGGAGCTCCGCGGCCGCGCCTCCCGCGTGCCGGCCGGTGGTGCGCGGTGAAGATCGCGATCGATCTCACGGCGACGCTTCCGCAGCCTGCCGGCGTCGATCGCCATCTCTCGTGCATGGTGTCGTCGCTCGCCGCGATCGACCGCGAGAACGAGTACGCGCTCTTCGTGAACGTCGAGGATCGTGCCCGGTTCCGGGACGAGCCGCTGCCACCGAATTTTCACGTGCGCGCACTCTCCGTTCGGCCGCGCGTGGGCCGCCTCCTCTTCCAGCAGATCCTTCAGCCGGCGGCGCTCCGGTGGCTCGGCGCCGACGTCCTCCATTCCCCGGCCTTCATCATGCCGGCGATCCGCGGCCGCCAGCGGCACGTGCTCACCGTGCACGACATGACGTCCTTCTTCCTCCCCGAGTGTCACCCGCCCGTGCGGCGTGGCCCGCTCTACGAGCGGTTCGTCACCACGAGCATCCGCCGCGCAGACCTCGTGACCGTGCCGTCTTCCGCGGTCCGGGAGGACATCCTTCGACTGGTCGACGGGGTCGACGGCGGCCGGTTGAGGGTGATCCGTAGCGGCGTGACGGACGAGTTTCGCCCGCGCGATGCGGCGGAGGTGCGCCCGGTCCTCGAGCGGCTCGGCATCGCGTGGCCCTATGTCCTCTTCGTCGGCACGATCGATCCGCGGAAGAACGTTCGCCGGCTGATCGACGCATTTCGCGATCTCGTCGCCGGCGGCGGAGTCGCCGAGCATCTCGTCATCGCCGGGCAGCAGGGCTGGTCGACGGGGGGAGCCCTCGAAGCCGCGACCGTCGACGGCATCCGCGGTCGCGTGCACTTCACGGGATGGGTCCCCGAGTCCGATCTCGCCTCGCTCTACGCGGGCGCGTCTCTCTTTGCCTATCCCTCCCTCGCGGAAGGCTTCGGCTTCCCGCCGCTGGAAGCCATGGCGTGCGGGATCCCGGTGGTCGCGTCCCTCACGTCCTCCCTCCGCGACAACTTGAGCGGCGCGGCCGAGCTCGTTCCACCGGTGGACGTCGGCGCCCTCACCGCCGCGCTCGGGCGGTTGCTGCGGGACGACCGCCTCCGCGCCGAGCGTCGGGCGGCGGGTCTCGCCCGCGCCGCGGCGTTTCGCTGGGAGGCCTTCGCGAGACGAACCCTCGATTGCTACCGCGAGCTCGCGGACGGAGGCGCTGCGCGACCGGCTTGACAACCGCCGTGCGGAGGCCGAGGGAGACCGGCGGTGGGCGCTCTCTTCGTCATCGGTCTCCTGATGGGGGTGAGACACGCCTTCGAGGCGGATCACGTCGCGGCCGTCGCCGCGCTCGCCACCCGATCGTCGTCCTTGCGAGAGACCGCGTGGATGGCGGCCGCCTGGGGCATCGGCCATGCGGTGATGCTGCTCGGGGTCGGCTGCGCGCTGATCGCGCTCGACGCGACGCTGCCGGAACCCGTCGCGCGCGGCCTCGAGGTCGCCGTTGGCGGCGTGCTCGTTGCGCTCGGGATCGACGTGCTCCGCCGGGTGTGGCGAAAGCGCGTCCACGTCCATGCGCACGAGCATCCGACGGGAGTCCGTCACCTCCACATTCACGTTCACGACCAGGGAGTGGACCACGTTCCCAGCGATCACCGTCACGCTCACGCCGGTCCGCTGCCCTCGCGGGCGCTGCTCGTCGGGGGGCTCCACGGCCTCGCGGGATCGGGAGCGCTCGTCCTGCTCTCGGTGGATCTCTCGGGCGCGCGGGCGGCCGCAACGCTCGCCGCATTCGGCGCCGGCACGATCGTCGGCATGCTCGCGTTCTCGATCGCGATCTCGCTCCCGCTGCGTTTGTCGGCGAAGCGGTTGACGCATGCCTCGAATGCGCTCGAGGGCGCGCTCGGTCTCGTCAGCATCGCCGTCGGCGGCTGGGTCGGCCTGCACGCCGCGTTCTTCTGATCGCGGGGCGATCCGCTCAGGCGTGTCGGGCGAGCACGGCGGCCCAGAGATCGCGAGCACGAGCCGGGAGCTTGAGGATCTCCGCGCTCACCGCCACCGCCGCGGATCCGTCGATCCCGAGGAGCTGCTCGACGTCCCAGAGATCCTGCGGTCCCCCCGCGTAGAGCTTGAGCAGGATCAGGCCGGGGACGGTCGCCACGGGAAGGTCGGCGTCGAGCACAAGAACCGACCCGCCGCCCGCGATGATGTCACGCTGCCAGCCGAGCTTCGCCACCACCACGTCGACCGGCCGCTCGGGCGGCTGCGTCAGCCGGATCACTCCGGCCAGGGGATCCTCGGCATCACCGCGACGGACGTCGACGCCGGCTCCCTCGACCCCGAGAGCCGCCCACGTTTCGGGTTCGAGGCACGAGGCCGCTCCCGTGAGCAGGTCGAGATCGAGCGTCGACCGTGCGATCCCGCGAACGGCGAGTGCCGCGGCGCCGATCAGCGCGTGTGCGATGCCGCGCCGATCGAGCTCCTCGTGGACGCGGGCGAGGAGCGTCATGCCCGCGGCTCTTCCGCCGAGACCGAACGGATGCGGCCGTGGGAGCGGATCTCGCGGATGCGGCGGCGCGCCGTCTCCGGATCGAGGCCCTGTGCGGCGGCGAAGATCGCGACATCCTGATCCCCGAGCGTGAGCGCCCGCAGGACGCGCTCCGAGGGAGTGAGTGCCCGCTCGACCTCGTGGTCGAGCCGTCGTAGCTCGTCCGCGACCGAACGCACCGGCGGAGAGTACCACATTCCACGCACGCCGCCGTCGCACGGCGCGAGATGCGCGATCGTGTGACGTAGCGCCCGCGCGCCGGATCTCACCGCGGACCGGGCGAGAGATGCAGGAACGCACGCCGTGGTGAGGAGTGCCCGCGAACGGCTACTTGCCGCTCCTCCACGCCTGCGCTAGCGCTGCCGATTCGATGGAGGTGCTCCGGCTGACCTCGTGCATGGCGGAGAACGCCGACGCGTTCTGCCGGGGCGTCGCGGCGTACCTGGGCGATCGCCTCGGCATCGCCACGGAGCTCGTGGAGCACGTCTCCTGGGCGGAGCGCGAGCGGCTCTTCGACGAGGGCGCCGTCGACGTCGCGTGGCTCTGCGGGCTGCCGTACGCGTGGAAGGCGGACGATGGCGACTGCGACGTCGAGATCCTCGCGGCGCCGGTGATGGCCGCAGCGCGGTACGGCGGCCGTGCGGTGTACTTCTCGGATGTCGTCGTGCGGAGCGACAGCCGCTTTCGGCGATTCGAGGACCTCCGGGGTTCCATCTGGGCGTACAACGAGCGGCGCTCGCACTCCGGCGCCGGCGTCGTGCGCGCCCATCTCGCGGCGCTCGGCGAGGGCGGGCGATTCTTCGGCGTGGTGGTCGAATCGGGAGCCCACCAGCGCTCGATCGAGAGGATCGTCAGCGGCGAGGTCGACGCGTCGGCCATCGACTCGACGGTGCTCGAGCTCGAGATCGCCCGGCGCCCCGAGCTCGATCGTCTGCTGCGCGTCATCGAGGTGCTCGGCCCGAGCCCGATGCCGCCGTGGGTCGTTCATCGCCGGCTGCCGGCGAATCTCCGCGATGCCGTCCGCGAAGCGCTTCTCCGGATGCAAGAGGACGCATCCGGTCGTGAAGCTCTCGCGTGCGGCCGCGCCGCGCGGTTCGTCCGCGCGAGCGACCGCGACTACGACGCGGTCCGGCAGACGGCGCGACTCGCGGACGCGGTTCCGCTGTAGATCGCTTCAACTCGGCGAGTGCCGCCGAGTCAGGGAACGCGTCCCGCCGGCCTCGACTCCACGGCTCCGCATCCCGGACACCCGTGCGTCTCGAGCACGAAGCCGCCGAGATCCGCGTCGGCGAGCGCCGCCTCGTGCTCGTCGGTCGGATCGACTCGTTTGTCGGCGTGATGGTTCATCTCGTCGCCGCACTCGGGACACCGCATCTTCGATGGGCTCATGGCTCTCCTCGTCAGCGGATCGGGAGGTTGTCACGCCCCCAGCGAAGCGTTCGCGCCATCCAGACGAGCTCGTCCAGGAACTTGTCCGTACGCCGGACCAGCGCCGGATCGAGAAGCCGGCCGTTCTCGTCGAAGACCTTGCTCACGGTGCCGACGTTCACGTCCCAGAAGATCGTCACCAGCCCGAGCTCGCGAAACACCGGCAGCAGGTTCTCGATCACGCGTGTGCCACCGAACGGTCCGGCGGACACGCCCACGACGCCGACCGCCTTGTGCACGTACTCCTTCAGGTACCCGTCGAGCGCGTGCTTCAGCAGGCCCGGAAAGCTGTGGTTGTACTCCGGAGAGACGATGACCAGCGCGTCGGCGCGGGCGAGCGTGTCGGAGACCCCAGGCTGCTTGATCGCCTGGCCGGCGTCGTCGAGCGGCAAGCTCAGCGACCCGACGTCGATCAGCTCGGTAACGACGCCCTCCCGTCTGCGGACTTCTTCCAGGACGAAGCGCGCGGCATGCGCGCTCATGCGGCCCTTCCGGACCGTGCCGAGGATCACCGGGATCGAGAGTGGGCGGCTCTCGGCCATGATCAAGCGTTCAGGCGTTCCATCAAAGGTGATCGTCCTCGCCGTTCGGCGATAACGAAGCACGACCGCCCCGTCGCTGTCGACCCTCAGGGCGCGGTGCGGCTTCCTCTCCCGGCGCAAATCCGCGATCATCGGCCGCCGGATGGACGTCACCCAGGACGCCGTACGCGACGGCCTCCGTCGCGCGCGCTACATCACCACGGCGCGCGTCGAGACCGCGATCTACGTCGCGCTCGCGCTCGAGAAGCCGCTGCTCGTCGAAGGGCCGGCGGGCGCCGGCAAGACCGAGATCGCCAAGGTACTGGCGGAGATGCTGGAGACGGAGCTCGTGCGCCTCCAGTGCTACGAGGGCCTCGACGAGGCGCGGGCGCTCTACGAGTGGAACTACCAGAAGCAGCTGCTGCGCTTGCAGGCGGACCGTACGATCGCGCCGGACCAGGGCGCGGCGAAGACCTGGGCCGACGTTTCCCGGGACGTCTTCTCGCGCGACTATCTCCTGGAACGACCGCTGCTGCGGGCGATCACCGCGAGTCACCGGGTCGTGCTGCTGATCGACGAGGTGGACAAGTCCGACGAGGAGTTCGAGGCGTTCCTGATGGAGGTCCTGTCCGACTTCCAGGTGTCGGTGCCCGAGCTCGGCACGATCCACGCACGCCATCGGCCGGTGGTGATCCTGACGTCGAACCAGGCGCGCGAGCTGTCGGAGGCGCTGCGGCGCCGGTGCCTCTACCTCTACATCGACTTTCCCGGAACCGAGAAGGAAGCCGAGATCCTCGCGCTCAAGGTGCCGGAGGCGGACGAGCGGCTTCGCCTGCAGGTCGCGCGCTTCGTCAACAAGCTCCGCAAGCTGGATCTGAAGAAGTCCCCTTCGATCGCCGAGACGCTCGACTGGTGCCGGGCGTTGCTGGCCCTCGGTGTCGAGGGACTCGACGCTGCCGCCGTGCGGCAGTCGCTGAGCTTCCTGCTGAAATCGGAGGAAGACCTGCGGAAGGCGGAGCCGCGAATCGCGGCGCTCGTGCGCGAGTCCGCCGGCTGAGCTCTCGGTGCGGCGCGCGCTGACGGAGTTCGTCCACGAGGTCCGATCCGCCGGCATTCGAGTTTCGGTCGCGGAGGCGATCGACTCGCTGCGCGCGGCGTCCGCCGTCGACTTCGAGCGCGAGCCTCTGCGCGAGGCGCTGGCGGCTGCGCTAGTCAAGGACGAGAGCGATCGCGATGCGTTCGACGAGGTCTTCGACCGGTTCTTCAGCGGCGGCGACGAGGCGCGGTCGAAGCGACGGCGGAAGTCCGCGGCCGGGGCGGAAGGCGCTCCGGGTCGAGGTCGGGGAGAGGGCGCCGGCCGGAGCACGACGCCGCCCGAGGAGCCGCGCGATCGTCCCGGCGGCGCGCGTCGAGAGACCACCGATCGCCGTCGCGACGCGGCCAAGCCCGACGGCCGCCGCAAGCTGAGTGAACGCCGCGCGCTCGCCGGGAAGCCGTTCCGCGACCTCGATCCGCTCGAGGCGGAGAGATTACCGGACCTCGCCGCCGCGATCGCGCGCCGCTTCCGCGCGCGCCTTCGCCGCCGCCTGCGCCGTGGGAAACGCGGCCGCCTGGACTTCCGCCGGACGCTCCGGAAGTCCGTCGCCCGGGGCGGGGCCGCGATCGATCTCGAGCTCCGCCGCCGGCGGCCCGGGCGGCTCGATCTCGTCGCCTTGTGCGACGTCTCCGGCTCCGTTCGCCACGCGTCCGAGTTCTTCGCCGCGCTGCTCGAGCCTTGCCGGGACTACTTCCGTCGCGTGCGCCTGCTGGTCTTCGTCGATCGACCGGTCGCGGCGAGCGTCGAGGAGGGGCGGCTCATCCCGGAGGAGACGGTCGACTTTCACGCCTTCTCCGACTTCGGGAGGACGTTCGTCGCGGCCGAGGAGGCGCTCGGCGCCGCGCTCGGCCGCAACACGGTGCTGCTGGTGCTCGGCGATGCGCGCAACAATCGCCGACCGGCACGCGCCGACGCGCTCGCGCGGATGCGATCACGCGTCCGTTCGGTGTGGTGGCTGAACCCCGAGGCCGAGAGCCGCTGGGGGAGCGGCGACAGCGCGATCGAATCGTATCGGCCGCACGTCGACATGCTGCTGCCGGCCTCCACGCCGGCGGAGCTCGTCGCCGCGCTCGCGCGGGTCACCCGCTGACGGTGGCGTTGCGGGCTCGGCGACTCCGGCCGCAATCTCCATCGCCGTGACGCGCCTCGGCGAAGGTGGCATCGTGATCGTGTGAGTATCGTGGAAACGCCGATCGCCGCCGTCGGCGAGCTCGCTCCCGGAAAGTCGAAGAAGTTCATGCTCGACGTCGGTGGCCGCGAGGTCGAGTGCTTCCTGGTCAACTGGCGGGGCGGCTACCACGCGTACGTGAACCGCTGCCGCCACATCGCGATGAGCCTCGACTGGGTCGAGAACCGCTTCTTCGACCTGGACCGCGAGTTCCTCCTCTGCCCGACGCACGGGGCGCTCTACCAGCCGGACTCGGGGTTCTGCGTGTACGGACCGCCGGCCGGCAAGCGGCTGATCGCCGTGCCGCTGGCGATCCGCGAAGGCGAGATCTACGCCGGGATGCCCGACGACTTCGAAGACGTGCTCTGAGAACCCTCTCCCGGCGCTTGCGCGCCGACCTCTCCCCGGGAGGGAGAGGTGAGAAGGAAAAGGACGCCTTCGAATCCTATCCCCTCGCCCCGTATGCGGGGGAGAGGGCTAGGGAGAAAGAGGGGGCCTTACTTCGCGGTGTCGGCGCGCTGCTTGAGATAGTCCGAGAGCTCGCTGGCGTGCTTCTCGGTGACTTCCAGGATGCCGAGGAGCAGGCGGCGCGTGACCAGGTCGCCGTCGCCGATCTCACGGATCAGCTTCGTGTAGGCGACGATCTGCTGGCGCTCGAGCAGCAGGTTCTCGGCGACCATGTCGCTGAGCGTCGAGCCTTGCTCGGCGGTGACGCCCTCCTCCGCGGCCTGCCGGCCGATCTCCCGAGGACTGAACACGGGGATGCCGCCGAGCTGCTGGATCCGCTCACCGAGAAGGTCCGCGTGCTGCAGCTCGATGTCCGCGTGGGCCGTGAACTCGTCCTTCAGCCCCGGAGACATCAAGGAAGTCGCCATGTAGGCGTGCTGCTTGTACTGCAGATAGCTGGCGATCTCGGTGGATCGCAGGCGGTTCAGCTCGCTGACGATCGCCTTCGGGTCCGCCTTGTACTCCTCGGTGATCGGGCCCTGCTCGATCGCGCGCCGGATCTCGTCGGTGGGTCGGGATCGATTCATCGGTTCCTTCGCGCCGGGTACGGCGCCTGGGGCGACCGGAACCGCGGCGGGTCGAGAGCTCCGTCTGAGCTCAGTCCGGATCGTCGCCGAAGTGCGCCCGGATGATGCGCTGCTTCAGGTACTCGAGGGTACCGAGGTCGTCGAGGATGTCGCCCCCGGTGTCGTAGAAGAAGATCTCGCCGTTCTTGTTCTTGCCGACGGCCACGAGCCAATCGAGCTCGTCGCGGTCTTCCAACAGGTAATTGATGGTCTGCGATACGCCCTTTACCGGGATGATGCGTATCTTCACCGAGGCCTTGTCTTGCTTCGTCGTCATCCGGGGAAATTCTCCTTTGCCCGGCAAGTCGGCCACGAGTGAGGATAGGGGCACCCTTCCAGGGTGTCAACGGCGCGGGACCGTCAGCGGCCATATCGACCTCGCGTGGATCGCCTGCTAAAGGGTCGCCGTTCGGCAGCGGCGGGGGCCGCTGCGGGATGGCAGGGCAGAAGCGTCGGCGGGATCCTTCGCTGGCGGCCAACCTTCGCAATCCGACATCGAGAAGGGCGCTACCGCGCCCGCGACAATCGTGCGGGGAGGAAACCATGCGTCACGAATCCCATCGCGGAGTGGTGAGGTCGGCGTCGGCCCTGTGCTTCTCCGCATCGCTCCTGCTGCTCGCGGCTCCGGCGTTCGCCAGCGAAGCGGACCTGGTGCTTCCCGATCTCGCCTCGGTGACGTTCCTCGGCGTGAGCGGCCGCGGGTTGCTGCTCTCGGGTCTAGTGGTCTGCTTCCTCGGGCTCGGCTTCGGCCTGATGATGTTCCGCCGGCTGCGCGACCTGCCCGTCCATCCGGCGATGCGCGAGGTCTCGGAGCTGATCTACGAGACCTGCAAGACGTACCTGATCACGCAGGGCCGCTTCATCCTGATCCTCGAGGTCTTCATCGGCGCGATCATGGTCGCGTACTTCGGATGGCTCCGGCACCTCGACGCCACGCGCGTGGTGACGATCCTGCTCTTCAGCCTCGTCGGCATCGGCGGTAGCTACGGCGTCGCCTGGTTCGGCATCCGCATCAACACCTTCGCGAACTCGCGCGCGGCGTTCGCCAGCCTCGGCGGCAAGCCGTTCCCCACCTACGCGATCCCGCTCGAGGCCGGCATGTCGATCGGCCTGGTGCTGATCTCGACCGAGCTCCTGATCATGCTCGGCATCCTGCTGTTCGTCCCGGCCGACTACGCCGGACCGTGCTTCATCGGCTTCGCGATCGGTGAGTCGCTCGGCGCGGCGGCGCTGCGCATCGCCGGCGGCATCTTCACCAAGATCGCCGACATCGGCTCGGACCTGATGAAGATCGTCTTCAACATCAAGGAGGACGACGCGCGGAATCCCGGCGTCATCGCCGACTGCACCGGCGACAACGCGGGCGACTCCGT
>JAXDLK010000188.1:0-14540 GCA_034666665.1 Candidatus Binatota bacterium
AGAGGAGCGCCAGCAGGGTTCCGGCGTGGAGGGCGACCGTGAACGTGAGCCCGGGATCCTCCCAGCCGGAGAACCACGGCACCAGGAAGAGATGCGCCGTGCTCGAGACCGGCAGGAACTCCGTCAGGCCCTGGACGACACCATAGACGATTCCCTGGATGGCGGAGACGGTCACGAGCGGGCGCTCTTTCCACGCAGCCGGGCATCAGTCAACGCGCGGGAAACGGTCGCGGAGGAGCGCCAGTGCCTCGTCGCGGCTCGCGATCGTTCCCTCGAGCTGCGCCTCTTCCACCGCGCCGAGGATCTGCTTGAACCTCGGACCGGGACGGTAACCGAGCGCGATCAGGTCGCCGCCGGACACGAGCCGCGCCGGCTTCATCTCCTCGCGACCGAACTCGCCGAGCTTCGCGCGGCAGAACTCGAACCAGGTGAGATCGCCGTTCGCCGCCTCGGCGTCGATGCGGCAGAGCTCGAGGAGCTCCTCGATTCCTTCCTGCCGGAGGAAGCGCTTCAACGTCGCCACGCGCATGTTCGGCGCGTTCACGTGACGGAGGTGATTCTCGACCAGCCAGGCGACGCGGTCCGCGACCGCGTTCGACCGTCGCAGCCGGCGGCAGATCTCGGCCGCGATCTCGGCACCGCGCTCGCAATGGCCGTAGAAGGTGATCTTGCCCTCTCGGCGCTCGGCGCAGACCGGCTTCGCCACGTCGTGCAGCAACGCGCCGAGAGCGAGGGGCTCCGTCCGGAGCGGCGAGCGATCGACGCCCGCGAGCGCGAGCCGCGTGTGCATCCAGACGTCCCCCTCCGGGTGGTGCTCCCTCCCCTGCTCGACGCCCTTCATCGCCTCGATCTCCGGCAGCACTTCGAGCAGCAACCCGGTGGCCGACAGCAGCTCGATCCCGCGGCGGGCACCGCCTCCGAGGAGGATGCGGACGATCTCGTCGCCGATGCGCTCCCGCGACACGACACCGATCTCGCTCGCCATCGCGCCCATGGCGGCGGCGGTCTCCGGCTCGATCGTGAACCCGAGCGTCGCGGCGAAACGCACCGCACGGATCATCCTGAGCTTGTCCTCGGTGAAGCGCGTGCGCGGATCCCCGATCGCGCGCACGACTCGCCGTTCGAGGTCCTCACGCCCCCCGACCCAATCCAGGACCTCGCCGCTTTCGGGATCGAGGAACATCCCGTTGATGGTGAAGTCGCGGCGCTGCGCATCTTCTCGGGCGCCGGTGAAGCGGACGGACGTCGGGCGCCGGCCGTCGACGTAGGCGTCGTCGGCGCGGAAGGTCGCCACCTCGAACGGCAGCCCGCCTTCGATCACGATCACCACGCCGAACTGCTCGCCGACCGCGACCGTTCGCGGGAAGAGCGCGCGCACGTCCTCGGGCCGAGCACTGGTGGCGATGTCGCCGGTGGTGTCCTGCTCGCGACCGAGCAGGCGATCGCGAACCCACCCGCCGACGAACATCGCCTCGTGACCGGCGGCGCGAAGCCGCGCGATCACCTCGCGCCCGAGGCGCTCGGCTTCCGGATTCGCCATCGCCTCATCTTCGGCCCCGGCCCGAGGGCAGTCAAAGCGTGCGCCGCCGGGAGGCTTCCGCTATCATCCTCGGCCCTGCGAAAGGAGCAGTGACTGGTGCCGGAAACAGAGATCATCACCGTCGTCTCGGGCCTGCCGCGTTCCGGCACCTCGATGATGATGCGCATGCTCGAGGCTGCCGGCTTGTCGATCCTGACCGACGGCCTGCGCGCGCCGGACGCGGACAACCCGCGCGGCTATTACGAGTTCGAGCGCGTGAAGAAGCTCGAGAGCGATGCCGCGTGGCTGCCGGAAGCACGGGGCCGCGTGGTGAAGATCGTCTCGCCACTGCTGAAGCACCTGCCGCCGGGACATCGCTACAAGGTCGTGTTCATGCGCCGTCGCATGGAGGAGGTGCTCGCCTCGCAGCGCCAGATGCTCGTCCGCCGCGGCCGCACCGAGGACGGCGACCCGGCGGCGATGGGCGAGGTCTTCCGGCGGCATCTCGATCGCGTCGAAGCCTGGCTCGAGCACCAGGCGCACGTCGACGTCCTGTACGTCGACTACAACGCGCTGGTCGCGGGCGCCGGCGACGATCTCGAGCGCTTGCAGACGTTCCTCGGCGGCGACCTCCAGGTCGACCGCATGGCGGAGGTGATCGAGCGGACGCTCCACCGGCAGCGGACCGGATGAGCGAGCCCGCCGAGCGCCTGCGCCGCATCCCATCGATCGATCGCCTGATCGCCGCGCCGTGGGCCGTCGACCTCCTGCGCGAGCATTCGCGCGCGTTCGTGGTCGAGCGCGTGCGCTCGGCCTGCGACGACCTCCGCGCCGCCATCCGCCGGGGGGTCGCGATCGCCGATCCGATCGAGCGCGAGATCGAGCGGCGGGTGACGGAAGACGTGAGCCGCCGGAGCCGTGCCGTTCCGCGCCCGGTGGTGAACGCCACCGGAGTCGGTCTGCACACGAACCTCGGCCGCGCGCTGCTGCCGGAAGCGGCGGTGGAGGCGATCACGGCCGCTGCGCGGAGCGCGATCGCTCTCGAGTACGACCTCGAGAGCGGCCGCCGCGGCGAGCGGGATCACCTCGTGGAGGAGGACTTGCTCGCACTGACCGGCGCCGAGGCGGCGACCGTGGTCAACAACAACGCAGCCGCCGTGCTGCTCGCCTTGAGCGCGATCGCCGAGGGCCGCGAAGTCGTGGTGTCGAGGGGCGAGCTGATCGAGATCGGCGGCTCGTTTCGAATTCCCGAGGTGATGGCGAAGAGCGGCGCGCGCCTCCGCGAGGTCGGCACCACGAATCGCACCCACGTCGAGGATTACGCCCGGGCGATCGGCGCCGAGACCGGAGCGCTCCTCAAGGTGCATACCAGCAACTACCGGATCGTCGGCTTCACCGCCGAGGTCGGTCTCGCGGAGCTCGTCGCCCTCGGTCGCGAGCGCGCGGTGCCGGTGATCGAGGATCTCGGAAGCGGCGCGCTCGTGGATCTCTCCGCGTTCGGTCTGCCGAAGGAGCCGGTGGTGGCGGAGCGAATCGCGCTCGGCGCCGATGTCGTCACCTTCAGCGGCGACAAGCTGCTCGGAGGGCCTCAGGCGGGAATCCTCGTCGGCCGCCGGGACGCGATCGAGCGCATCCGGCGAAATCCACTGCGCCGCGCGCTCCGGCCCGGCAAGCTGACGCTCGCCGCGCTCGGGGCGGTGCTCTCGCTCTACCGCCGATCACCCGAGCTCGCGATCGCACTGCCGACGCTTCGCTGGCTGACGCGGCCGCCAGACGAGCTCGAGCGCATCGGCCGAGCCGCCGCCGAACGGCTCGGCGAGACGCTCGGGGCGGGCTACCGGATCGCCGTCGAAGACTCGATCGCCGAGATCGGCAGCGGCGCGATGCCGACCGCGGCGCTGCCGAGCAAGGTGGTCGCGATCTCGCATCCGGAGATCTCGCCGGACGAGATCGCGCGCCGTTTCCGGCGCGCCGACCCGCCGGTGATCGGCCGGATCGAGGCCGACCGCTTTCTCCTCGACCTCCGCGGCGTGTTCGATCCCGCCTCCCTCGTCCCCAGACACTCACCCTGATGCACTTCATCGTCGGTACCGCCGGCCACATCGACCACGGCAAGACCGCGCTCGTGCGGGCGCTCACCGGACAGGACACGGACCGGCTGAAGGAGGAGAAGGAGCGCGGGATCTCGATCGATCTCGGCTTCGCGCACCTCGACCTCCCCGGAGGCGTGCGGGCCGGTGTCGTCGACGTCCCCGGTCACGAGCGCTTCATCAAGAACATGCTCGCCGGGGCCCACGGGATCGATCTGGTGCTGTTCGTCGTCGCCGCCGACGACGGCGTGATGCCGCAGACCGAGGAGCACCTCGACATCCTGCACCTCCTCGGCATCGCCGGCGGGATCGTCGTGATCACCAAGACCGACCTGGTCCCGGAGGAGCGGTTGCGCGAGGTACGCGAAGAGATCGAGATCCTCACGCTCGATACGGTGCTCGAGGGAGCGCCGGTGGTGCCGGTATCATCGGCGACCGGCCGCGGCCTCGACGAGCTCCGCCTGGAGATCGTCCGGCGGCTCGAGCAGGGACGGCCACGCAGGTCCGGCGGCCGCTTCCGCCTGCCGGTCGACCGTGCGTTCGTGATCCACGGCCACGGCGTGATCGTCACCGGCACTGCCGTCGGCGGCACGGTCGCCGCGGGCACCGCGGTGCGCCTGTTGCCCGGCGGCGAGGAGGCGCGGGTGCGGAGCGTCCAGGTGCACGGCCGGGACGTAGCGCGAGGCGAGCGGGGACAGCGCGTGGCACTGAACCTCGCGGGAATCGAACGCACGCAGGTGACCCGCGGCCACGTCGTCACCGAGGCCGCCGTCGAGGCGACCACCCGCCGGTTCGACGCGCTGGTCGAGATCCGCCCGCTCGCGAAGCGCCCGATCGCCAGCCGGCGCCGCGTACGCGTGCACATCGGCACCGCGGAAGTGCTGGCGCGGCTGGTGCTGCTCGGCGGCAAGAAAGAGATCGCGCCGCGCGAGACCGCTCCCGCGCAGATCGTTTGCGAGGAGCCGGTCGTCGCCTTCCGTGGCGACCGCTTCATCCTGCGAAACGAGAGCGCCCAGCGTACCCTCGGCGGCGGCGAGGTCGTGCACCCGTTCGCACCACGCCACCGGGCGCGGGACATCCACGTTCCGGAGGCTCTCGAGCGCATCCGCTCGAGCGACCTCGGTGCCGCATGCGCGGCGATCCTCGGGATGGACCGCGAGTTCGCGCGGCCGCCGGCCTGGCTCGCGCAGGCGCTCGACGTCGGCGAGGCAGAGGTACTCGCCGCCGTCGCTCGCCCGGATCTCGAGCGACTTCCCTCGAGCCGCGCGGTGCAGGCGATCGCCACGCGCGAGCGGTGGGAGCGGTGGGTCGCGGCACTGCTGGAGACGGTCGGCGCCTTCCACCGTGCGAGCCCGCTGCTTCCGGGAATGGAGATGGAGCTCCTGCGCGGCCAGCTCCCCGACGAGGTTCCGTCGAAGCTCTTCCGCGATCTGGTCGACCGCTTGGCGGCCGAGCGGCGAATCACCCGCGAGGAGAGCCTCGTCCGCCTTCCGGCCCATCGGGTGCGGCTGCAGAAGGACGAGGTCACCGCGACCGCGCGCATCGAAACCATGATCGAGGACGGCGGCTTCACCCCCCCGGACGTGAAGCAGATCGCCGAGGCGGTGAAGCTGCCGCCCAAGCGTACCCTCGACCTCTTGCAGGCGCTCGAGCGGGACCACCGGGCGGCGAAGGTCACCGGCGAGCTCTACTACCACGCCGCCGTGCTCGACCGGCTGAAGGCGATGGTGACGGAGCGCTGCGCGCGATCCGGCCAGCTGACCGCCGCCGAGTTCCGTGACATGATCGGCGCCAGCCGGAAGTACGCCATCCCTCTCCTCGAGTACTTCGACCGCACCGGCTTCACCATGCGCATCGGTGACGCGCGAAAGCTCCGTCACGGGTGAGGAACGGCGGCGCCGGCTCGTCCGCTTGACGGGGCGAATGCCGTCGTCGATACGGTGCCCCGCATGCTCCGGCCGTCGAGGGCGCTGATCGCGCTGGCTGCCCTCCTCCTCACGGTCGGCTGCCGCTCCGGCGCCCAGCCGGGAAAAGTCATCATTCTCGGTCTCGACGGGATGGACCCGCGAGCCGTGGACCTGTTGATGTCCGAAGGCAAGCTCCCGAGCTTCGCGCGGATGCGGCAGGAAGGCGCGTACGGTCGCCTCGAATCGAGCGAGCCGATGCTCAGCCCGATCCTCTGGACGACGATCGCCACCGGCAAGCTGCCGACCGAGCACGGCATCGGTCACTTCGTGACGGTGAATCAGCAGACCGGGGAGCAGCTGCCGGTGACGAGCCAGATGCGGCGGGTGAAGGCACTGTGGAACGTGCTCTCGGAGCACGACCGCAAGGTCGGCGTCGTCGGCTGGTGGGCGACGTGGCCGGCCGAGAGCGTCAACGGCGCCATCGTGAGCGACCACACCCTCTATCATTTCCTGCTCGAGAAGAGCCGGCTGAAGGAGCAGGGGGGCAAGACGTACCCTCCCGATCTCGAGAACGAGATCGCGCCGTTGATCCGCGCGCCGGAGGACCTGACGGCCGAGGAAGTGGCGCCGTTCGTCCACGTCCCTCCGGAGGACCTCGCCCGTCCGTTCACGTTCGAGAACGACCTCAGCCACTTCAAATGGGCCCTCGCGGCAGCCGATAGTCACCGCCGGATCGGTCTCCATCTCTGGGATCGTCTCCGGCCCGACGCGCTCTTCGTCTACGTCGAGGGTACCGACTCGGTGGCACACCTCTTCGGCCACCTGTTTCGCGCGCACGGACTGTCGGGCGAGCTCGCCGAGCAGCAGAAGCGTTACGGCGACGCGGTCGAGCAGATGTACGTTCATGCGGACGGCATCGTGCGCGACTTCATGAATGCGCTCGACGACGACACGACGCTGATCGTGCTCTCCGACCACGGCTTCGAGCTCGGCGCCCTACAGGACGATCCGAGCAAGACGCGCGACATGCGCCGCGTGAGCGAGAAGTTCCACCACCGGCAGGGCATCCTCTACCTCTATGGCAAGAACGTGCGACGCCGGGCCGTGATCGAGACTCCGGCGCTCGTGGACATCGCTCCGACGGTGCTCGCGCTCGTAGGTCTCGCGCCTGCCGAAGACATGCCCGGGCGCGTGCTCGAGGAAGCCGTCGACGTGACGCGCCGGCCGGCGGTGACGACGTACGAGACCGGGACCGCGGTCGCACGTGGCAACCGCTCGGATTCGTCGGTCGACCCGGCGATCCTGCAGCGGCTGCAGAGCCTCGGCTACGTCAACACGCGCTCGACGACCGGAGAACGGAATCTCGCCGCCGTGCACTTCCAGGCGGGTCGGTACGAACAAGCCGCGAAGGCGTACGCCGCGCTCCTCAGCGAAAGTCCGAAGGACGGCTCGCTGCGTACCAGTCTCGCGGGCGCGCTCGGTGCGCTCGGCAAGTACGACGAGGCGCTGGCGGAGCTCGGAAAAGCGATCGAGCTCGAGCCGCTGAACCCCGAGGCGTACCACAACCGCGCGGTCATCCACGAGCGCCGCGGCGAGCGGGAGCAGGCGATCCGCGATTACCGCACGGCGGTTCGCTACAACCCGCAGTATGCCCCGTCACGACAGGCACTGAAGCGCCTCACCGGCTCGGAAGCCGTCTTCGAGCCGCGCACGGACCCGGAGCGACTCGCCGCCGCGCTCGCAGACCGGGCCAGCGAGGACGCGCGCCGCGGTGACTACGCGGCCGCGATGAAGAAGCTCGACGAGGCGGAGCGGATCGCGCCGCGATTCGTGCTCGTCCAGCAGTACCGCGCGAACGTCGCCTACCTGAAGGGTGACCGTCAGGCGGCGATCGCCGCGCTCGAGAAGGCGCTCGCGGTCGAGCCGGACAACGCGCTCTACAAGTCGAACCTCGAGCGCCTGCAGAAGGAAGCGCGGGAGGCGTCGGCCGACGACAGCTCGACGAAGCCGCGGCCGGATGCGCCTGCGAACGCACGAAGGGACAGACGGTCGAACACGGCCGCGCTCACGCCGCCTCCGGCTCCGCCACCGTGAACGATCCGTTCGCGGCGGTCCTCGTCCTCCTCGTCGCGCCGCTCTGGTACTTCGCCGCTCGTCTCGGCCTGCTCTCGCGTCCGAAGGCCCCGACGATCGTGGCAATCGCGTCCGCGGTGCTTCTGCTCGCGGCGATGCCGCGAAGCGGCCTCGGGATCCCCGAGCTCAAGCGCCTCGCGCTCTTGATCACCACCGCCGCGGCGCTCCTCCAGCTGTGCCGAGCCGTGGGAGTGCCGGCGTTCGGCCGCCGCGAGCTTCGCCTCGCGCTGCTCGGGCTCCTCGCGGTGGCGGCGATCGCGGTCCATCTGAACTTCTTCGCGTTCCACGGTCGCCGCACCTACGTGCACCTGCACGACGTGGCGCACTACTATCTCGGCTCCAAGTACCATCGAGAGGTCGGCTACGACGGCCTCTACACCGCCATGCTGCGCGCGGAAGCGGAGCTCCATCACGACCATTTCCGCGCCATCGAAGCCCGCGAGCTCGAGACCAACGCGCTCGTACACATCCGCGCCCTGCTCATCCGGAGCGAGCCGGTGAAGCACGCCTTCACACCGGAGCGGTGGCGGTCGTTCCAGGCGGACGTGGACTACTTTCGTCAGGCGCTCGGACCGCAGTGGGGAGACGTGCTGCGGGACAACGGGTTCAACGCGCCGCCTTTCTGGGCCCTCGTCGGCGGTGCGATCGCGAACCTCGTCCCGGCCGGCAACGCCAGCGGCATCCTCGCGATCACGCTGATCGACGGCGTCCTCGAGGCGCTCACGTTCGCGGTCATCGGGGCCACGTTCGGCGTCGAGGTCGGTCTGCTGGCGATCGTCTATTTCTGCACGATCTTCGGCACCGGATTCGGCTGGACCGGTGGCGCATACCTTCGATACCTCGAGCTCGCCGGCGTGCTGATCGCCGCCGCCGAGCTCCACCGCCGGCGGCACGCGGCCGCCGGCGCACTGCTCGGGCTGGCCACGCTCCTTCGGCTCTTCCCCGCAGTGCTGCTCGCGGGGCTCGCGCTCCGCTCCGCGCGTTCGCTCCTCCGCGGCGAGGGTCTCCCGCCCGGACACGTCCGGCTCTTCGGCGCGTTCGCCGCCGTCGTCGTGGTCGGAGTCGCCCTCACGGCAACCGCACCCGCGGGAGCCGCACACTGGCGGGAGTTCCGCGACAAGCTTCGCCTTCACGTCGAGTTCCCGGCAACGAATCGTGTGAGCCTGCTCGCCGCCCTCACCTATCCCGGCGAGCGACTGTCCGAGACGCCCGAAGGCCATGCGCGCGAGGTCGCGCGCCGCAACCGTCTTCACCGAATCCAGCTCCTCGTGGCCGCGCCGCTGGTCCTCCTGCTCCTCATTCTCGTGGCCCGGCGCCTCGACGACGTCGGAGCCCTCGCCGCCGGGGTGCCGGTGCTGTTCGTGACCCTCGACGTGACCGGCTACTACTGGTGGCTACTGCTCCTCCTCCTGATCGCGAACCGCGACCGTCCCGCGATCCTCGCGCTGCTCTTCGCCGTCGAAGCCGGCAGCTACTCTCTCCTCCTGTTCGAGGATGCGGAGCGCCTGCTCTACGCGTGGCGCAGCATCCTCGTCGGCGTCGCGCTGCTGGCCGTCTACCTCGATCCGCTTCGTCAGGAGGCGCGGCGCCTCCGGGTCCGCTTCCGCACCCTGCCGCGGGTGACGGCGTGAAGCGCCACGACACGGCGCTGACGATCGCCCTCGGCGCCTCGGTGTTCGCGATCTACGCTCTCGGCGCCTGCCCGACGATCTACGTCGGCGACAGCGGCGAGCTGGTGACCGCGGTATACCTGCTCGGCATCCCGCATCCCACCGGCTATCCGCTGTATGCGCTCCTGGGAAAGCTCTGGACCCTCGCCGTTCCCGTGGGGTCGATCGCGTTTCGCATGAGCCTCTTCAGCGCCGCCTCTGCCGCCGCGGCGGTCGCCGCGCTCCACGACCTCTGCCTCCGGCTACGCCTCCACCCGGTGGCGGCGCTGCTCGCGGCGCTGCTGCTCGCATTTGCGCCGAGCTTCTGGGGCGAGGCCACGGTGCAGCGTGTGTACGCGCTGAACGCCCTCTTCGTCGTGCTCGCCACGGCGGCGGCGGTACGCTGGCACCGGGTGCGGACACCGGGATCGCTCGCGCTCGCCTTCTTCGTCTGTGGGCTCGGCGCCACGAACCACACGTTTCTCGCATTCTACGCGCTCGCGTTCGGCGCGTTCGCGGCATCGATCGAGCCCCGGATGCTGACGCGGCCGCGCGTGCTCGCGGGCGCCGGCCTCGCCTTCGCTGCCGGCCTGCTGCCCTACGCGTACCTGCCGATCCGGTCGGCCGCCGATCCGTTGCTCGACTGGGGGAACCCGGAGACGGTGCGCGGCGTCCTCGAGGTCATCACCCGGCGGGGCTTCTGGGAACGCGCCTGGGTCGAGGGGCTCACCGACGTGCTCGTCGTCATCGGCGACTGGTCTCTGAGCCTGGCCGCGGAAGCCGCATGGGTCGGGCTCGCGCTGGCGGTCGCGGGTACGTTCGTCGCTTGGCGCCGCGAGCGGCTCGCGCTGCTGCCGGTCCTGGTGATGGCGGCGAACGTGCTCGCGCTGGTGCTGCACGGCTCGCGGTCGGACATCTTCCTGTGGCACCGGTACTACGTGCCGTCCTACGCGATGGCTGCGCTGCTCGCGGGCTTCGGCGCCGACTGGCTGGTGCGCCGCGCCGGACGCACGGGCGGCGCTCTCCTGCTGCTGGTCCCAATGGCATTGCTGGTCACCGGCTGGCGGCAGTTCGATCGCAGCCGCTATCGCCTCGCCGACGATTTCAGCCGTCGGCTGCTCGCTTCGCTCCCTCCCGGTGCCCACCTCTTCGCCACCGACGACAACGTGCTCTTCGTGCTCATCTACCTTCAATTCGTCGAGGGGGTGCGGCCCGACGTCGATCTCATCCTCCAGGGAGTGGGGGCCGCGAGCTTGCCGAACCTGCGCTTCGATCCCGATCGCGACCCCGTCTTCTTCACGCATCACCCCAACTGGAACGTTCGCGGCCTCGAGATCGTGCCTGCGGGCCTGACGTTCCGCGCCTGGCGAGCCGGAACGCCGCCTCCTCCGTTCGATCTACCGCCCCCGCTGCTCGCCGGAGAGACCGACCCGCGCGTGCCGAAGGACTACTTGACGGAGAACCTCGTCGGCCATTTTCATTACATGCGCGGGTTGGTCTTCGAGCGCGATCACTGGCTCCAGGCCCGGGCGGAGTTCGAGAAGGCGGAGGCCGCGGCGCCGAGGAACGACGTCCTGTTCTTCAACCTCGGGCTCGTCTACCGCCGAAACGGTCTCTTCGAGGATGCGCTCGCGGCGTTCGCGCGCGCGGCAGCGATCAACCCTCGGGAGCTGCCGAGCGGCACCCACCCGCGCGCCATCGACAAGGCGCGGCAGGTCGAGGTCGACGGCCGCGCCGTCGCCGACCTCGAGAGGACGTACGCTGCCGATGCCGTCGTCTCGGGTCTGGTTCCGGGATCTGCGGCCCATCATCGCGCGATCGCGGAGTTGCTGGATCGGCGCGGAGCGGACGTCGCGGCGCGCGGACATCGGCTGCGCGCGCTGGAGCTCGACGCGGGTGTTCGGGTCTCGTCCGTCGAGGCCCCGGAAGGTCTGCCCCGACCTACTTCGCGACCATGACCCAGCGATCGTCCTCCTGGACGACCCAGTGGGAGCTCGCATCGCTGAACTGTCCCGCGCTGTCCATCGTGCTGCGGAAGATCGCCAGCTCTTCCTCCGTCGGCGGATCGAGGATCTCCAGGTGCTCCGGCAACAGCGGCCGGAACGACATCTCGTCGAGCACCTGCTCGAGCGATACGAACGGAGCGATCGCCCGCAGCCGCATGTGACGGGTGGCCTCGTCGAAGTCGAACACGGCCCAGCTCGTCACCACCGCCCACGGACCGGTGTCGCGCGGCAGCCCCACCCGCTGCCGCGCACCGGCCGAGCCGTCGAGGTAGCCGGGGGAGGAGATGAAATCGACGCGGGGCACGAACTTCCGCCGCTGATGGTCCGTCATCAGGATCGTCCGGGGGCACATCGCCGCGATCGAGTCGGCGCCGCCCGGTCCGTTCACGCGCCGTCCGACCGTCGGATACGTACCGACCCACGTCGAGTTGATGTTGCCGTAGGGATCGATCTGCAGCGTGTTCAGGATGCCGTAGTCGAGATAGCCGACGGCACAGTGATCGCCGATCCCGTTCATCGTCGTCCACTGGAGCGCACGGTACGACGGCTTCGCAGCCACCACCGTCATCACCGGATCGAGCGGCAGGATCGGCTCCGCGGCGACGATGCCGTCCTCGGTGACGTAGACGGCGTTCGGAGCATAGAGCCGCTTCGCGAGCAGCACCGTGTACATCGGCCCGCCGCCGGCGGCGACCCAGTAGGTGCGGTCGTCCTCGACGAGGCGCGCCGTGACGCACACCTGGAACTCGCGATCGGCGAAGCTGGTCGCGACCGGGGCTTCCTTCCAGGGACCGCTCCGCATCATTCGCGTCGTTGGCATCATGGGCGGAATCCTTCGCGGACGGTCGCGCGCCGCTGGAGGTCGCGAAGGCGCGCGAGCCCCACCCGCTTCCCCAGCATCTCCTCCTCTGAGGAGAAGTCGTACACCCACTTCTGCAGGTATTCGCCGAGTCCGTCGGAATGCATCGCGGTGAAGACCTCGGCGACGTGCTCCGTGTCCGACGCGTAGCAGCCGGGACATTCTCCCGGGTACGATCCGAACGGCTGATGCACCACGGCGTCGACCGCGTAGTAGGGGATCTTCGTCAGACCGGGGTTGTGGCGAATGTCCTCGGTCTCGATGATCTCCTCGGCCGAGAGGATCACCTTCTTCGAGGCGAGCGCCGACTCGACGTCCGTGATCCCGGCCCCGAAGATGCGGGCGTTGCCGTGAACGTCCGCCTGGTGGACGTGGATGATCGCCACGTCCGGGTTCAGTGCGGGCACGATCACCGTCGGCTGGCCGGTGTACGGATCTTCGATGAGCTTCGCGCCCGAGTAGCGGAAGTTGTCGGTTCCCCCGAGCGAGCGGACCGGCAGGAACGTCACGCCCATCGCCCCGGCGCGAAGCCGCACGGTCAGGACCACGTTGCTGTACTCGTACACGGTGAACCGGCCTTCGAGGATCGCGCGGTTCATCCCCGGACCGCCCATGAAGAAGCCCATGTCGGCGCGGTCGCAGCACCCCGCCTCGACCAGCAGCGCGACCGCCACCCAGGTGAACTTGCCGCCCGCCCAGAGCTTCGTCTTCCGTTGTCGCATGATCTCGCGGATCAGCGCCGACGGCCCCCGCTGCAGGTAATTGCAGTCCCAGACGACGTAATCGCCGTCGGCGACGAAGCGCGCGATCGCCTCCTCGGCGGTCATCACCTTCGAGACGAGCTTCCGCGTCTTCCGTCCGACCGCGTCGCGGAAGTCGTCGGGATCGACGGGCAGGTACGCGCCGTCGCCCTCTGCGATCACCTCGAGCGTTCGCTTGTCCACGGCATCACGCCCGTTCGACGATCGGCGTCTCGGGGAGCTCTTCCTGCACCCAGGTGTCGACCGCGACCGTCGACGGCAGACCGATGGTTCCGGCCGCGAGCGCGATCACCTGCTCGATCTCCGCTCGCGTGGCGCCCGACGCCACCGCCTTGCGCACGGCCGAGTGCACGGCGCCGGGCTGGAACACGCCGATCGCGACGCCGAGCTTCACCAGGCGGGCGGTCTTCTCGTCGAGTGGGCCCGCTTCTTCGCCGCGACGGATGGACTCCCACGCTTCCCCGAGCTTGGGATACCGCTCGACGAAATGACGGTACGCGCGCGGCGGCGACGACGACTTGCCCATGGAAGCTCCTCCTCGCGGCACTTCTACACGAAGCCGCGTGACTTGCGGAGCGGGACGGGTTCGGGGTTGAACCCGCCCGGATGCGCGCCGAACGTCTCCTCCCGTCCGTTCTCCTCGGAACGTTCGCGCTGCTGGCGACGATCGCGGCGGTCGGGGATTCGGTCACCGGCGACGAGGTGGCCCACTTGCCCGCCGGCTACACCTACGTCGCGACCGGGGATTTCCGTTTGAACCCGCAGCACCCGCCGCTGGTGAAGGCGCTCGCCGCACTGCCGCTCCTCTTCCTCGACTTGAATCCGGTGGCGACGACACCCGGATGGAGCGAAGGCGACGAGTGGCGCTTCGGCAGGCACTTCCTCGTGAACAACCGCGCTCCGCTGGAGGAGATCGTCTTGCTGGCGCGCGTGCCGATGATCGTCATCGCTCTGCTCACCGGCGTGTTCCTCTACCGCTTCGCCGAGGATCTCTGGGGCGAGGCGCCCGCGCTGTTCGTGCTCTTCCTGTTCGCCTTCGCGCCGAATCTCCTCGCTCACGGCCACCTCGTCACCACCGACTCCGCCCTCGCCTGCTTCACGCTGCTCGCGGTCTGGCGCCTCTGGCGCTTCGCGCGAAGCGCACGCTTCAACCCGGAGTGGGAGGGATTCCTCCGGGGCGAGCCGATCGGCACGAGCACGAACCCCCGGTCGACGCATGCGCCGCGATCGTGACGGTCGAGCGTGGCGAGGAGGATCGCGCCGGGTGGCACGAGGCCGACGGTGACGCCGCGGCGGCGCTCGCCGATTCCGTGCGGGCGGTCGAGACGCTCCCCAGCGGGGAGCGCCGCATGCGACTGCGTGCTGCGATCGACCGCCTGGGTCCGCGGGTCGCGTCCGCGTTCGTCTCGGCCGAGGACGCCCGGATGCGCGCGGAGCTCGCGCTTCGCCGAGGGGATCGCGCAGCGGCCATGCTCGCGCTGCTCTCCATCGTTCGCGGCGCTCGTGCCGACGCCGCCGCGCACGCAGCTCTGGCCGCCATCTACCAGTCGCTCGGCCTCCCCCGGCTGGCAGGCTCCGAATGGAGTACCTGTCTGGCGATCGATCCCGCCTACGGT
>JAXDLK010000189.1:0-5437 GCA_034666665.1 Candidatus Binatota bacterium
CCGGCAGACGGCCGGGCACCCGGAAGAGGGAAGGGCCCCACTCGACGGTCGGCGACACCAACCGCAAGTCCTGGAATCGCTGCACGAGCGTGCCGATCGCGGCCTGCGCCTCGAGCTCGGCCAAGCGATAGCCGAGGCAGAAGTGCGGACCGCCGCCGAAGGCGACGTGATCCGTCGCGTCGCGCTCGATGTCGAAGCGGTCCGGATCGGGAAACTTGTCCGGGTCGCGGTTCGCGGCGGCGAGCATCGCCCATACGAGCGTGTCCTTCGGAATGCGCTTGCCGCCGAACTCGGCGTCCTCGTGGAGGATGCGAGCGGTCAAGATGATCGGGCCGTCGTATCGCAGACACTCCTCGACCGCCTTCTTCGCGAGCTCCGGCCGTGCGCGGAGCTTCTCGAGCTCGGAGGGGTGCTGGATGAGCGCGCGCACGCCGTTGCCGATGAGCCCGATGGTGGTCTCGAAGCCGGCGATCAGGAGCCCGATCGCCTGTGACAGGAGCTCGAACGGGGAGAGCTTGTCGCCCGCCTCCTCGGCGCGCATGAGCGCCCCGAGAAGATCGTCGCCTACGGAAGAAAGACCGCCGCGGCGGCGCTCCACCAGGTCCGCGAAGTAGCCCCCGAGCGCCTCGCCGGCGGCTCGCGCCTGATCGACGACCTCGCGCGGCAGGATCGGTGCGGCGAGGCCGAGCGTCGCCTGCGACGTCCACACGGTGAAGCGGTCGCGGTCCTCGACCGGGACACCGAGCATGCGGCAGATGATCGTCGAGGGCACGGGGAGCGCGAGGTCACGAATCACGTCCATCTCGCCCCGCGCGGCGACGCGGTCCAGACAGTCGTCGACGACCTGCTGGATCTCGTCTCGCCAGGCGCCGAGCGCTCGCGGCGTGAAGGCGTGGCTCACGAGCTTCCGCAGCCGGGTGTGCGTGGGCGGGTCCTGCTGCAGCATGAAGAGCCGCTGACCCTGTAGCCCTTCGTCGACACCCGGCAGCTGGCCGTCCGTGGTGCGCACGCCGGCGCGAACGTCGGAGAGAAGCCGTGTCACGTCCGAGTAGCGGAGCAGCCGCCAGATGCCGACCGGCGTCCGGTTCACTGGATCGATCTCGCGGAGCCGGTGCAGCGCCGGATAGGGATCGTTGCGAAATTCCGGATCGAACGGGCTCGCGCCCATCCAGGGATCGTCACTCGGAGCGTCGATGGCGTCGTTCGGGAGAGAGCTCATTCGGGTGATGCGAATTGTACGGAGTCCGGCCGCCGACGCCAGCGATTCCATACCAGGCAGGCGGGTGGCACGATGTCGCTCCGATGGCCGGACCGCTCGCGGGCTACCGTATCGTCGACCTCACGCAGATGGTGTCGGGGCCGATGGCGACGATGATCCTCGGCGACCAGGGTGCCGACGTCATCAAGGTCGAGCCGAGGGGCGGCGACCTGACCCGTGCTCTCGGTGGCGCCGGAGACGGTCTCGCGCCGCTGTTCGTCACCACCAACCGCAACAAGCGCTCGCTCGTCGTCGACCTGAAGCAACCCCGGGGCGTCGAGCTGCTGAAGCGCCTCGTCGCTCGCGCCGACGTCTTCGTGCAGAACTTCCGCCCCGGGGCGGTGGAGCGGCTCGGTCTCGGGGAGCCGGAGCTCCGCGCCGAGCGCCCTGATCTGGTCTACGTGTCGATCAGCGGCTTCGGCGAGAGCGGGCCGTACGCACAGCAGCGAGTCTACGACCCCGTCATCCAGGCGCTCTCGGGCCTCGCTTCGATCCAGGGCGATCCCACCACCGGTCGCCCGCGCATGATCCGCCTGATCGTTCCCGACAAGGTGACGGCGCTCACCGCGGCACAGGCGATCACCGCCGCGCTGCTCGCCCGCGAGAGGACGGGTCGTGGACAGCACGTTCGGCTGGCAATGCTCGACGCCGTGATCGCCTTCCTCTGGCCCGAAGGCATGACCGCACACACGTTCGTCGATCGCCGCCACGACGCGACGCGTCCCCTGGAAACCCGCGATCTCGTATTCGAGACGGTCGACGGTTACCTCACCGCGGGTGCCGTGTCCGACGCCGAGTGGGCAGGGCTCGCCCGCGCGCTCGAGCATCCCGAGTGGACCGACGATCCGCGCTTCGCGACGCCCGTCGCGCGGATCCGCAACGCGAACGCGCGCCTCGATCGGACCGCCGAGGTGCTACGCACGCGCTCGACCGGAGAGTGGCTCGCCCGGCTTCGCGCCGAAGGAGTACCGTCGGCGCCGGTGCTCGCCCGCGAGCAGGTGATCGACGATCCGCAGGTGCGCGCGAACGGTGTGATCGTCGAGTCGGTCCATCCGCGCGCTGGCCGCATGCGCCAGCCGCGACCGGCCGCGCGATTCGCGGAGACGCCGTCGGCAATTCGCCGCGCCGCGCCGGTCGCCGGCGAGCACACGGACGAGGTGCTGCGCGAGGTCGGTTTCTCCGGCGAGGCGATCCGCGAGCTACGCGCCGGTGGCGTCGTCGCTTGAGGCCGCACGACAAGAAGTAGTCGCTTCTGCCGCCGGATGCGAACTCGCGCCGCTTGGAGTAGACCGGTCGGCCGGAGGCATCCCCATGGCGGACGCGTATCGCATCTTCGGAGCGGAGCTCTCGCCGTATTCGGTGAAGGTCCGATCGTATCTTCGCTACAAGCGGATCCCGCACGAGTGGATCGAGCGCAGCGCCGATACGGAAGCCGAGTTCCGCAAGCACGCGAAGATTCCGCTGATCCCGGTGGTCGTGACGCCGGATGGAGAAGGCCTGCAAGACTCGACACCGATCATCGAATCGCTCGAGTCGAGGTTTCCCGAGCCATCGATCCAGCCGGACGACCCGGCGCTCGCCTTCCTCTCCGCGCTCCTCGAGGAGTTCGCCGACGAGTGGGGCAACAAGTGGATGTTCCACTACCGCTGGGCGCGCGAGGTGGATCGGAATTCCGCGGCCGAGCGCCTCGCGCGCATGATGATGCCGGCGCTCGAGGGCGCCGAGCTCGCGCGGGCGGCTGCGAACGTGAAGGAGCGGATGGTCGGGCGCGTCTGGTTCGTCGGATCGAGTCCGGAGACCGCACCCGAGATCGAGCGCTCGTTCGAGGATACGATCGGCATCCTCGATCGCCATCTCTCGTCGCGCCCGTATTGCTTCGGGCGCCGTCCGGCGCTCGCCGACTTCGGTCTCTGGGGCCAGATCTACAACGCGTGGACCGATCCGACTCCGGGCGCGCTCGTGAACGAGCGCGCGCCGAACGTCGTCGCCTGGGTGCGCCGCATGCTCGACCCGCGAGCCGAAGACGGTTTCGAGACCTGGAGCGCGCTCGAGCCGACGCTGATGCCGCTGCTCGAAAGGCAGGTGGCGGCGCTCTTTCTTCCCTGGTCCGACGCCAACGCCCGGGCGATCGCCGCCGGACGCGATGAGGTCACCGTGGCTCTCGCCGGCCGCGGCTGGACGCAGAAGCCGCAGAAGTACCACGCCAAGTCGCTGGCGGCGATCCGGCAGAAGTACGGCGCGGTCCGTGACCGGAGCGCGCTCGATCCGATCCTCGAGCGCGCGGGCTGCCGCAGCTGGCTCGCGGGTTGAGCCCGGTTGGAGCGACTCGAGCGGTGAACGCCGATCCGATCATCGTACACGCGGTCCGCGGTTCCGCGATCAGGCGGTCGTTCGCTCACGCGGGCTTCACCACGCTCGCCACTCTGGTATGGAGCCAGCGGGCGTCCTCGAGCGCCTTCTCGGCATCCTCACGGCCGTAAAATTCGGAAGGCACGAGGTCCTCCGCGCCATAGAAGGCGATCTCGCGGTCCTTCCGCAGCCCCTTGGAGATCTCGGCCATGCGCTCCGCGTCCGCCCGGACGTCCGGCGGGAGTCGCTCCCGCTCGCGGACGACGATCGCGCCGACGTCGTAGATCTGCGGAACGGTGACGCCACTCGCCCGAAGAAGCGCCTTCAAGCTGAGCTCGACGATCTCTTGAGCCTCGCGTACGACGTCGGCGTAGCTCTCTCGATCCAGTAGAACCTGGAGCGCAGCCAGCCGATGACCGGCGCGGCTCACGTAGTCGATCACGAGCCTGCGATTCGTCATCCGGCTCGCCGCCAGTACCGCACCCCGTGCACCTCCGACGATTCGAACTGTCCTCGCACGATCGAGCCGCGAACCTCCGCGAGGTACCCGGCGAGGCGACGACTTCGATCGCTCAAGACCTCGTGGGCGGTGGCGATCTCGAGCCAGAGTCCCGTCGGCTCGGCTCCGAGCTCGGGCAGGTGGACGAACTTCGGAGAGACGTCGCGGAGCAGGGTTTCGAGCCGAGGCTCGAGCGAACGCGCCCACTCCTCGTAGAGTGACCTGCGAATGGGTTCTTCGGAGCGCAAGACCAGAAGCAGGTCCCAGTCGGCGTCCGCCCGCGGATGCGGTCGGACGCGCGAACCGAAGAGCGCTGCCGCGAGCAGCCGCTCGCCGTAGTGCCGCCCGACCTCGACGAGCACTTGGCGGAGCCCTTCGTCCATGGTGGCGAGCGAGGCTACCACAGGCCTCCGATGGAACGTACCGCGTCGCGCCCTCCGCCGAGCGAGCCGTCAGTCAGAGCTCCCACACGACCGGGTCGCCGGGATCGACCGATACGAGCAGAAGCTTCCCGTCGTGATCGCCCGCGAGCGATGGCGCCACGGCGAAGGGCGCTGTTCGCAGATCCGTTCGATCGTGTTCCGGATTCTCCGCGTCACGCTGACGCGACTGCCTCCACCGAGCGCGAGAGCTCGTCGGCGGACCGTTGTTCACGTTGCGCTCGGCCGGCGCCGATCCGAGGCAAACGCGCGCGGTAATAGGCGAAGAAATTCATGCTGCGAATGAACGGCAGGTCGGCCATCCCTTGCAGGAGCTTGCCGCCGTTCACGAGCTGCTGCTCGTATTGCAAGCGGAAGGTGTTCCGTTCCTGCACAGGGTGGAAGCCGCTGAACGTGCTCGGCCCGTCCTGGATGCGGAACAGTCCCTGCGCCGACAGGTTTCCCGAGATCTGGATGCCGCCGTGACGAGTCGTCGCTCGCGCCGCCGGGGCGGCGAAAAGCCCGACGAGGACCGCCGTGAGCGCGAAGGCTCCGCAGCGCGTCGACGCGAAGGAGGTGATCGAAGCTACGCGGCGGCGTGGAGCCGCGGGCGCCGGTCCTTCCACGGCCGCGCCTCTTCGAGCTGCGCAGCCAGACGGAAGAGCGTCGCCTCGTCACCGAAGCGGGCGGCGATCTGTACGCCGATCGGAACGCCGCCGGCGCTCCAGTGGAGCGGCAAGGAGATCGCCGGCTGCCCCGTGGTGTTGAAGAGCGGCGTGAACGGCACGTACGAGAAGACCTGCCGCGTCCACTCCATTGCCTTCATGCCCTCGCGATTCTGGTTGAGCTCGCCCAGAGGCGCGGGCGGGCGCGCCAGCGTCGGCGTCACGAAGGCGTCCACGCCCTCGAAGA
>JAXDLK010000190.1:0-7602 GCA_034666665.1 Candidatus Binatota bacterium
GCGGCGAGCTGCTTCCCTCGCTCCGCGAGCTCGAGGCGCTGCCGCTGGATATCCTCCTCACGCGCGGCAGCGGCCTTCGCAGTTTCATTCTCAGCCGCGCCCTTTTCCGCCCGGAGCGCCTCTGCCTCCGCGTCCCTCGCGCGCAGGCGATCGTTCGCCGCGGCGAGGTCCCGCTCGAGACGCGCCACTTCCGCCTTCTGGCCGGCGAGCGCCTGCTGCTCGGTCCGAAGCGACGCATCACTCGTCTCGCGGACGTTCGCCAGCGCCTGCTCGAGCTTCTGCCTCTCGGCGGCGAGGCGCTTGGTGTCTCCCGTCAGGCGCTCCACCTCCGCCGCGGCGGTATCGCGACCCTGGACCGCGGCCGCGAGCTCCACGTTCCGCTCTTCGAGCTCCGTCCGTTGGCGGCCGCTCTCCGCGTCCCGTGCCGCGGCTGCCTTCGCGAGCTCGCCCTCGAGCGCGCCTTTGTCCGCGCGAAGCTTCTCCGCGGCGGCGGCCGTGGCTCGCAGGCGCTCCTTCGCCGCCGCCAGCTCCTCGGCGCGCGAACGAGCGTCTTCGTCCCGGGCCGCGAGCGCAGCCGCTTTGGCCTGCGCGTCCGCGCGGACTCCGGCGAGCTCCTTCCGCAACCGCTCGAGCTCCTGCTTGCCGTCCCCGACCGTTCGCTCGTGCGAGCGAGCGGTTTCTTCACCGATCCGCCGCAGGCGCGCCACCTCCGCCTCCAGTGTCTGCTTCTGGATGCGCAGCGTTTCCGCCTCCGCGGCGCCCGCGCGCAAGCGGTCCGAGGCGCTCGCGAGCTGCTTGGCTCCCTCTCCCCTGAGCTGCGCGAGCTCCTTTTCCAGGCGCTCGACTTCGCGCTTCTTCTCCCCCAGGGCCTGCTCGCGGTCGCGCACCGCCTCCTCGCTCGTCTTCGTCAGCCGCCGGACGTCTTCCTCGAGGCCGCGCTTCTCCTGCTCGAGTCGTTGCGCATCGGCGACGCGCGCGCGAAGCGAGGCGATCTCCCCGCGAGCCGCCTCGAGCTCGCCGCCTCTACGCTCGAGATCGGACGCGCGGGCATCGATCTTCGCCCGCGCTTCGGCGAGGTCCTTTTCCAGCCGAGCGATTTCCTGCCGGCCCTTCGCGACCGCGGCTTCCTGCGCCGCCGCGGCGCCACGGATCGCTTCCTCGAGCTCCGCGACCTTCGCCCGGAGCTCGTCCCTCTCCGCGGCGAGCCGCTCGGCGTCGCCGCCGCCCGAGGATTCGCGGCGATCGACGGAGACGCTCGCCTGCCGCAACCGCGCAACGTCCTCGGCATGCTGCTGTCGCTCCTGCGCGAGCCACCCGCCGAGCGTCGCCGCGCGTCCCTTGAGAGCCGTCACCTCGGCGCGCAGCTCCGCTATGGTAGCGATCGTCGCCGCGGAAGCCGGATCGTCCGTGCTCGGCCCCGAAGCGGGATCCGAGCTCGAAGCCTCCGGCGCTGCGCTACGTCGCGCCTTCTCGCTCGCCGCATCGTCCGAATGCTGCTGCCGCTCACGCGCGAGCCAGCCGCCGAGGGTCGCGGAGCGCGCCTTCAGCGCCGCCACCTCGGCGCGGAGCTCCGCGAGCTCCCGGTCGCGCGCGTCGACCTGACTCCGGAGCTCTTCCACGTTCGGGCGCAGACCGGCGGCGCGTCCATCCGTCGGCGTCGTCGCCGGGCCGGCCGCGGCCGCCGCGGCAACCACCACGAGCGCCAGCGAGGAGAGCAGGAGTCGGAGACGCGACATCGACGTTCTTCCCCGACGACGACGGGGGCACCCGTTGTAGCGAAAGGCATCGGGCTCCTCCAAGCTCTTCCCCGGTCGGTGGAACCGCGCCATGAGCGTTCATGGACGATGTGCCGGTCAGTCGCGAGGTCTTGGGAGAGAAGATGGCGTCGCCGCACGATCACCTCGGAGAGGTGATTCGCCGACGCACCGGAGAGGTCTCTTGGGAGATCCTCGACCGGGAGTCACGCCTGACCGTCGTCGGCGTCTCCCGGATCGGGAAGAGGCGCTCCGAAACGTTCGTGGATGGGAGCGGCTGAGTCAGCGCGAAGAAGGCGGCCTCGAGGGCCGCCTCACGGTGCACTGACGCGGTTGCTGCTCCGGCTCCCGTTGGTCGCGTTCGAATGCACGACGTGCATTCGAACCCTCAGCCGGTCAGCTTGCGCGGGCGATCGGGATCGGATCCGTCGCTCCCTCCACGCGGCGAGGGCGCTGCGGACGCACTGCGCATCGATCTCCAGCACCTCGCAGATGTTGCAGAACGTGAAGCAACGCGACCGGTCCTCGCCGAAGATCCACTCCTCGGCCTCGCGGAAGAGGTTCATGCTGCGCGTGTCCCGCGCAGCGGAGGTCTTGCAGTAGCAGTCGATCGCCTCCTCCATCACGGCGAGGAGGAGCCGCCGCTCCCCCTGCACCGCCGAGCGCCGGCGGCTACCGAAGAACTGCTCGGGAATGACCGTAGAGTCCTCGAAGAGCACGGCTCCCTCCGTAGTCGGTTATCGCGGGGCATACGCGGCGAATGCCCCGCTCGCTTGCGCTCACGAACCCTCGGTGCGGAAAGGAGTTGCGTGAATCCCTCGCCGGCAGAGACGATCTACCGCGCCCTCTCCCCGGCGGTATTCACCGCCCTCTGGGTGTCGGCGCGTCTTGCGGGTGGACGCGACGAGGATCTCGCCTGCCGTCGCGGCATGCTGCCGGCCGCCGGAGCGCCGCTCGTCTGGCTTCACGGCGCATCCGCGGGCGAGCTCGCCGCGGCGACCGAGCTCGTTCGAGTGCTGCGATCCCGCGGCTACGACTTCGTCGCCGGCTACACCGCGGCGAACGCCGCCGGAAAGGAGCTCGCAGCCCGCCGCCTGGAACCCGGTGACCGCGTCGCTCTCGCCCCCTGGGACCGGCGGCCGTGGGTCGACCGCGCGCTCGACCGCTGGCGCCCCGCGGCACTCCTCCTGATCGAGACCGAGCTGTGGCCGGTGCTGATCGAACGGGCGAGCGCGCGAGGGATCCCCGTCGTCCTTGCGAGCGCGCGGATCTACCCCCGCGACACGCGAGCCTACCGCTTGGTGCGCGGGCTCGTCGGCCGGATGCTCCGCCGGACGGCGGCGATCCTCGCCCAGGACGACGTCGAGCGGCAGCGCTTCCTCGCTCTCGGCGCCGCCCCCGAGATCTGCGTTGCCGCCGGCAACCTCAAGCACCTCGCCGGATCCCCTCCGGAGGGGGCGGCGCTCGCCGAGGACCTCGGCGTCGACGCCGCCGAGGCGGTCGTCGTCTTCGGCAGCCTCCATTTCGACGAGATTGCCTCGGTGCTTCCGGCGATCGAGCGCTCGCTTGCCGGCGGCGCCCGCGCGATCGTCGCGCCCCGGGACGGCAGAACGTCGGCGGCGATCCTGGGCGCGGCGCGACGCCGCGGCTGGACGGCGCACAGGCGCTCCGCCATCGAACCCGGATGGAGGCTCCTCGTCCTCGATACGATCGGCGAGCTCGCCGCGACCTACGCCCTCGCCCGGGTCGCGGTCGTGTGCGGCGGCTTCGCCGGGCACGGCGGCCACAACCTCCGAGAAGCCGTCGCCGCCGGCGCTCCGGTCGCCTTCGGCTCACGCTTCGAGCACTTCGCCGCGGACGCTGCCGCGCTGTCCGCGGCCGCGCCGGGAGCGTGCACCGACGGAGGAACGAGCCTGGCCGCCGTAGTCGCCGAATGGCTGCGGGACGGCGCGCTCCGCGATCGCGTGCTCGAGGCGCAGCGGTCGGCGCTCGACGACTGCGGCACCGTCGCGGAACGCTACCTCACGGCGCTCGCTCCCTGGTTCGAGACCCTCCGCGGGCCAATGCCTGCCGAGCGACGCCGGTGAGCTGCTCGGGCGACGCCGCTTCCAGGCAGCGCCGGCGGCGGCAGCGACGCGGGCAGCCGGTCACGCAGCGCTCGCCATGCTCGACGACGCTCTCCTCCTGGCCGAACGGACCGAGCCGCCGAGCGCGCGTCGGCCCGTAGAGGCCCGCAACCGGACGCCCGAGAGCGGCCGCGACGTGAAGCGTTCCGGTATCGGGAGCAACGTGCACGGTGGAGCGATCGAGGAGCGCCACGACCTCGGCGAGCGTGGTCTCGCCGGTCCAGTCGAGCACCCGCGGCCCGGCCGCCCGCGCGATCGCTCCCTGCAGCGCGCGTGACTCCTTTCCGCCGATGACGATCACGGGCAGGTCGTCGGCCAGCGCCGCGGCCACCCGGGACCACCTTTCGGGCGGCCACGTCTTCCACCGGTTCGCCGACGAAGGGTGCAGAACGGCAAACGGCGATCTCGCGAGCCCCGCCGCATCCAGACGCGACGAGATCGACCGCGCCGCTGCGGCATCGATCGGAACGTCGAAGCGGATCGGATCGGCGGGAGCACCGAGAAGCTCGGCGAGCGCGAGGTTCTGCCGCACCACGTGGCGACCGGGGTCGGGTTCGGGCGGCGCAACCGACACGAGCCCGGCCCCTTCGCGCTGGCCGGCGATGCCCAGGCGAAGCGGAGCGCGGCAGAGCGCCGCGATCAGCGCGCTCTTGAAGAGGCCCTGCAGGTCGAGCGAGACGTCGTACGGCTCCTCGCGAAGCTCGCGTGCGGCGCCGCGAAAGGCAGCCACCCACGAGCGGAGGTCTCTCGGCAGTCTCGCGCGGCGCATCGGCGGGAACCGGATCACCCGGTCGACGGCCGGATGCCCCTCGACGAGCGCCGCCGCCCAGTCCTCCACGGCCCAGGTGATGCGCACGCGCGGAAAGCGCCGGCGGAGCGCGACCGCGACGGGAAGGCCGTGGACCACGTCTCCGAGCGACGAGAGGCGAACGATCAACACGCGCTCGACGCCGGTCGGCAAATGCGCCGGCGCTCGGCGGCCGGGAAAGCCACGAGCGCCACCGGGGACGTGCAGGCTCCGTGGCACGTCCGGAGTTGACACCGAAGGGCTGCTGCCGGCAACGGCGGGGGAATGGAGATCCTCTGGATTTGCGGATCGCGCCAGGTCGGCGGCTCCGAGCGGGTGACGCTGGAGATCGCCAGTCGTCTGACGGCGAACGGTCACCAGGTCTCGTTGCTGCTGCCGCGAGGAAGCGAGCTCGCAGCCGCCGCGGCCGCCAGCGTGGTCGGAATCGCGGAGGCGCCGCTCGGACACGCGCTCGACTTCCGTGCCGTGCGCGCGATCGAGCGGCGTCTCGGCGAGCGACGGGTCGACGCAGCGCTGGTCACCACCGCCGACGAGTGGGTATGGGCCTCGCTCGCCCGCCGCGGCAGCGCGGCGCTGGTGCTCGTCCGTCACATGGCGCTGCCGCTTCCCCGGCGCGTCCAGTGGCTCGCCGCGCGACGGGCGGACGCGATCGTCGCGGTGGGCCCGGCGGTGGCGAAGACACTGACCGCGATCGACCCGCGGCGGCTGCGGGTGATCGCGAACTTCTCCCGCTTCCCGGCCCGCGACGACGTCCCGAGCTCCGAGGAACGAGCCCGCGTCCGCGAGGGGCTGGGGCTCCCGGCCGGCGGCCCTTGGATCGGCTTCTTCGGCGGGCTCGATCCGGCCAAGGGAATCGACGATCTCGTCGCCGCCGTCGGCGGGACCCGGCGACGGCTCGGCGACGTGCGGCTGCTCGTCTGCGGCGGATCGAAGGGGCGCGCCCGGCTGCCCGACCGCGACTGGATCCGCGCGCTCGGACCGATCGACGAAGTCCGCCGAGCAATGACCGCCGTCGACGTGGTGGCGCTCGCGACCCGGTCCCGCTTGCGCGAGGGCATGCCCCTGGTGGCCATCGAGTCCCTCGCCTGCGGCACGCCCGTGGTCGCGACGGCGACGGGCGGCGTGTCCGACGTCGTCGGAGAGGACGGCATCGCCGGACTGCTCGCTCGACCGGACGACCCTCTCGACCTCGAGCGTGCGCTCTCGATCCTCCTCGAGGACGCGGCGCTGCGCGCGCGGATGGCGGCGTCCGGACTGGCGCGCGTCCGGCAGCGCTTCGACGCCGAGCGAGCCGCGGCGGCGTACGAGGAGCTGCTCGCCGAGGTCGTCGCCCGCCGGGCAGGCCGTCAAAGCGGCGCGGATTCGTCCGGAGCCGGCTCCCGGAGCGACGCCTGATCGCCGAAGAGCTGCTGGAACGCGGGCGAGCCTTCGAGCAAGTGTTCGATCGGTCCGTCCGCCACGATGCGGCCCCCTTGCAGCACCAGGACTCGCGGGACGCGGCTGACGGTCGACAGCCGGTGCGCCATGACGACCACGGTGCGGCGCAGCATCCACGGCTCGAGCCGCGCGAAGATCTGCTCCTCGGTCTCGCTGTCGAGCGCGCTGGTCGCCTCGTCCAGCACCAAGATCGCGGGGTCGCGCAGGATCGCCCGCGCCAGTGCGATCCGCTGCTTCTGGCCTCCGGAGAGGTTCCGCCCGCCCTCGTCGATCCGCGTCTCCGCCCCCGCCGGCTGCGCGCGCACGAACGGACGCAGGCCGGCGAGCTCGATCGCCTGCTCGATCGACGCCGCGGTTGCGTCCCACGTGCCGTAGCGGACGTTCTCGACGAGGGTGCCGGCGAACACGAACGGCTCCTGCTCGACGACGGTGACGGCGCGGCGGAGCGAGTCGAGGCGAAGCTCCCGGACGTCGACGCCGTCGACGGCGATGGTTCCGCTCGCCGCCTCCTCGAAGCGAATCAGCAGGCCCGCGAGCGTGGACTTGCCGCCGCCGGACGCGGAGACGATCGCGACCATCTCGCGAGGCGCGATGCGGAAGCTCGCCCGTTCGAGCACCGGACGTTCCGGACGATAGCCGAACGTCACCCCGGCGAGCTCGATCTCCCCGCGCACGGGTGCCGGCAGCACACGAACCCCGTCGCGCTCCGCGGGCGCCAGATCGATCACCTCGTACACGCGCTCGGCGGACGCGAGACTTCCCTGGAGGAGGCCGTGGAGCTCGCTCAGCCGCCGCGCCGGCTCGATCGTCTGCAGCGCGTACAGGCAGAAGGCGAGGAGCCCGCCGGCGGTCAGACTGCCGGCCATCACCTGGTGGCTGCCTCGGGCAATGATCGCGAGCAGCGCGAGCGACGTCACCAGCCAGACCGCCGCGAAGAGGACGGCTGCCCACCATTCCGCGCCGAGCAGGCGGTCGCGAAGGTCGGCGTTGCCGGCGGCGAACCGTCGCTCCTCGAACTCCTCGGCTCGGACCGCCTTGATCGCGGTGATGCCGCGCATCTCCTCGACGAAGAGCCCGGTCAGCCGGCCGATCTCCTCCTGCGCCTGCGTGCCGAGCCGCCGGATCACTCGCCCGAGCGCGGCCATCAGCAGCAGCACGAGCGGCGCGACGGTGAGGACCAGCAGCGCAAGTCCCCAATCGAGGAAGAGCATCATGGCGACCGCGCCGGCGAGCAGGAAACCTTCGCCGATCGCTCGCTTGAGGACGTTCTGCACGAATCCGACGAGGCGCCCGGCATCGGTGAACGCGCGCGAGGCGAGCTCGCCGGCGGCGATGCCGCGGACGTGCCGCACCTCCGCCGCGAGCAGTCGCTGCTGCATCGCCTGGCGAAGCCGCTCGACCATCCGCAGGTTCAGGTCGGCGAGCAGGAACCGCGAGAAGAGGAGCCCCGCGACCATCGCCACCGAGAGCGCGACCG
>JAXDLK010000191.1:0-3736 GCA_034666665.1 Candidatus Binatota bacterium
CTAACCGATCGCCGCGAATCGGCGGTAGGCTTCGAGCGTCGCCCGCGCCGTCGTCTCCCAGGTGAAGTCGGCCGCCCGGCGGCGCCCGGCCTCGGAGAGCTCGCGGCGGCGCGACGGGACGTCGATCACGGAGAGCACCGCCCGAGCGAAGCCGCCGGCGTCCGTCGGATCGGCAAGCACCGCCGCGGGCGAGAGCACCTCGCCGAGCGAGGTACGGTCCGCGGCGACCACGGGCGAGCCGCACGCCATCGCCTCCAGCGGCGGCAACCCGAACCCTTCGTAGAGGCTCGGAAAGACGAACACCGCAGCCGCCGAATAGAGGGCGGCGAGCTCGTCCTCGGCGACGAACCCGAGGAGCCGAATCGCTCGCTCGAGCCCCGAGCGCTGGATGCGACCGATCAGCTCCGGATAGTCGGGATCGTCACGGTAGTTTCCGGCGAGGACGAGCTCGGTCTCCGGTCGCTTCTCGAGGAGGAGCCGCATCACCTCGAGCAGGAAGGGCACGTTCTTTCGCCGGTCGATTCCGCCGACGTAGAGAAGGTAACCGGGAGACAGCTGGTGGCGGCGGCAGAGCGCTGCGATCGCCGCTTCGGGCGCGGGGGCGAGATGGGCATCGATGCCGAGCGGCGTCACCGCGATCCGCTCCTCCGGGATCCGCAGCAGACTCACCAGATCGCGGCGGGTGTGCTCGGAGATCGCGATCAGCCCCCGGGCGCGCCGGAGCGCGCGCCGCTCGAGCCAGCGGCCGAGCCGGAAGCGGGCGCGGCTCTTCCCTTGCACGTAGAGATCGGGAAGCCGGTGGGGGATCAGGTCGAGAACGGTGACGACGTAGGGAACGGACATCGTCGCCGGCGCATCCGTCTGCGAGCAGAAATGAAAGAGATCGAACGGCAAAGGCCGGAGCGCGCGCGGCAAGGTCAGGTGTTGCCGCACGTGGACCGACTGGCCGCCGAACCTGTCGGTCCAGTCGGGCGCTTCGATGCGACAGGTCCTGCCGTCGAGACCGCGTCCGAACGGCCGGACGTCTCCTGCCCCTTCGATCACGAACGCGAGGTGCGCGTCCGGGTCGAGCGGCAGCATCGCCGCCACCAGCGACCGCACGTAGCGACCGATGCCGCGCCCCTGGTGCGACTTGAACCCGGGCTGGAGACCGCGGAGGTCGATCGCGACGTACGGAAGATCGCTCATCGCGCGCCGCCGGCGGCCTCGTCGATCGCGCGCCGGTAGACGCCGACGACCCGCTCCCAGCCGCATTCACGCTCGACGAACTCCCGACCGCGCCGTCCGATCTCCCGCCCCTCCGCGCCGCGAAGACGATCGAGGCCGTCGCGGAACTCCTCCCATCCGCCGTAGACGAGGCCTCCCCCGCTCCGGGCGCACTGGCCGGCAACCGCCGCGCTCCGCCGGCTCGCGAGCACCGGCGTGCTTCCGGCCCAGCTCTCGAGCACGGCGAGCGAGAGGCTTTCGAACGGCGACGGCATCAGCGTCGCGGCGGCGCCCGCGAGGGCTTTCCGCTTCTCGGCGTCCGAAAGGTATCCGACTGCACGGACACCGGAGCGCCGGTCGAGCTTCATGTGGCTCCGGCCGGCGAGCACGAGAGTCAGGTGCGGAGCCCGCTCGGTCCGGTAGCGCGCGAAGAGATCGAGGAGCTCCGGGACTCCCTTCCACACGTCGAGGCGGCCGAGGTAGAGCACGAACTCGTCGAGACCGTGCGCGCGTGCGAACGCGGCGCGGTCCTCGGGCTCGCCCACGTCGATGCCGATGCCGGCGACCTCGCCGCGGCCGGAGGCCGCGAAGAGCGCGCCGGCGAGCGCGCGCTCCTCCGGGGTGTTCCACACGAATGCCCGCGGCAGATGGAAGAGCGGCCGGAAGATGTCGAAGCGCGCCGGCGGCTCGTCGTGCAGCGTCGGCACCAGGACGCTCCGCTCGCATACCAGCGGCAGTCCGAAGTACGTCGGGTAGTAGAGATAGGTGAAGAACACGAACGCGGCGAACGCGCCGCGGCTCTCGCGCAAGTAGCCGAGGAGCTCCGGGACTCGCGGACCCTGTCGCACCATCCAGGCGATCTCGTCCTCGACCGTGTGCGGCGAGCGGTAGAGCCGCTCGGAGAGGCGGCCGAAGCTCCGCACGCGCCGGCGGTTGGCCACGGGAAAGCGGCGGACGACGACGCCGTTCTCGGACGAGACGCCGGTCGGCAGCTCGTTCGCCCAGCTCAGATAGTCGCGGGCGGTCGTCGTCACCACCTCGACGTCGAGATCGCCCACGAGGCGCTCCGCGACCTCGCGGCAGAGGCTCTCGGAGCCGCCGTCGATCTCGGGCCCGTAGCGCTGGACGACGAACGCGACCCTCATGCCGCGGAAGCTCGAGTCACAGCGCCTCGACCAACCCACGCAGCCGCGACTCGACGGCTCCGGCGGTGAGCTCGCGCGCACGCGCGCGTCCGGCCTCGATCAGGCGCGAACGCACGGCGGTGTCCTCGCAGAGGATCGCCAGGAGCTCGGCGATCTCGGGAAAGCGCTTGCGGGTGACCAACACGCCGGCGCCGCCTACGGTTTCGGGAACGGCGCCGGCGGCGTACGCCACGACCGGCACGCCGAAGTGCATGGCCTCGATCAGCGGCGCGCAGAAACCCTCGTGCTCGCTCATGCAGAGGTAGACGTGCGCGATCCGGTAGTACGAGGCGAGCTCGCGCTCGCTGACGCCGCCGGTGAACACCACGCCCGGAATGCCGAGGTCCCGTACCAGCTCCCGCAGCGCGAACGCGTACACCTCGGTGTCGGTATCGATGCCCACGAGGAAGAGTCGGCTCGAGGGGTTGATCTTCCGCCGGTAGAAGTAGAACGCCTTGAGGACGTCCTCGATCCGCTTGTTCGGCACCAGTCGGCCGACGTGCAGGAAGTTCACGTGCCCGTCGCGATATGGCCGCTCGATCCGCCGGACCGGACGCGTGCGAAAGCGCGACTCGTCGAGCGCGATCGGCAGCACCGCGGTCGCGGGATAGCCGAGCGCTTCGAGCTCCGCGCGGTTGAACTCGGAATCCGCGAGCGCGAGGCGGCAGCTCGAGGCGAGCCGCGCCAGCTCCTCGCGGCCGCGGCGGCAGTCTTCCGCCACGCGCTCGTTGACGCCGCGGAAATACTCCGGCGGCGTCACGTTGTGGTAGACGAGCACCCGCGGATTCGCGAGCAATCGATAGACGTCCGTCACCTCGGAGCCGATCGAGAAGTGAAAGAGGACCACGGCGTCGGGCTCGATCTCTTCCAGGAGCCGACGGTGCGGTCTCGCCTGGCCGGCGATCCGGCCGTCGACGTGCTCGGCATAGATCTCGGAGGCGTGGCCGAGGCCTCGAAGCAGCCGGCGGAGCGTGATCGCCTGCTGCGAGATGGCGTCGCCGAGCGCGAGGTTCGGGACCAGCTGGTGAATCGGGCGCGCCATCAAGCTCGACGATCGCGCGGCGGAAGGTGCTCCAGAACCTCGCCGAGGACGACGAGCAGGTTCCGGTTGAATTCCTGCTGCCGGGCGATCGCCGCTTGATTCTGGAACCGGAGAAGCCGCCGAACCGCGCGCTTCGCGAGCACGATCAGCGGTCCGACGACCGGCCGGTGCGACGTCAACCGCTCCGGCCGATCGACCTCCCAGGCGATGCAGCAGCGGCGAAACGCCTCGGAGAGGTGACCGCCGACCGGCAACACCCGCACACGGGCCGATGCGACACGCTCGATCTCGTCGAGGGAGAGCA
>JAXDLK010000192.1:0-5670 GCA_034666665.1 Candidatus Binatota bacterium
GGCCGGAGCGACGACTACGAGGCGGCGGGCAACCACCACCTGACCTTGCTCGCCTCGTCGCTCGACGGCTACCGGAACCTCTGCCAGCTGGTGAGCGCCGGCTATCTCGAGGGCTTTCACTACAAGCCGCGGATCGATCGCGAGCTGCTCCGTCGCTGGAACGGCGGCTTGCTGGCGCTCTCCGGCTGCCTGTCGAGCGAGGTCAACGACTGCCTGCGGCTCGGCAGCGTGGATCGCGCGCGGCAGGTGATGGAGGATTACGCCTCGATCTTTCCCGGCCGCTACTACGTCGAGGTGCAGGACAACAAGCTCGCCATCCAGGAGCAGGCCAACGTGGAGCTCATTCGGCTTGCCCGCGAGCTCGGGTTGCCGATCGTCGCCACCAACGACTGTCATTACCTCGGCCCGGACGATGCGAAGGCGCACGAAGTTCTCCTCTGCATCCAGTCGAAGAAGAGCCGGAACGACCCGAAGGCGTGGAAGCTCGGGACTCACGAGCTCTACGTGAAGTCTCCGGACGAGATGTCGCGTGCGTTCGCGGACCTTCCCGAAGCGATCGCGAATACCCTCGAGGTCGCCAACCGATGCGACGTCGAGCTCCGCTTCGGCCGCTACCAGTTCCCGGCGTTCGCGACCCCCGCGGGCCAGAGCCTCGAAGAGTTCCTCGTCGCCGAAGCGACCGCGGGGCTCGAGCGGCGGCTCCAGCGGCTGCGCGAGCGGGACGGCTGGACGGTCGAGAACGAGGTGCCTTACCACGAGCGGCTCGAGATGGAGCTCGGGGTCATACGCGACATGGGTTTCGCGGGCTACTTCCTGATCGTCGCGGACTTCATCGGCGAAGCGAGGCGGCGCGGGATCCCGGTGGGGCCCGGCCGCGGCTCGGCGGCCGGCAGCCTGGTCGGCTGGGCGTGCGGCATCACCGACCTCGATCCCATTCCCTACGGGCTTCTCTTCGAGCGCTTCCTCAACCCGGAGCGGAAGTCGATGCCGGACATCGACGTCGACTTCTGCTGGGAACGCCGCGACGAGGTGATCGATTACGTGCGGCAGAAGTACGGCGCGGACCGGGTGGCGCAGATCATCACGTTCGGCACGCTCAAGGGGAAGCAAGCGATCAAGGACGTCGGCCGGGTTCTGGACTTCACCTACGCCGACACGGACCGGATGGCGAAGCTCTATCCCGCGCCGAAGCAGGGCAAGGATTTCCCCCTCGAGAAGGCGCTCGAGATGGAGCCTCGCCTGCGCGAGATCCGCGACCGTGGCGACCGCGAGCGCGAGCTCTTCGAGTTGGCGATCAAGCTCGAGGGGCTGCTGCGGCACCCGTCGAAGCACGCGTCGGGAGTGGTGATCTCGAACCGGCCCCTGGTCGAGGACCTGCCGCTCTACGTCGACGACGGGATCGTCGTCACGCAGTATCCGTACGGCGACATCGACGCGATCGGGCTGATCAAGTTCGATTTCCTCGGGCTGAAGAACGTGACTCTGCTCGAGAACGTCGTCCGCCGCATCCAGGAGAACCGGGGCGTCACGATCGACCTCGCGGGGCTGCCGCTCGACGATCGCGCGACGTACCAGGCGCTGTCACGCGCGGACACGGTGGGTATCTTCCAGATGGAGTCGAGCGGCATGCGGAAGCTGCTGACCGATCTGCGCCCGTCGACGTTCGAGGACGTGATCGCGGTGCTCGCGCTCTTCCGCCCCGGTCCGCTCGATGCCCGTTTCGACGACGGCAGCACGATGGTCGACGTGTTCATCCGCCGGAAGCACGGCAAGGAAGCGATCCGCTGGCTCCATCCCGAGCTCGAGCCGATCCTCCGCGAGACCTACGGCGTCATCGTCTACCAGGAACAGGTGATGAAGATCGCGCAGGTGCTCGCCGGCTACACGCTCGGCGACGCCGACAATCTCCGGCGGGCGATGGGCAAGAAGAAGAAAGACGAGATGGCGCGCGAGCGGGTGCGCTTCCTCGACGGTGCGAAGCAGCGGAGCATCGCCGCGGCGACGGCCGGCGAGATCTTCGATCAGATGGAGACCTTCGCCGCCTACGGCTTCAACAAGTCGCACTCGGCCGCGTACGCGCTGATCTCGTACCAGACGGCGTACCTGAAGGCGCATTTCCCGCAGGAGTTTCTCGCGTCGCTGCTCAGCCTCGAGATGCACGACACCGACAAGACCTACAAGAACATCGCCGATTGCCGGGATCACGGAATTCGCGTCCTGCCGCCGGACATGAACGAGAGCCGACAGGATTTCACCGTCGCGGGCTCCGACATCCGCTTCGGTCTCGGGGCCGTGCGCAACGTCGGGTCCAAGGCGATCGAACAGATCCTCACGGGACGGACCGAGCCCTTCGTCACGCTCGCCGACTTCTGCCGGCGGGTGTCCGGGCCGCTGCTGAACAAGCGCGTCCTCGAGAGCCTGATCAAATGCGGCGCCTTCGATTCTCTCGGCGTGACCCGAGCGAGATGCCTTGCCGGGCTCGAGGACCTGATGCGCTGGGCCGAGCGCTCCGAGCGGGATGCCTGCTCGACTCAGATCGGCCTCTTCGCCGGCACGGCGAACGGCGGCGGCCTCGGCGATCCGCCGCGGCTGCCGGACATCCCTGCCTGGTCGGACAAGGAGATGCTGCGCCACGAGAAAGACGCGATCGGCTTCTTTCTGACCGCGCACCCGCTCGACAAGTACCGCCGCGACCTCGCGCGGCTCGCGACCGTGACGACCGCCACTCTCGGAAGCCGCCCCGATCAGGAAAAGGTGAAGCTCGGAGGCGTGATCCACACGGTGCGTCTCAAGAACAGCAAGAAGGGCGAACGCTACGCGACGTTCCTGCTCGAGGACAAGGAAGGTGTCGTGGAAGTGATCGCCTGGCCGGACGGGTACAGGAAGTTCGAGGCGTTGATCCAGAGCGACGATCCGGTCCTCGTCAGCGGGACGCTGGACAAGCAGGAGACCGCCGGCGGGGATGACGGCATGATCGACGCACGGCGCGAACGCTGCCAGATCATCGCCGACGAGCTCCGTCCGCTGGCGGCGGCACGCGAGCAAGCGGTGAAGCAGGTGCATTTCCGCCTGCGCGCGGAACGCGTGACGGACGAGCACCTCGTGCAGCTGCGGGACATCATCGCGCAACACCGCGGGCGCTGTCCGGCGTACCTGAGCGTGCTCGTCAGCGACGATCGCGAGGCGCTGATCGAGCTGCCGCGTGACCTTCACGTGACGCCGTCCGAGGACATGATCGACGCCGTCGATCGCTTGCTCGGTAACGGCATGACGCTGCTTCGCTGAGGCCTTTACCGGCCTCGCGCGAGCGATCATCCGGAGGGACAATGGGACTTCTCGACGGCATCCGCATCCTCGACTTCACGCAGCACCAGGCCGGCCCCTACGGGACCGCGCTGCTCGCGGACTTCGGTGCCGACGTCGTCAAGATCGAGCGCATCGGCGGGGACCCCGCACGCGCCAACTTCCCCGAGGTCGATGGCGTGAACGCGTTCTTCCTGGTGAACAACCGCGGAAAGCGGAGCCTGTCCCTCGATCTCGAGAAGCCGGCGGCGGTCGGCGTCGTCCATCGCTTGCTCGGACGCGCGGACGTGCTGGCGCACAACCTGAAGCCCGGCGCGATGGAGAAGTTCGGTCTCGGCTACTCCGACCTCCACGAGCGTTACCCTCGCCTCGTGTACGCAGCGGTCTCCACCTTCGGGCCGCAGGGCCCGCGCCGATGGACCACCGGCGTGGACCTGATCGCGCAGGCGGAGAGCGGCATCATGAGCGTCACGGGGGAAACGGACGGACACGCGCTGCCCGTCGGCGTCGCTCTCGCGGACGCGCTCGGCGGGGTGAACCTGGCCTTCGCCGTGCTCGGCGCGCTCTATGGCCGCGAGCGCACCGGGAGCGGCCAGGAGGTGCACGTCTCACTGGTCGGAGGCCTCATCGGCGTCCAGGCCTGGGAGCTGCAGAATCATCTCCTCGCCCACACCGTCTCGCCCCGCGCCGGCCAGTCACATCCTCTGATCAAGACGCTGTGGACGAGCTTCGCCGCTCGGGACGGCGACTTCGTCCTCGCGGAAGTAGCGGACGCCTGGCCGGGCATCTGTCGGGCGATCGGTCTCGCCGAGCTGGCGGCCGAGGAACGGTTCCGTTCGGTGGGCCGACGGCTCAAGAACCGCGCTCCGCTCCTCGAGATCCTCCGAGCACGGTTCGCGGAGTCGACGGTCGACGAGTGCGTCCGCCGGCTTCGAGCCGAAGGCGTGCTCGCGGCGCCGGTGCAGAGCTACGCGCAGGTCGCGGCCGACCCCGACGCGCGCGCGAACGGGTACGTGCGGAAGATCGACCTTCCGGGGAAGGGACCGATCGACACCATCGGGCCGTTTCTCCACTTCTCCGAGACGGCGCCGGAGGTGCGCCGAGGAGCGCCTGACCTGGCGGCGCACACGGCGGAGATCCTCGCCGAGCTCGGCTACGACGCCGCGGAGATCGGTCGCCTGAGGTCGGAGCGCGCGATCGCCTGATCGGTCACTTGGCGCGCGACAGGTAGGCGCCCGACGAGGTGTCGACGCGAATCACCTCGCCGGTGTCGATGAAGTTCGGAACCGGCACCACCAGCCCGGTCTCCGTGATCGCGGGCTTCAGCACGTTCGTGACGGTGGCGGTCTTGATGCCGGGCGGAGCGTCGACGACCTTCAGGTCCACGGTCTTCGGCAGCTCGACGCCGACCGCCTTGGAGTCGTAGAGCTCGACCTGCACGCGGAGGTTCGGCGTGAGGAAGCCGGTGGAGTCGCCGAGGTCCTCCTTGCGCAGAACGATCTGCTCGAAGCTCTCGGTGTTCATGAAGTGGTAGTCCTCACCGTCCTGATAGAGGAACTCCATCTCCTGTTGATCGAGAGTGATGCGCTCGACCTTGTCCTCGGAGCGGAACCGGTTCTCCGTCGCGAGCCCGGTGCGGATGTTCCTGAGCTTCGTCTGCACCATTCCGCGCCAGTTCCCCGGCGTCACGTGCATGACGTCCGTGACGCGGTAGAGGTCGTTCTGGTACTTGATGACGGCTCCGTTGCGCAGCTGGGTCGCCGGAATGAACATGAGTGTTCGAGCCTCGCGATCGCGGGGGAATTCGGAACCCGGCAATGTACCAAGCCGGTCCGCGGTGAGCAATCGCGCTACCGGCTCACTGCAGCGCCGGCGTCGGGTCGTCGTCATCGACGGACGGCGACGCCGGCGATCCATGATGATGCACCAGCAGCCACTGCCCGTCGCGGCGCTCGAACACGTTCGTCGCTTCGACCCTTCCGCGGGAGATTCCATCCAGCGTGTGGCTGGTGATGTTCTCCGTGCAGACCACCCACGCGACCTCGCCGGCGACCGACACCTCGACACCGGTCAACTCGAAGCGCATCTCCATGGTGTTCTCGAAGATGCCGCGCCAGCTGTCCATCACGGCCCCGATGCCGGAGAGACGTCGCCATCCGGGATGGGTGCAGTGCACCCGCGCGGAGCGAAGCCACACCGCCTCCATGGCCTCGAGCTTCAAGCTCTCGAAGGCGCGATAGAAGGCGTCGTTCGCGGCCTGAACCGCCGCCGAATCGTCGCTCGCCACCGTCAGACCGTCGGCGGCGGCGCCATGAAGACCAGCAGCGCGAGACGCTCGGGCCCGGGGTTGTCGACCGAGTGCTCCGA
>JAXDLK010000193.1:0-3767 GCA_034666665.1 Candidatus Binatota bacterium
CCGCCTTTCTCTTCGACGTCGTGGCCGAGGAAGACCTGCGCGAGGCGCCAGAGCGCGTACGCGCCGAAGCCGAAGGCCAGAACGAAGACCGTGACCCGTCCGATCCCGCTGTGCGCGATCGTCTCAAGCGCGCCTTCGCGGTCAGTTGCCTTGCCGCCCTTGCCGAGGGCGAGCTCGATCGCCAGGACAGCGACGAGGCCGAACGAGATTCCCTGCGCTACGAGCCCGAAGCGAGCAAGCTTCTCCATCGCGGGACGTTGTGCGCATCGCCACGCTTCTGAAACTTAGGACGAGCTGGAGACCGCGGCGGCGAGCGCCTCGACGACGACCGGGTCGAAGTCGGTGCCCGAGCAGCGGAGCAGCTCGGCGACCGCTTCGTCCGCGGGCCGCGCCTTGCGATAGGACCGATCGGTGGTCATAGCGCTGTAGGCGTCGCACGCTCTGACGATGCGGGCGACCAGGGGGATCTCTTCAGCCGACAAACCGTCCGGGTAGCCGGTCCCGTCCCAGTCCTCATGGCAGGAACGAACGATCTTGCCGACATTCCCGAGAATCCCGCCGACCTGCGAGAGGAGGCGTTCGCCTTCGACGGTGTGCGTCTTCATGATCTCCCACTCTTCATCCGTCAGCTTGCCGGGCTTGTTGATGATCTCGCCGGGAACCTTGATCTTGCCGATGTCATGCAGGAGAGCTGCGAACTCCGCGTCTCGGCGCTGACCGGCGTCGAGTCCCATGCGCTCGGCGACGTCGATCACGAGCGACACCACGTCGCGGCTGTGGCTGCCCGTGTAGGCATCGTCGGCCTCGACGACGTCTCCGAGCAGCATCGCCGTGCCTCGGTAAGCGTGTCCAAGCTCGAGTGCGTGGTCGATGCGGACCTGCCGTTCGCGAGCGAGATACGCGAGCAGCCCGATCAACGGCAGCGAAACGACGACCAACGTAGGGTGAGTGCTGAAGCCGAGCGCGGCGAGGACGGCGATGGGCGTGAGCGCCGAGTCGACGGCCCAGATCCAGACCATGAAGCGCAGGAGGCTCAAAGGTGAGACACCGAGACCGAGACGGTCGCGGAGAGCCGTGCTTGCGAAGTCGAAGGCGAACTGTGCCAGCAGAGCCAGCGCGTAGATGGGCAGGTTCCTGGCCGTCGGCTCGGGCTGCCCGGCGGCGACGAGGACGAGCGCCGGACCCACGGCATGCCAGGAGTTCACCAGGCGCAGAAGGCTGCGATCCACCGGAACGCGGCCGCGCGCGTAGTCGGGAAGCCCGCCTAGGAGCAGCCCCGCTACGACGCACAGTGGCACGTACTGCACCGGCAGCAGTGCGAGCATCGGCACGAACACGAGCTGCGTAGGCGGCGCCGACCCGGTACCGATCTCGAAGTCGATTCGGGAGGCGAGCGCGTAACAGGCTACGAACACGAGGAGCGTCCAGAAGCCCGCCTGCCGGGACGAGTGGGCAAGCCCCGCAAGCGTGATTGCAACTGCAAGAAACGAGCCGCCAAGTAGGAGTGAGGCGAGCCGGTCGCGATCGCCGAGGGGCGTGGCGGCGAGTTTCCGCGAGCGCTCGATCAGGGCATCTGCGTCGACATCCACGCCACTGGAAAGGGCGCCGCTCTCGGGCAAGGGGGATCCAGTCGCGACGGATGTCGCCATTTCTGCGGTATCGGCGCACCGCTGCGATTTCTTGACCCGCTCCTAAATCACCCCATAGGGGGAGGTCGGTACACCGGACTTGGAGAAAGTGAGCAAAGCAAGTTTCTGCGGTTATCTGAGGGAGTGAATTCTGTGGCGATGAATCCTTTTTTCCGACGCGTGAGGGCGGTCGTTGTTCTCGGTCTTGTCGGCGGCACGATTGCAATGGCGATGGGCGCCGCGCCGGCCTCCGCCGGCCTCGGCCTTGCCTGTCCGTCTCCGACTTCGACGCCCTTCGCGGCCTGGTCGGACTACGCCCACTACGCATTCGCACCCGACGGAGGCTTTGAGTCGGGCGGGAGCGGTTGGAGCCTGAGCGGCGGCGCCCGTGCCGCCTCCGGCAACGAGTCGTTCTATGTGCACAGCAGGACGGACGTCACCTCGCTGTCGCTGCCGGCTGGTGCATCAGCGACGAGTCCGGGGATGTGCATCTCCCTCCTCTCGAGCAAGATGCGTTTTGTCGCGCGCGGCGACTTCGGTTCGAAGGTGAAGGTCCAGATCGTCTATCGAGGGCTGCTCTCGAGCGTGCTCGGGATCCTGGACGGTGGCACCTACACGGTCGGTAGCGGCTGGAAGCCTTCGCCGGAGATCGGAATGCTGGGCGGGGTCCTTCCCCTCTTGACCTCGTCGGTGTCGTTCCGCTTCACCGCAGTCGGCGGCGCCGCGGCGATCGATGATGTGTATCTCGACCCGATGAAGTCCTCGTAACTTGTTCGAGTTTCGGCTCTCTTCAGTGAGTGAGCGTGATCTTCGTCAGACCGGCCGGGCTGTCGACGTCGACGCCTTGCAGGGTGGCCAGGCGGACGGCGGCAACCTGTCCGGGTACGACGGTGAGGAGCGGGCTCAACCATTCCGGGACGCCGGCTACCAGCGGGAAGGCGGTATCGGCCGCCGCGAGGAAGTCATGGTCGTCGCTGATCGCCATCACTTCGGATCCACGCTTACGCACGTCTTCCACGGCCGCGGCCATGCTGGCCAGCGTCCGGCCTGACGGCGCGATCACGATCGCGGGCCGCCCCGACTTGACGGCCGCAATGGGGCCGTGCAGCAGGTCCGCCGACGAGAACGCTTCGAACTGCGCGCCCGAGAGCTCGCGGATCTTGAGCGCGATCTCGAACGCCGTCCCGTAGTTCACACCGCGCGCGATCACACTGCCGCCTTCGACGTTGCGGTACGGCTCCAGCGCATCGGACGCGTCCAGAGACCGGTCGATCTGTTCTGACAGCTTGCCGGGCATCGCGTGCAGCTCTGCCAGCCGCTCGCGGTCGCCCGCTGCCGAGAGCAGCGCGACCGCTCCGATCGAGTTCAGGTACGTCTTCGTCGCTGCGACGGCGTGCTCTTTGCCTGCGTGCAACGGCAGAATCCAGTCAGCCGCGTGTGCGAGGGGAGACGCCGGGTCGTTGGTGATCGCGAGCGTCGGCCGCTGCTGGCGGTGCGCCTCGTCGAGCACGGCGACGACGTCGGGCGAGGCACCCGACTGCGAGATCCCGATCACGGCGGCCGGGCCGAGCTGCGGCGGCGTCTCGTAGACGGTGTAGAGCGACGGGGTTGCGAATGCGACCGGGAGCTGATTGGCAGCACCGAAGAGGTACTGCAGGTAGCGCGCCACATTGCTCGAGCTCCCGCGCGACACGATCAGGAGATAACGGACGTCCTCGCGCAGGAGGTCGCGGACGATGCCCGACGCGTTTGCCGACTCGGCCGCGAGGAACCGCTCGAGCGCCACCGGCTGCTCTCGGAGCTCGGCTTCAACCCACGACATCCGCGACCGCCTCCCGAATCACACCGCGTGCCGCAGTCAGCCGCAAGCGCGCGGTTTGCGCGTCGACGCCGGCTAGCAGCGAAACGATCGCAACCTTCGTGTCTCCCTCGGCCGCAGCGATGGCTTGGGCCACCTCGTCCTCCGGGGCGGCAGTTGCGATCGCGACGGCGCGCCGCGCTCGTGCGCGCAACTTGTCGTTCGACGCCTTCACGTCCACCATCAGGTTTCCGAACGTCTTCCCGAGGCGAACCATGGCGATCGTCGAGACGGTGTTGAGGACGAGCTTCTGCGCGGTGCCCGCCTTCATTCGCGTCGAG
>JAXDLK010000194.1:0-5390 GCA_034666665.1 Candidatus Binatota bacterium
GCTCCGCCTGCTTCCGGACGGTCACGTCCTGGATCGCTGCTTCGGAGTAGAGGACGTTGCCCGCCGCATCGCAGGTCATCCGAGCGTTGTTCACCACCCAGATGATCCGCCCGTCCAGTCGCCGGAACCGCAGCTCGCGTTCCTCGGCGACGCCCGGCCGCCCGAGCTCCAACCGTGCGCCGCGTTCCGCCGAATCGGCGTACAGGCTGGCGACGTTCAAACCGATCAGGCTCTCGCAGTCCGGGGAGCCGAGAATCTGCGCCGCCGCGGGATTCGCGGTGAGGATGCGTCCGTCGACGGACGCTCGGTACATACCGACCGGAACCCCGTCGAAGAACTCGCGGTGGCGGACTTCCGCCTCGCGCTGCGCCCGCCGGCGCTGCGCGTCATCGAGCGCCGTGCGTGCCGCGGCTTTGAGGCCGCCGAATCGCTGCGACGATTTGAGAACGTAATCGTCGAATCCAGCCTTCATGGCTTGGACGGCGAACTCCTCGCTCACGGCGCCGGTGAACATGACGACGGGGCAATCGGGGTACTTCCGCTTCACCGCTTGCAGCACGGCGAGACCGTCCGTCCAACCGAGCTGGTAGTCGGTGACCACCAGCTCGAAGCCTCCCTTCTCGATCGCCTCAGCGAGCTCGCGCGGCTCACCGATCTCGATCAGCTCGAACTCCTCGAACTCCTTCCGGAGCTCGTGCGCGGCGAGAGCTCGGCCGCCGGGCTCGTCGTCGACGACGAGAACTCGGAGCCGGTTCGTCTCTCCGCCGTTCATGGAGAAGCTCACCCCTCGGCCGCCGACGTTTCGTTGAATTCGACGCACCGGGGCCGTGGCGGTGCCGCCGACGCTGGAAGCGGCTGACCGAGGTGTACGCGCGCGAGGAACATGTCCGACCTTCAGTTTAGGCCGCCCGCTCCGAGCAGGATCGTCCGGAGATGTACGTAATTCGACGTGCGGGGATCTACGTTGTCTTTCGCGGCGAGCGTTCTGCCCATGTCACCCGGACGGCGAAAGAAGTCCCCGCCGGAGCGCGTACTGGACGATGTCGCTGTGTGTTCGCAGGCCGAGCTTTCGCTTCAGCTTGAAGCGATGGGCCTCGACGGTGCGAGGGCTGATGAACAATCGCGCGCCCATCTCCTTGTTCGAGCACCCTTCCGCGACGAGCCGGAGGACCTCGCGCTCGCGCGTCGTCAATAGCTCGTAGGGATCGAGCTCACCGGCGGCGACGCCCTTGGCGTACACCGCGATCGCGCGCTCGGTGAGCGGCGGGCTCAGATATCGGCGCCCGCTCGCCGCCAGCCGGATCGCCTCGATGAGCTCTCGCGACCCCGAGGTCTTCAGCACGTAACCGAGCGCCCCGCTTCCGATCGCCTCGCGCACGTAGCGCTCGTCGGAGTACATCGAGAGGACGATCACCTTGGTGTCATGCGACTGCTTGCGGAGCTCGCGGATCACGTCGAGGCCCCCGAGGCCCGGCATCGCGACGTCGACGATCAAGATGTCCGGGCGCAGGCGCTCGACCATTCGAATTGCTTCCAGCCCGTCGCCCACGTCGCCGACGACCCGCAAGCCGGGCTCGCGCTCGAGCAGCGCGCGCACTCCTTCGCGGACGATGCGGCGCTCGTCCACGATCACGATCGTCGTCACGCCAGGGGCGGCAGAAGCCGTCTCCGGCGAGCTCGCCCAAGGCAAGCGCTCCGACGGCGGGGCGCCCAGGATCGTCGCGTACGTCACTGCCGCCGCCCTGGCGAGTGATCGCGCGATTTGCTCGTCACTGCCGGTGAACTGCTCGATACCGAGCCGGTCGGCGAGACAGAGCCAGCCGTAGACCTTGGAAGGCGTCATGATCGGGACGACGAGTAGGGATTCGAGCTGTGGCAGGTCGCTCAGCAGGCGGAGGGCTTCGGCCGCCGCAGGTGGCCCCGCGAGACGCAGCGGAGCTCGTTCGCGCATGACGCGGCCGAAGATGCCTGCGGCGGGAGACTTCGGGAGCAAGCGGGCGCGGTTCTCGGGATCGACGCCGGCGGCGACGTGATGGGAGAAGTCCGTTCCCGCCTCGTTCAGCACTCCGACGAGAGCGTACTTCGATGCGAGCAGCTCGCGCCCCCGTCGACAGAGCTGGACGAACAAGCGATCCGGATCGCGTTCGGACGTGAGCGCGACCGCCAGCTCCACGGTGGGGACGAGCCTCGGATGCTCGCGCTCCGGATCTGCGGGCGCCGGCGGCGGAGTCACGTTGGCGATGGTTCACCGGATTTGCGCGAGGAGGTCGCTCCTCGGAGAACAGAGAGGTGAACCATTACCGACCGTGATGTAGATGATTCTGTGCCAGCTCGAGCGAATGCTGTGCTCAACAAATCGAAATGTTACGCCGATGGCGAGACCGCGAGCTCAGGGTTTCTACTGAAAGTCGTAGTCGTAGACTCCCGCGTTTTTCGGCGGACGCGCGAAGAGAACCGAAGACCTCGTCATGACCGCTTCTCACCATCACCCTCCGGCCGCTGGTCTCTGTCGATCTTCGATCCTCGGGGTGTACGCGGCGCGAAATCTCTTCGAGCGCGTGAGCCAGGCTCGCGGCCCCGCGACGTGGAATCCTGCCGGCCGAGCACGTCCGTCGGCCCCCGAAGGATGGCCGCTGACACGCCTGCGTTTCGCCGGTACAAACGTCGGCGGAGGCACCATGGCCATCGAGCACTTCGACGTCTTGATCGTGGGCGCTGGGCTGTCGGGCATCGGCGCCGGCGTTCACTTGCAGAGGAGCTGTCCCGATCGCAGCTATGCGATCCTCGAGGGCCGCGACGCGATCGGCGGGACATGGGACCTCTTTCGATATCCAGGCGTGCGGTCTGATTCCGACATGTACACCCTGGGCTACAGCTTCCGTCCGTGGACCGATCCCAAGGCGATTGCCGACGGACCGTCGATCCTCCGCTACATCCGCGACACGGCGCGCGACCACGGCATCGACGAGCACGTCCGCTTTCACCACCGCGTGAAGCGCGCGTCGTGGTCCACCGCCGATGCGCGCTGGACCGTCGAGGTGGAGAGGGGCGCCGAGCACGAGCCGATCGAGCTCACCTGCAACTTCCTGCTGATGTGCAGCGGCTACTACAGCTACGAGCGCGGCTACGAGCCGGAATTCGTCGGCAGCGAGCGTTTCGCCGGACAGGTGATCCATCCGCAGAAGTGGCCGACCGACCTCGACTACACCGGCAAGCGCGTCGTCGTGATCGGCAGCGGGGCCACCGCCGTGACGCTGGTGCCGGCGATGGCGCGGACCGCCGCGCACGTGACGATGCTCCAGCGCTCGCCCACGTACGTCGTCTCGCTGCCGGCGGAAGACCCGATCGCGAATTGGCTGAACCGTCACCTGCCGTCCCACCTCGCGTACGCGATCACGCGCTGGAAGAACGTCTTCCTCGGCATGCTCTTCTTCGGTGCGTCGCGGCGATGGCCCGATCGCATGAAGAAGCTGATCGTCGGCGGCGTGAAGCGCTCGCTCGGATCAGCGTACGACGTGGGGACGCACTTCACCCCCCGGTACAACCCCTGGGATCAGCGCCTGTGTCTGGTACCCGATGCCGATCTGTTCCGCGCCATCAAACAGGGAAATGCCTCGGTCGTCACGGACACCGTCGCCAGCTTCACCGAGAAAGGCATCCAGCTCGGGTCCGGCGACGAGATCGAGGCGGACATCGTCGTCACTGCCACCGGCCTCGACCTGCTGGTGCTCGGAGGAGTCGAGCTCGTGGTCGACGGCACGAGCATCGAGCTCGCACAGACCCTCAATTACAAGGGCATGATGCTGGCCGACGTGCCGAACCTGGCGTCGGCGATCGGCTACACGAACGCGTCGTGGACGCTCAAGTGCGATCTCACGTGCGAGTACGTCTGCCGCTTGCTGAACCACATGGCGAAGCATGGTCTCCGGCAGTGCACGGCGCGGCGGAACGATCCGTCGATCGTCGAGGTGCCGTGGGTCGACTTCACGTCGGGGTACATCCAGCGCTCGATCCACAAGTTCCCCAAGCAGGGGAACAAGAAGCCGTGGCGGCTCTACCAGAACTATCTGCTCGACGTCCTGTCGCTGCGCTTCGGATCGGTCGACGACGGAGCGATGGAGTTCTCGAACCCGGATCCAGCGCGAAGCCGTACCACGGATCGCATGGATGCTGCGGCCTGAGTGAGCGCGGCTCGCCGCGCCCCTCGAAGAACTTCCGTCCGCCTGGGACGGCCCGCCGCTCCGGCGCGGTCCGAGCTGTGCAGGCCCGCTCCTCGCTGGCGAGGAGCATCTTGGACCGCCGAGCTTTCTGCGAGGGCTGGACCATCCTGCGCCCGCGAGCTCGTCTGCGAGCGCGTTCGGCGAGGCGGGTTGGCGGAGGAGTCTCCGCCACGAGCGATCTGTGGCGCGGACTAGGCGCGTCCCAAGCTGGCGAGGGCGTCGAGATCGTCGATCGCCCGGGTCATCCGCTTGATGAACTCGAGCGATGTTTCCTTCGGCTGCATCTTCGGTGCTTCGGGCGGCTGCCCCAACGTGCCGGTCCACCAGGCGAGAGCCGAGAACAGCTGCTGGCGGTAGATGAGCCAGCCATCGTCGAACGTGATCGCCGGCCCGCCGGCGGCGTGCAGGCGATCCAGGTAGAAGCGCAGCAGGTCCCGCTCCCACGCGCGGCGGTCATCGATGGCGAGCCCCGTCGAGATCGCATAGGCGACGTCACGGCCCCAGTTTCCCTTGCACGAGCACTGCCAGTCATTGAGGCCCATCTCGCCGTTCGCGGCGACGTACCAGTTCTTGAGGTGCACGTCGGAGTGCACCAGGGTTCGCGGCAGCTCCCGGTGACGCTCGACGCACTCCAGGGTCGCCGGCCAGATCTCCCCGGCCCTGCGGAAGAGTCCCGGCGGGATCACCTCCTCCGCTTCGGAGAAGCCGCGCGCACACGCCGCGCCGAAGCCTGCTTCTTCGACCGTGACGGTGAAGTACTTCTCCCACGTGTTGAACCGCGAGAGCGTCGTCCAGAGCTCGGGGCTCTCGTAGTACCTGCCATGCAGCGTCGCGAGAAGCTTCATCTGACTCTGCGCACGCTCGCCCGAGATCGGCGTCGAGTGCTCGCAGAACCGAGCCTCCTCTCCGAGGTCCCGCATGATGATGATCGAGTTGAACGATCGCGGATGACAGCTCGCGAAGTAAGCCTGCGGCGCCTCGATCGCGAGGTTCGGCCGGACGACGTTGTAGAAGGTCACCTCGGCCTCGATGCCGCCGTTCAAGGCGAGCATGTAGCGACTCTCGAGCCGCTGCGTGCCCTTGCAGAAGACGGTCGCGGGCAACTTCGCTCGCGTGCCGGCCTCGTTCCACGTGAGGAAGATTCGCCGGCGGCTCGAGGTGCCTTCGTCC
>JAXDLK010000195.1:0-21019 GCA_034666665.1 Candidatus Binatota bacterium
CGCGTGAGCGAGCTCGTCGGCCTCGACTGGCGCGACCTCGACCTCGAGAACGAATGCATCCGCGCCTTCGGCAAGGGGCGGAAGGAGCGGATCGTACCGATCGGCGAGATCGCGCTCGACGCGCTGCGGGCGTACCGCGCGCGGCTCGCCGCCGAAGGCATCGTCCGCGATGCCGTGTTCGTGAATCGGCGCGGCGGCCGCCTGACGACCCGGAGCGTCGCCCGCATCGTCGGCGGCGCCGTCCGCCGCTCGGGTATTCCCGCGGCGGCGGGACCGCACGCGCTCCGGCACAGCTTCGCGACGCACCTCCTGAACCAGGGCGCCGACCTGCGGGCGATCCAGGAGCTCCTCGGTCACGCGAGCCTCTCGACCACCCAGCGCTACACGCACGTGAATCTCGACCACCTGATGAAGGTCTACGACGGTGCCCACCCCCGTGCGAAGTGAGCCGCTGCGGGCGACGACGATCCTCTGCGTCCGCCACGGCGGCCGCGTGGTGATCGTCGGCGACGGTCAGGTGAGCCTCGGCGCCGCGGTGGTGAAGCACGGCGCCCGCAAGGTGCGGCGGATGTATCAGGAGCGCGTGCTCGTCGGCTTCGCCGGCGGCACCGCCGACGCTCTCACGCTCTTCGAGAAGTTCGAGGCCAAGCTCGAGCAGTATCGCGGCAACCTGAAGCGCGCCGCCGTCGAGCTCGCCAAGGACTGGCGCGCCGATCGCGTGCTTCGCCGCCTCGAGGCGATGCTGGTGGTCGCCGACGCGGAGTCTTCGCTGCTGATCTCCGGTGCGGGAGACGTGATCGAGCCGGACGACGGTGTCATCGCCGTCGGCTCGGGCGGCAACTTCGCCCTCGCCGCGGCCCGCGCGCTCGTCCGCCATTCGCAGCTCGACGCCCGCGCGATCGCGGAGGCGGCGATGAAGGAGGCCGCCGACCTCTGCGTCTATACGAACGACCGTCTCACGTTCGAGGAGCTGGGCGCGGAGCCCACGGAGCGCGCGGAGCCCACGTAGCGATGGACGAGACGGTCGGGCACACTGGCGGGACGATGGCGGAGCTTTCGACTCGAACCGATGCTCCGGAGCGCGTTACCCCGATGACGCCGCGGGAGATCGTCTCCGAGCTCGACCGCTACATCGTCGGCCAGCACGCGGCGAAGCGCGCGGTGGCGATCGCGCTCCGCAACCGCTGGCGACGCCAGCAGGTCGCCGAGAACCTGCGCGAGGAGATCGCGCCCAAGAACATCATCATGATCGGGCCGACGGGCGTCGGAAAGACGGAGATCTCGCGGCGCCTCGCCAAGCTCGCGCAGGCGCCGTTCCTCAAGGTCGAGGCCTCCAAGTTCACCGAGGTCGGCTACGTCGGGCGCGACGTGGAGTCGATCATCCGCGATCTCACCGAGATCGGCGTGCAGATGGTCCGCGACGAGGAGAAGGAGAAGGTCCAGAGCCGCGCGCGCGACGCGGCGGAGGACCGCATCCTCGAGATCCTCATGCCGCCCCGTCCGGTGGGGATTCGCCCGGCGGGCACCGAGGAGCCGGAGGACTCCGGCGACCGCTCGCGCGAGAAGCTCCGGCGCTGGCTCCGCGAGGGCAAGCTCGACGACCGCGTCGTCGAGATCGACATGCCGGTGAGCGCGGGGGCGGGCATGCACATCCTCGCGCCCCAGGGCATGGAGGACCTCGAGTCGAACCTGAAGGATCTCTTCTCGAACCTGATGCCGAAGCGCACGAAGCGGCGGAGCCTCAAGGTGCGCGAGGCGTTGCCGATCCTGGCGCAGGAGGAGGCGAACCGCTTGGTCGACATGGAGGCGGTGACGCGCGAAGCGGTGCGCCGCGTCGAACACGCCGGCATCGTCTTCATCGACGAGATCGACAAGATCGCCGGCCGCGAGGGCGCGCGCGGCCCGGACGTCTCGCGCGAGGGCGTGCAGCGAGACCTGCTGCCGATCGTCGAGGGCTCCACCGTGACGACGAAGTACGGGATGGTGCACACCGACCACATCCTGTTCGTCGCCTCCGGCGCCTTCCACGTGGCGAAGCCGTCCGACCTGATCCCGGAGTTCCAGGGACGCTTCCCGATCCGCGTCGAGCTCGAGCCGCTGACGCGCGCCGACTTCGTGCGCATCCTGACCGAGCCGCGGAACGCGCTCCTGAAGCAGACCGTGGCGCTGCTCGAGACCGAGCAGGTCCATCTCGACTTCACGGGCGACGCCGTCGAGGAGATCGCTCGCATCGCCGCCGAGGTGAACGAGCGCACCGAGAACATCGGCGCGCGCCGCCTGCACACCGTCGTCGAGCGGCTGCTCGACGACGTATCGTTCGACGCCCCGGAGCTCTCCGGACGGACGATCACGATCGACGGCGCGAAGGTCCGCGAGCGGCTGGCGCCGATCCTCCAGGACCAGGACCTCAGCCGCTACATCCTCTGACGGCCGCTCCGCGGCGCACTACGTCCTTCCTCCAGCGCCCGGGTTCGACGGCTTCTCTGGTCGGGTGCATTTCGCTATGAGCAGCGCTTCGGGTCCGCCGACCATGCATTCGATCGAAAAAGCCGAGGTGTTGCTCGAGGCGCTGCCGTACATTCGCCGCTTCGTCGGCAAGACCTTCGTCCTCAAGTACGGCGGCAACGCGATGGTCGACGACGATCTCAAGTCGAGCTTCGCCCGCGACGTCGCGCTCCTCAAGTTCGTCGGCATCCATCCGGTGGTCGTGCACGGCGGCGGCCCGCAGATCGACCGCACGCTCGAGCGCCTGTCGATCGAGACCCGCTTCGTCCGCGGCATGCGGGTCACCGACGAGGCGACGATGGACGTCGTCGAGATGGTGCTCGGCGGCACGATCAACATGGAGATCGTGACCTTGCTGAACCAGCAGGGCGCGCAGGCGGTCGGGCTCTCGGGGAAGGACGGCGGGCTCCTCCTGGCGCGAAAGATGACCGTGCGCGTGCAGGAAGCCGGGCGGCCGCCCGAGCCCGTCGACGTCGGTCACGTCGGCGAGATCATCAAGGTCGACCCGCGCGTCATCCAGGCGCTCGAAAGCGCGGACTTCATCCCGGTGATCGCACCCGTCGCCGCCGGCGAGAACGGGGAGAGTTACAACGTGAACGCGGATCTCGCGGCGGGCAAGATCGCGGAGGCGCTGCAGGCGGAGAAGCTGATCCTGCTGACCGACGTGGACGGCATCCACGGCGCGGAAGGCGAGCTCCTGCCGACGCTGTCGAGCGACCAGGTCAGCCAGCTGATCGAGAGCGGCGTCATCGGCGACGGCATGATTCCCAAGGTCGAGTGCTGCGTCGAGGCTCTCAAGGGCGGCGTCAAGAAGACGCACATCATCGACGGCCGGAAGCGCCACGCGGTGCTGCTCGAGATCTTCACCGAGGAAGGCGTCGGCACCGAGGTCACCTGGCTCGCGCCGCGCCGCGCGGCCGCGCGCCAGCGCCGGCCGGCGTGACTCCGAGCTCGACGCGATGACGAACGCGGACATCCTCGCGCTCAGCGACGCGACGCAGCTCGGCGTCTACGCGCGCTATCCCGTGGCGTTCGTGCGCGGCGAAGGCGCGCGGGTCTGGGACGCCGACGGCAAGGAGTACCTCGACTTCTTCTGCGGCCTCGCGGTGACGAACCTCGGCCACCATCATCCGGGCGTCACGGCGGCGATCCACGCGCAGGTGGATCGGGTGCTCCACACCTCGAACGTCTACTACAACGAGCCCGCCGCGCGTCTCGGGCAGCTGCTCACGGAGCGCTCGTTCGCCGACCGGGTGTTCTTCTCGAACAGCGGCGCCGAGGCCAACGAGGCGGCGATCAAGTGCGTGCGCCGCTACGGCGCGAACGTGCTCGGCGGCCGCTACGAGATCCTGACCGCGTTCGGCTCCTTCCATGGCCGAACGATGGCGACGCTCAGCGCAACCGCCCAGGAGAAGCACCAGGCCGGATTCCAGCCGATGCTCCAGGGCTTCCGCTACGTGCCTTTCGGCGACCTCGAAGCCATGCGCGCCGCGGTGCGGCCGGAGACCGTGGCGATTCTGGTCGAGCCGATCCAGGGAGAAGGCGGCGTGCACGTGCCGCCGGACGGCTACCTCCGCGGGCTCCGCGACCTCTGTGACGAGCGCGATCTGTTGCTCATGCTCGACGAGGTCCAGACCGGAATCGGACGAACCGGACGGCTCTTCGCGTACGAGCACGACGGCATCGCGCCCGACGTGATGACGCTGGCGAAGGCGCTCGGCGGCGGCTTGCCGATCGGCGCGATGCTCGCGACCGACCGTGTCGCCGCGGCGCTCACGCGCGGCACGCACGGATCGACGTTCGGCGGCAACCCGGTCTCGTGCGCCGCCGGGGTCGCGGTGCTCGAGGCGCTCGGCGCCGAGGGTCTGCTCGATCACTGCCGGCGGCAGGGGGAGCGCGTGCGCGAGCGGCTCGAAGCACTCCGCCGCCGCCTGCCGCTCATCCGCGACGTCCGCGGCCGCGGGCTCATATGGGGGATCGAGATCGATCGCGAGGCGCGGCCGCTGGTCGCGGCGGCGCTCGAGCGTGGCCTGGTGATCAACGTCACCGCCGAGCGCGTCGTCCGGCTGCTGCCGCCGCTGACGATCGCGGCCGAGGAGATCGACCGCGGCCTCGACGTCGTCGAGGACCTGTTCGAGAGTGCCGCGCGGGGCGGCGCGTGAAGCGCGACCTCCTGACGCTCGCCGATCTCACGACCACGGAGATCGAGGAGATCTTCGTGCTGTCGAAGGTGCTGAAGGCCGCGCTCAAATCGGGGCGGCCGCACCCTCGGCTCGCCGGCCGCACCCTGGCGATGATCTTCGAGAAGCCGAGCCTCAGGACGCGCGTGAGCTTCGAGATCGGCATGTTCCAGCTCGGCGGCAGCTCCGTCTATCTGGCGCCGCAGGACATCCAGCTCGGACGCCGCGAGTCGGTCTCCGACATCGCGCGCAATCTCTCCCGCTGGGTAGACATGATCGTCGCCCGCACGTTTTCCCACGAGACGCTCGTCGATCTGGCCGCGCACTCGACCGTGCCGGTGATCAACGGCCTCTCGGACTGGTCCCATCCCTGCCAGGTGCTCGCCGACTGCTTCACCTTGCTCGAGAAGCGGAAGCGGCTCGCGGGCCTGCGTCTCGCGTTCGTCGGCGACGGCAACAACATGGTGCACTCGTTCCTGTTCGCGTCGGCGAAGCTCGGCATCGACTTCCGCCTCGCCTGCCCGCCGGGGTACGAGCCGAGCCCGCGCGCGCTCGAGATGGCCGCCGACATGCCCGGCGCGCGCATCCGCGTGACGGAATCGGTCGCCGAGGCGGTCCGCGACGCCGACGTCATCTACACCGACGTCTGGACGAGCATGGGACAGGAGGCCGAGGGCGCGAGGCGGCGGCGCGCGTTCCGCAGCTATCAGGTGAACCGCGAGGTGCTCGGCATGGCCGCTCCGAACGCGCTGGTGATGCACTGCCTGCCGGCACACCGCGGCGAGGAGATCACCGACGAGGTGCTCGACGGGCCGCAGTCGATCGTGCTCGATCAGGCCGAGAACCGGCTGCACGTGCAGAAGGGGATCATGGTGTGGCTCGCGCAGGCGGCCGGCGAGCGCGTGCGGAACGCACGGCGCCCGGTGCGGCTGCTGGCGCGGAAGAAGGCGGCGAGCGCATGACGCAGGCTCCGAAGAAGGTCGTGCTCGCGTATTCCGGCGGGCTCGACACGTCGGTCATCCTCAAGTGGCTGATCGAGACCTACGGCTGCGAGGTCGTCGCCTTCTGCGCCGACCTCGGCCAGGGCGAGGAGATCACGCCGGTCGAGGAGAAGGCGCGGCGGACCGGCGCCTCCGAGGTCTACCTCGAGGATCTCCGCGAGGAGTTCGTTCGCGATTTCGTGTTTCCGATGCTCCGCGCCGCGGCGGTGTACGAGGGCACCTATCTCCTCGGCACCTCGATCGCGCGGCCGCTGATCGCCAAGCGGCAGATCGAGATCGCGCGCGCGACCGGCGCCGACACGGTGTCGCACGGCGCCACCGGCAAGGGGAACGATCAGGTGCGGTTCGAGCTCACGTACTACGCGCTCGAGCCGGAGATCCGCGTGATCGCGCCGTGGCGCGAGTGGGACCTGCGCTCGCGCTCGAAGCTCCTCGAGTTCGCCACCCGGCATGCGATCCCGGTCCCGGTCACCGCGGAGAAGCCGTACTCCACCGACCGGAACCTCCTCCACGTGAGCTACGAGGGCGGCATCCTCGAGGATCCGTGGCGTGCGCCCTACGACGACATGTTCCAGCTGACGACGTCGCCGGAAAAGGCGCCGGACCGGCCCGAGGAGATCGAGATCGACTACGAGGAGGGGAACCCGGTCGCGGTCGGTGGCGAGCGGCTGTCGCCCGCGGCGTTGCTCGCGCGCCTGAACGAGATCGGCGGTCGCCACGGGATCGGCCGCGTCGATCTCGTCGAGAACCGTTTCGTCGGCATGAAGTCGCGCGGCGTCTACGAGACGCCCGGCGGCACGATCCTGCACGCGGCGCACCGTGCGGTCGAATCGCTGACGCTCGACCGCGAGGTGCTTCATCTCCGCGACTCGTGGATTCCGCGCTACGCGGAGCTCGTCTACTACGGCTTCTGGTTCGCGCCCGAGCGCGAGATGCTGCAGACGGCGATCGACGAGTCGCAGAAGGTGGTGACGGGAACGGCGCGGCTGAAGCTCTACAAAGGAAGCGTCGGCGTGAGCGGACGGAAGGCGCCACGGAGCCTCTACCGCGCGGACGTGGCGACGTTCGAGGAGGACGCCGTCTACCGGCAGGCGGACGCCGAGGGCTTCATCCGGCTGAACGCGCTCCGCTTGCGGACGAGCGCGCAGGTTCGCCGCGGAACGGAGCGTGGGTAGCCGGAGCTTCCGCCCGAGCCGGCGCCGCCGGCCTTCCGATGCCGGCAAGGTCGAAGAGGTCGTTCGCGACGCGAAGCGCGCGGCGCGGTCGCGATCGCAGGACTACCGCGCGCGGTCGCTCGCGATCTACGGCTGGATCTGTGCCCGCTGCGCGCGCGAGTTCGACGAGAAGAACCTCCACCTGCTGACGGTCCATCACAAGGACGGGAATCACGACAACAACCCGCCCGACGGCAGCAACTGGGAAAACCTCTGCGCCGAGTGCCACGAGGCCGAGCACACGAAAGGCCTCCTCGGCGACTACCTCCGGGGACGTTTCACACATTGAGCGCATTTGCGGCTTCGGACTGACGCCTGGCCGGGGAACCCGCCGCATCGAGGCCGACCACGGCGAAATGCGCTCAATGTGTGAAACGTCCCCCGCTAGGCGACCCAGTTGCCGTGGAAGCCGTACGGCACGCGGTGCGGCAGGTGGATGCGCGCGACGGGCTCGCCGGAGATCCGCGCAGCGTCCAGGATCCAGAAGTCGCTGGTGTTGCGTTCCGGATCGTAGACCAGCACCAGCGCGTAGCCGTCGCCTTCGCCGGCCGCCGAGCTTCGCGGCACGAAGATCGGCTCGCGGACGCCGTGGCCGGCGCCGAACTCACGCAATTCCGAATCGCCGCGCTCGAGGTCGTATCTCCGGATCGCCGTGAAGAACGGCCTGACGCCGTCATCGTCGCGGGCGCGGGACGCGACCCAGCCGAAGCGGTGCCGGCGGCCGATCAGCCGGTCGTCGACGCGCGGGAACTCGCATTCCGCATCGTCGAGCGCATCGCCGCGAACCGTTCCGCTCGCCAGATCGAGCCGCCAGCGGTGGAGCACGGCGCGGTCCTCGTCTTCCTGTGGGCCGCCGGACCCCGCATGCCGCACCACGAACCGGCCGCTCGTCCAGCGCACCGCGTCGAGCACGATCGCGTCGCCGTCCTCGTACGCGTTCAGCGGGTGAAAGACGAAGCAAGGATCCGTCGCGAGCCAGCGGACGTCGCCGCCGGATCGCGGCATCACTCCGATCCGCATGCCGCGCTCGGGCTCCCAGGAAAACGCGCCGCCGCGCGCGGCCACGTCGTCGAAGGAGAAGACGACCGGACACAGGAGGAAGAGGACGTAGCGCTCGGTGACGGCGAAGTCGTGCATCATCGACGGCCAGGCGACGTCGATCGGCTCGCTCCGCACCAGCCGACCGGCTGCGTCGGCGACGTGGAACTGCAGGTACGGCGGAAAGGGCGAGTAGCCGAAGAAGAGCATCTCCCCGGTCGCGAGATCCATCTTCGGGTGGGCCGTCATCGGCCCGGAGAGCCGTCCTCCGAAGTCGTACTCTCCCACGGTCTCGAGGGTGTCGGCGCGAAGCTCCGTCGGGACCGTCGCTTCGACGAGGGCGAGGAGCTTGCCGCCGTGCCAGACGACGTTCGTGTTCGCGGTGTTCTTGAAGGAGAAGGTCTCCGTGCCGCCGAGGTCGAGGAGCCCCGGGTGAAGCGAGCGCCCGGCGGCGCGCTCCTCGGCGAGGCCGCGGCCCCAGACCCAGCGGTTGCGGTACGACGCGCGGCCGCCTTCGAGGCGAACCGCGTGCACCATGCCGTCACCGTCGAACCAGTGATAGCGCCCGAGCGGCTCGTAGGCGGGGTTCGGACCGTTGCAGTAGTAGGTGCCCTCGAGGCCGTGCGGGATCTCTCCGGTGACCTCGAGATCGAACGCGTCTCCCTCCATTCGCCAGGGCGCGAAGTTGCCCTGGAGGAACGGATTCGTCGCCGATTCGCGGGTGGCCATGGGCGGCACCTCCGCTCCGCTCATGCTTCTCCCGGCGAGCCGACGCAACTACGTGCTTGCCGGCGCCGAGAGCGCCGACTCGAGCCACGGGCGTGCCTCGATCGACGGGTTCAGCGTCGGATCGAGCTTCCGCCCGAGCCCCTCGACCACCATCAGCGCGATGTTCACCACCGTGTACGTGGCGCGCGCGCGGATCCGGTGCCGCCGGAGCAGGTTGAAGATCTCGCCGATCAGGAGCGTGATCTGCAGCTCCTCGATCGGACGGCCGTGGATGCGCGCGACGAAGTCGGCGACGTCCGCCTCGTACGCGGCGTAGTCGGGGACGTCCCGCCACTCGGCCTCGTCGTAGAACACGCGCGCGAGCTCGGGCCCCATGCCGGCGATCATGTAGAAGTTCACCAGCGCGATCTTCCGCCGCGATTCGTCGTCGAGCTCGGCGATTAGCCCGAGATCCACCAGCGCCACCCGGTTCCCGGGTAGCCAGAAGAAGTTTCCGGGATGCAGATCGGCGTGCACGAAGCCGTGGTGGTAGATCATGCGACAGATGATCTCCATGCCCTTGCGGGCGAGGAAGCGGGGATCGTTGCCGATCGCCTCGAGGCCCGCCTCCTTCACACCCTCGATGAAGTCCATCGTCAGCACTCGATCGGTGCAGAGCTCGTCGACGAGCTCGGGGAACACGACGTGCGGGTCGTCTGCGAAGTTCCGCCGGAAGCGCCGGTTGTTCGCCGCTTCCAGGCGAAAATCGAGCTGCTGATTGACCGCGTGGCAAAACTGTTCGGCCGCCTCCACCGGCGAGATCAGCTTCGCCGTGGGAATCAGCGCCACCAGCCGGGCACCGATCCGCAGCACCGCCTCGTCGAGCACCGCGCGGCGCACGATCGCGGGACGCCGCACCTTGACCGCGACCACTCGCCCGTCGGCGAGCACCGCGCGGTGCACCTGCGCGACCGAGGCGGACGCGACCGGCGCGCTGCCGAACTCGACGAACAGCGCCTCGAGCGGCCTGCCGAAATCCTCCTCGAGCGTCCGGCGCACCGCCGTGAACGGAAACGGCGGCACCCGGTCCTGGAGCTCCTCGATCGGCTCGAGAAAGCTCGCCGGGAAGATGTCCGGGCGCGTGCTCATGATCTGTCCGATCTTGATGAACGTCGCGCCCAGCCGGCGAAAGAGAAACGCGATCGAAGCGCCGATCGCCGCCGGCATGCTTCCGCGGCGCACGCGGTAGAGCGGCAGCGCCAGCAGCGCGACGGTCAGCCAGAACGAGATCTGCGCCTCGCGCAGCAGGAGGCGCGCCACCCAGAGCGCGCGGCCGGCATCGCGGCCGGCCGCATCGAGCTCCGACTCTGGCTTCACGCGCCACCCGCCGCGAACGGGATCAATTCCAGCCGGAGAACTCGCAGGGGATCCGGCGTACGTCCGCGAGGATCTCGCGCACGAGCTCGTCGGGCGCGTCCTTCGGGAACTCGAGCGCGACCCGGTCGCTGACTCCGCCGAAGCGCCGCTCGACGGCGCCGGCGAGATCGTCGTACGAGGCGACGGCCGCGAACGTCTCGACCATCTCGTCCGTCACGACCTTCGGCATCTTCTCCCACTCGCCCCGGACGGAGAGCCGGTGGAGCTCCTCGGCGGCATCGTCCCAGCCGTGCAGTCGGAGAACGCCGGCGTAGGTGCGGGTCGAGCCGTAGAACGCGATCCGATAGCGGATCGCGTCGAACGAGCGCCGGAGGTCGTCGCCGTTCGCGCCGGTGACGACGAACCCGCCGCCCCAGATCTCGAACCGCGACCGCGGCCGCCCGGAGCGCGAGAGCCCTTCGCGAATCGCCGGCTGGCAGATCTCCTCGAGATAGCGGCGGGTGCAGAAGCCGTGCAGGCGGACGCCGTCGCAGACCTCCGCCGACAGGCGGAGCATGTACGGCTGTACCGCGGCGATGGTCACGGGAATCGCCGGCAAGTCGGTCGGCGGCGGGGAGAACTCCGGGGTCATCAGAGTGAAGCGGTAGAACCGCCCCTCGAACCGGAGCGCCTCGCCGTGCTCCCACGTCCCCCAGATCGCGCGCAGCGCTTCGACGTACTCCTTCATGCGCGGACCCGGCGACTCCCACTTGACGCTGAAGCGCCGCTCGTTGTGGCCCTTCACCTGCGTGCCGAGGCCGAGGACGAAGCGGCCGCCCGAGTTTCGCTGCAGATCGAAGCTGGTCGCCGCCACCACCATGGGGCTCCGCGGGAAGGCGATCGCGACCGCGGTGCCGAGCCGGATCCGCTCGGTCGCGGTCGCCGCGATCGCCAGCGGGATGAACGGATCGTTGGCGATCTCGGGCGCGAGGACGCCGGCGAACCCACGCGCCTCCGCGCGGCGGGCGGCGTCGGGAACGGCGCGCCAGTCGCCGAGCGGGATCGAGGTGTCGACCTCCACGCGCGATCAGCTCTTCAGATGTCGCGCGAGGAAGTCGGTCATGCGGCTCCAGGCGAGCTTCGCCGCCTGCTCGTCATAGTCGCCGCGTTCGTCGCAGAAGAACCCGTGAGCTGCGCCGGGATAGACGTGAACCTCGAAGACCTTCTGCTCGCGCTCGAGGGTGCGGCGGATCTCCTCGACGACCTCGAGCGGGATGTACGCATCCTTCTCACCGAAGTGCAGCTGGATCGCGGCTTTCATCTTGGCGGTCTTCTCGACCGGCGGGCGGAGATCCGGGTTGAACTGCTGGCCGGCGATGCCGCCGCCGTAGAAGGGCACCGAAGCACGGATCTCGGGGAACTCGCAGGCCGCGAGATAGCTGATGCGACCGCCCATGCAGAAGCCGGTGATGCCGATGCGCTGCCCGTCGACCGCGGGATCCTTCGCGAGCTCGCGCAGGAGCTCGCCCAGGTCCTCGACGATCTGGCCGTCCGTCAGCCGCTGCATCATGGCGATCGCTTCCGGCAGCTGGTCGTAGCGCGCGACCTTGCCGCCCTCGCGATAGTAGAGATCCGGGGCGACCGCGTGGTAGCCCTCGCCGGCGACGCGGTCGGCGACGCGTTTGATGTGATCGTTCAGGCCGAAGGCCTCCATGATCACGATCACCGCGGGAAGAGCGCCGCTCGCGCCCTTCGGGCGTGCCACGTGCAGCGTCATGTTTCCCGACGGTGTCTGGAGCTCGGACTTCACGCTCTGGACGTCCATCTCGTCACCTCCCTCGGCCGGAAGACCAAGGTCCCTACCGCCGGTCCGCGGAACGGTCAACCGCGGGGGGAAGCTTGACTCGCGGCCGTTACCGGGGTTTTAGTCGCCGCTTCACCGTCATGCAGAGAGGAGATTCCGCATGCCCATGACCGAGCGCAGCTTCTTCGGAGCCGGCACCAAGATCGAGGGCAACCTCGACGTCGACGGGGACGTGCGGATCGACGGGCAGTTCCGCGGCAAGGTGACCGCGACGGCGACGATCCAGATCGGCGAGCGCGGCAGCGTGCACGCGAATCTCCATGCGCCGAACATCATCGTCGCCGGGATCGTGCGCGGCGACCTGCACGCGCGCGACCGGGTCGAGCTTCACCAGACCGCTCGCGTGAACGGCGTGCTTCGAGCGCAGCGCCTGCGGATCGAGGAAGGCGCGGTCTTCGAAGGGCAGTGCAAGATGGAGCCGCTCGGCGAGGCGGCGCTGAAGCCGCTACCGGCGAAAGCCGAGGAGCGACGCCGCGAGCCGGTGCTCGCCGTCGGCGGCGCCGCAGCGGCGTCGAAGGACCGCGCCTAAGCGCCGCCTAAGCGCGGTCTCACGTCCGCTCGCACGGCGGCGGATCCCGGAGCAGCTCCGCCGATACCGAGACGAAGTCGCGGTCGGTGACGATACCGGCGAGCCGCTCATCCTCGACGACGAGCAAGCAGCCGAGCCCGGCCGCCTGCATCTGCGCGATCGCCTCCCGGAGGGGCGTATCCGGCGACACCGTAGGCGGGTTCGGCTCCATGACCGCGCTCACCGGGATCGGGGCATCGTCGCCGCGGCTCGCGGCGTAGAGCCGTAGCAGGGAGCGCGGTGTGACCAGCCCCGCCGGCCGGCCCTGCTCGTCCTCCACCGGCACATGGCGAACGTCCCGCCAGTCCATGACGCTGCGCGCGAGGTCGGCGACGTCCCCGGGTCGCACGGTGAACACGTCGGTCGTCATCAGCTGCCCGACCGTGGTGTATCGAGGATGCCCGTCGCGAAGGTCGTCGACCGACGCCAGCTCCCACGTGTGCACTGCTCGCCCGCTCCGCTGTCGGTCGCGCATCGCGCGCGTGATCGCCCGCGAGCGGAGCTCCGGCGTGCCCTCCGCTTCCATCGTCGCGAGCGACCGCAGCATCCAGCGCGCGCCCGTCTGCTCGCGACGAACGCGTTCGGCGACCACGCCGAGATAGCGATCCACGTCCGACCGATCGACGTTCGAACCCGCGAGCGCCTCGCGGGCCACCGGCAGCAGCTCGGAGAGCACGAGATCGTCCGCCGCCACGGTGCGGCCGTCCAGCCACACGAGCTGCGCCTTCGATCCTTCGCGCGCCGCTCGCAGGAAGTTCGCTTTCGCGTCGTCGAACGCGAGATGCTCGCGGACGTCGCCGAATGCCTCCGCGGGCGCGGTCACGAGGCCGAAGAAGAGCGCGGCGTTCGCCACCTCGTCGATCGGCGTCGGCCCCGCGGGAAGCGCGCGGTGCTCGATCCGCAGGTGCGGTCGTCCCTCGAGCACGCCGTAGCAGGCCCGGTTCCACCGCCAGACCGTGCCGGTGTGGAGGCGGAGCGCCGACAGCTCGGGAACACCGCCGCGCTCCAGCACCGCCGCCGGATCCTCGTCGAGCTCGCGCGCGAGCAGCACGCGGAAGCGCGCCACGTCCTCGCGGAAGATCTCGAGCGCGGACGCCTCGACCCATCCGTTGCCGAAGCCGACGCGCGCCGGATGGCCTCGACCCTGCCGCGCGTCGGAGCGCTCGTCCGTCGACTCCTGGAAGAGCGCGATCCGCGACTCGGCCCAGAGCCGCCGATCGAGCAGCAGCGGAGAGTTCTCGGCGATCGCGAGGAGCGGCGCGGTGATCGCCTGAGCGAGATTGTAGCGGTGCGCGAACTCCCCGGGATCGACCTGCACGTGCACCTGGAAGCTCGTGTTGCAGGCCTCGAACATCACGTTGTCGTGCGTGACGTCGAGCTCGTCGAGGCCGTCGATCGAGACGTGGAAGTCTTCGCCCCGCAGCCGCTTCATCGCGCGATTCAGCTCCTGGTACCGCACCGCAGGGGTCATGTTGTCGATGTGGAGGTCCGACATCCGGAGTGTCGGCAAGATTCCGGTGAGCACCACGTCCGCCTGCTCGGCGGCGGCCGCGCGCCGTACGATCGCGAGGATCTCGTCGATCTCCGCGTGAAGATCGCGGAGGCAGCGGCCGGAGAGCAGCCGCGGCGTCAGGTTCGCCTCGAGGTTGAACCGGCCGATCTCGCTCGTCAGCCGCCGATCGCCGGCGCGCTCGATCACCGCGGAAGCGACCGGCGCCGGATCGAGCCGGGCATCCACGAGGAACATCTCCTGCTCGGCGCCGATGCGCGTGCGACCGGTCTCGAACCCGCCGCTCTCGAGCATCCGCTCGAGGGCGCGCACGTCGTCGAGCAGCGCCTGGGTGAACACGCGGAGCTGTTGCTCGCCGGCGGCTTCGAGGACGCGGTGCTCTCCCATGAATCCGCCGACGGTAGCCGCGCACGTGGCGAGCGGCAAGCCGGGACGGGTTCAGCGCGCGCGCGGAGCGCCGCCGTCGCCTTCGCGCTGATCGCGGAGGCGCGCGATCTCGTCGTCGCGGCGCCGCACTTCCTTTTCGAGGGCGGCGGTACGCCATTCGTACTGTCGGAGAATGCCGATCTCCTGGACCGCGGCGGTGAGCTGACGCTCGAGCCTGGACCTCGCCCGCCGGAGTCTCCTGAGCTCGCGCTCGATCGAGGCCGCGTCCTCCGGCGGTGGAGCGGCGGAGCGCGAGAGCGCCGCGCGCGTGTCCTTCCGCACGACGTTCCGTGGCGCTGCCGGTCGCGTCCGCCGCGTGGGCTTGGCCCGCGCGGGAGCCTTGGCCGGGAGCGGCTGCCGGCGCTTCCTCGGAACCGCCGCCGGCGCGGCGTTCTTCCTCGGCCGCTTCGCCTTCGCCGGTGCCTCGACCCGAGACGCCTTGGTTCGGGCCGGCGGCGTCTTCGCCGCCCGCCGCCGCTTCTCCGCCGGCAACGTCTCCGCGGTGGAGCGCTTGGTCCGCTTCGACCGCTTCATGGCCGGCGTTTTCTTACTGCGCCGCTCGGCGTCCTCGCAAGGGCGCGGTCCGCGTGAAGCGGACCATTCTGCGCCCGCGAGCGCTTCACAGCGAGCGCGTCCGGGGCGGCGAGGGGCTGGCTGGGCGCGCTCCGAACCGGTGAGGAGCATCTTTCGCCCGCGAGCTCTTCTGCGAGCGCGTTCCGAGTGGGGTTGGCGGAGGAGTCTGCGCCATGAGCTATCCGTGGCGCAGACTTCTAATAGATCGGCGGCTCTCCCGGCGGGCGGGTGCGCCAGCGCTTGTGCATCCAGATCCACTGCTCGGGATACTGGCGGATCGCCTCCTCGAGCACCCGATTGAAGCGCCGTGTGTTCTCCACCGTGTCCGCTTCGCGGTTGCCGCCGCGGATCACCTCGACCGGCGCCTGCACTCGGAGCTCGTGCTGCGGTGTGTCGCCTCGGCGCACGAGAAAAGCGGGGAACACCGGGACCTCGGACATCATGGCGAATCGCGCGAGGCCGGGATGCGTCGACGCCGGCACGGAGAAGAAGTCGGCGAAGACCCCCCAGCGCCCGGTGGCGTTCTGGTCGAAGGGCACGACGACGACCGCCTTCGCGCGGAGCGCGCGGATCACCTCGCGTGCCGCCTCGCGCTTCGAGATCGTGCGGGTGCCGGCGCGCTCTCGCTCGGCGCCGACGAAGCGATCGAAGTACGGGTTCCGGAAGGGGCGATAGATGAGATGCACCGGAAGGCCGTACGCCGCCGCCGCGTGGTGACAGAGCTCCCAGTTGCCGAAGTGACCGGTGAGCACGAGCGCGCCCGTCGTTCCGCTCGCGCGGTTGAGCTCGTCCCAGTAACGACGGTCATCGATGGCGACGGTCTCGGCGACGGTCGCCGGGCCGACGCGGCTCATGTGACAGATCTCGGCGGCGAGACGACCGAAGTTGCGGCACCCCTCGCGGATGATGACGAGCTTCTCGGCCTCGCTCTTCTCCGGGAAGGCGATCCCGAGGTTGATGAGCGCGACCCGCCGCTGCGGCCGCGCCAGTAGGTACGCGGCGTCGCCGAGCGCCTCGCCGATCCGGAACGCGGAGGCGAACGGCAGCGAGCGCATGAGCCCGACCGGAATGCGTACGCCGAGATACTCCACCCGATCGGCGAACGCGGAACGGCGGCGCGGCATCGGGGCAGAAGTAAGAAACGTCGCGCGGAGGGTCAATGCGGCCGCACGCCGGGGCGCGGCGGGTTCACGCCGGATCCTTGATCAGCGTGCCGCGCACCCAGTCCCACAGCGGCACGGTGACGTTGAAGTTCCAGTGCCGCATGAGCCTCGGATCGTGATGGATCTCGTGGTGCCGGCGGAGGAACGAGACCGCCCGCACCCGACCGATCGGGCTCTCCGGCGGCAGGTGATACGCGAGGTGCAACCATTCGTAGAGGAGCGCATACGCCATGGCGGTCGCGGTGTAGAGGAGCGCCACGTTCCGGCCGACGATCAGCCACAGCGCCCCGGCCACGGGCGCGAGGCTCGCGAAGATCAGGAACAGCCCGTAGGCGGGGATCAGCACCAGGCGAAACTCGCGGCGGTCGCGCATCTGCATGTCGCCGGCGACGTAGAGCGCGTGATGCTCGGGGGTGTGCCGCGTGTAGAGGAGCGGCGCGACCGGGCTCCGGCGGTGGAGGAGGTCCCGGTGGATCCGCCACTCGTTCGCGTTGGTGATCACGTACGTGAGCGGGACCGCGAGGAGCTCCCACCCGGTCACGTCGTCGAGACCGGCGAGCGCCGAGGCCACGACGGCGATCGCGAACGCGGAGGGGATCGCGAGATGCAGCCACGGCAGGTACCAGGACGGCACGCGCGCGAGCAGCTCCGCGCGCAGCCGCTCCCGCTCGTCGACACGCGTACGCGCCTGCGTCACCGGGCAACTGTAACGGCGGCGGTCCGCTCCGCCAAGGCGCCCCGCCGCATCGGCAATTCTTCGTTGACACCCGTGGCCGCGGCCCGGTAGCCTTTCGCCTGCTTTCCGACAATTCGATCGGTCTCCAGCGGAGGACCCTCCATGCATTCGGCGACCCGCGCAGTTGCCGCGCTCGTCTTCGCATCGCTTCTCGCCGGCGCGGCGAATGCCGCCGACTGGCCGATGTACGGCCGCGATCTCCGCCGCAGCTTTCACGACCCCAGCGAGCGAGCGCTCTCGCCCGCGAACGTCGCGCAGCTGGTGCGGAAGTGGTTCTTTCCCACGCTCGATGCGGTCACCGCCTCGCCCGCGGTGGTGAACGGCGTCGTCTACGTCGGCTCCTGGGACGGGAGCTTCTACGCGATCGATGCGGCCACCGGACTGCAGAAGTGGAAGTTCACGATCGATGCGTACACCCCGGCGAACCCCGACCCGCAGATGCTCGGCCTCAACTACCCGGACCGTCTGACCAACGACGGCGGCGTGATCACGTCGTCGGCGGCGGTGACCGGCGGTCGGGTGTACTTCGGCGGCGGCAAGACGGTGTACGCCCTCGATGCCGCCACCGGGTCCCCAGTCTGGAGGAGCGTCATCTGCGGCAACCCCGAAGCTGCCGACTGCAAGAACGACTCGCTGGACCCGACCCGCGTCTTCTCCTCGCCCGCCGTCTTCGACGGCAAGGTGTTCGTCGGCCACACCCAGGACGGCCAGAAGGTCTCCGGTAAGGGATACCGCGGCGGCCTCGAGGCGCTCGACGTCGCGACCGGCGCGATCGTCTGGCGATTCGAGACCGACCCGGAGCTCGACAATGGAGCACCGAGGGTCGGGCCGAACGGCAAGGTCGTCGGGCGGAACCGGAGCTGCGGCGGCGTCTGGTCATCGGCGGCGATCGATCCCGAGAGCCGGCTCCTGTTCTTCAATACCTCGGACTGCAACTACGACGCTCCTCCCCCGTACCATGAAGCGATCATCGCGCTGCAGGTAGACGACGGCTCGCTCGCCTGGGTGCACAGACCACGTGAGGAGGACACCTGCGACTACGACTTGGGCGCCACACCGAACGTGATCGATGTCGCCGGCGGGAAGTACGTCGGCAGCGGCGACAAAGATGGCAGCTACCGGCTGCTCGATCGCACGACGGGTCTGCCCGTCTGGTCGAAGCGCGTGGTCGAGGGCGGAGTCGCCGGCGGGTTCATCGGCTCGACCGCGTTCGACGGACGGCGCGTCTACGGCGCCACCGCGCTCGGCGACTTTCCACAGCCACAGTGCGCCTCCACTCCGGCCTTCCAGGACCCTAGCATGCACGCCTTCGACGTCGATCCGACGTCGCTCGGCAATAGAATCGCCTGGCAGGCCGACGGCAACCAGTCGTTCGGCGCATCGGTGGTAGCGAACGGCGTGGTCCTGGTCGGCACCATGATCGAGCACGTCGTCCGTGCCTACGATGCCGACAGCGGCGAGCTGCTGGTGCGACTTCCGATGCCCGCCTCGGTCAGCTCGAGCCCGGTCGTCGTCGACGGCATGGTCTTCGTCGGCAGCGGCGACTCCCATCAGCCGACCGGAAGCGGCGTGCATGCGTTCGCGCTGCCGCTTTCCGCACTGCCTGACGCGACGCCATGAGCCGAGCGCTTCCGCTGCTCCTCGCCGCTCTGCTGATGGCTTCCGCGACGCCGGCGTGGCCCTTCTCGAACGGCATCGCCGGCCAGACGTGCACCGGCAGCAATTGCCACAACCCGCAGCCGCTGCCGATCACCGCGCTCTGTCTGGAAGGACTGCCGGACGACGCCCAGTACGACCCGGCGAAGCGCTACCGCCTGCGGATCACCGTGCACGGCATCAACGTGCGCCTCGACGTCGGCGACCCGGGGGCGGCGCTGGCGGGGTTCTCGCTCCGCGCGAAGACCGGGACGTTCTTCACGATCGACCGCACGACCACGCTCTGGAACCGCAGCGTCGTCAGTCACTCGGCCGAGGGGAACCGGCGGACGGAGTGGGAAGTCGACTGGCAACCGAGCCTGACGGCGGCGAGCGAGACGTTCACGCTCGCGGGAAACGCCGTGAACGGCAACCGCGGGAACGACGACGGCGATCTCTGGAACCGAGCCACGTTCGCCGCGAGCGCCTCTCCGAGTCCATCGGCGACCCCCGGATCGTTCTGCACCGATCCGGCGCTCCCGGCTCCGGTGTACGTGCCGGAGCCGGCGCACTAGGGCGCGGTCCGAGCTGGCGAGGACCATCTTGCGCCCGCGAGCTCGTCTGCGAGCGCGTTCGGGGCGGTGGGGGGGTTGGCGGGGCGCGGTCCGAGCTGTGCAGGCCCGCTCCGAGCTGGCGAGGAGTATCTTGGGCCCCCGAGCTCTTTTGCGAGGGCCGGACCATTTGCGCCCGCGAGCTCTTCTGCGAGCGCGTTCGGAGAGGTGGGGTAATGGAGGGCGCGTGACGGCCCGCGCGCTTGACCCGCGCCACCCGGCCGCCTAGGACGAGGCCGGCCGCGCTGGGAAGCGACGCGCCGAGCGGCGCCGAGAAGAGGTCGGAGGAACATGAGCCGGACACGACGGGTCCTTTCGGTCCTCCTCGTCGTCGTCCTCGTCCCGCTGGCCCTGCTCTGGTACTTCTTCGGCGGGCGACAGCGCCTCGAAGACCGGACGACGGCGCCGCTGCTCGGAAAGGCGGCGCTCGAGCGGGTCGCGGATCTCGACTATCCCCCGGGCAACGTCGCGGTGTCGGGCGACGGTCGAGTCTTCTTCACGTACCATCCGCAGGCGTCGCCGCCCGTGCAGCTCGCCGAGCTCGTCGGCGGAAAGCCGGTGCCGTACCCGAGCGCGGAGTTCCAGAAGAAGGACCCGCTGCGCTTCCAGTCCGCGCTGGCGGTACGGATCGATCGCCAGAACCGTCTCTGGGTGCTCGATCACGCCCACCTCGGATGGGGGCAGCCGAGGATCCTCGCCTTCGATCTCGCCACCGGCAAGCTCGTCCACCACTACGACTTCCCTCGGGAGGTCGCGCGCTTTCCTTCGATGCTCAACGACTTCCAGGTCGATCCCGAAGGCAAGACGATCTACATCTCGGAATCGAGCCCGCTGCTGCAGACGCCTGCGCTGGTCGTCTACGACTCCGTGGGACAAAGAAGCCGCCGGCTTCTGCACAGCCACCGCTCGGTCGACCCGAAGCCGTTCATCATCAACGCGCAGGGCCGCGACATGGTGATCCTCGGCTTCTTCGCGTTCAAGATCGGCGTCGACTCGATCGCGCTCGACCAGCGCGGCGAATGGCTCTACTACGGGGCGCTCAGCGGCGATCGCATGTATCGCATTCGCACCCGCGATCTGAACGACCCGTCGCTCGGGCCGTACGCGCTCGCCGCGCGGGTCGAGGACTACGCGCTGAAGCCGTTGAGCGACGGCCTCAGCATCGACGTGCGCGACAACGTCTACGTGACGGACGTCGAGCAGTCGGCGATCCTCTCGCTCGGCCCGGATCGGGGGTTGAAAACGCTGGTCAAGGACGACCGCCTGCGCTGGCCGGACGGCCTGGGCTTCGGCCCCGACGGCTGGCTGTACGTCACCTGCAGCGCTCTTCATCAGGTGATCTTCCAGAACCAGGATACGGTGCGCTCGCACGCGCCGTATCAGATCTTCCGTTTCAAGCCAGGCGTGGAGGGCGTGCCCGGTCATTGACGTCGGCCGGGGGCTCGACCGACGGGCGCCGGCCGAAGATCCCGCGGCCGGTCATGGTCATCACCTTCTCGCCCTTCTGGTTGTAGGCTTCGTAGGTCGTGCGAATGTGCCCGCGGTCCGGCTTCGACCGCGAAGGCACGACGTCGAGCACGACCGCCCGCGCCGTGAGCGTGTCCCCCGGACGGACGGGCACGAGCCACCGCACCTCGTCGACGCCCGGCGAGCCCATGCTCGCGGACCCCTTCAGCATGCCGTCGACGAGCAGCCGCATGAAGATCGATACCGTGTGCCAGCCGCTGGCGATGAGGCCGCCGTAGATCGTCGAGCGCGCGGCCTCCTCGTCGACGTGAAAGGGCTGCGGATCGAACTCGCGGGCGAACCGCAGGATCTCGTCCCGCGAAACGGTCTTGCTGCCGAGGTCGATCGTTTCACCGACGGCGAAGTCCTCGAGGTAGCGCTTCCCCATCGCGCCGTTCTCGCCGAAGCCCGGAGATGAGGGAAGG
>JAXDLK010000196.1:0-21273 GCA_034666665.1 Candidatus Binatota bacterium
GAAGAGGTCACCGAAGACGTCATCGAAGCCGAGGAGAAGGAGATTCCCTACTCGCCGCCCGACGGACCCGTCCCGCCGCCCCGCAAGGAGTGATCAGAAAAGGACGGTCCAGACGTCCGCGAGCGAGTCGACCGGGACGGTCTCGAGGTCGTCGACGGGGCCGAGTCGCCGGGCGACCGAGCCGGGCACCAAACACCGGCGAAACCCCATCTTCGCCGCCTCCTTGAGCCGCGCTTCGACTTGCCCGACGGCTCTGACCTCCCCCGCGAGTCCCACCTCTCCGACCAGCAGCGTCCCCGGATCGATCGCGCGATCGAGAAAGCTCGACGACACCGCGGCGATGACACCGAGATCGGCCGCCGGCTCGGTGACGCGGAATCCGCCGGCGACGTTCAGGAAGACGTCCTGACCGGTGAGCTGAAGGCCGACCTTCTTCTCGATCACGGCAATCAGCAGCGCCACCCGGTTCGAATCGACGCCGAGCGTCGTCCGGCGCGGAGTGCCCCACGCACTCGGCGTCACCAGTGCCTGGAGCTCGACGAGGATCGGCCGCGTCCCCTCGATCGACGCCACGACGACGGACCCGGCGACACCGAGCGGGCGCTCGGCGAGGAAGATCTCGGAGGCGTTCTCGACCGGATGGAGCCCCGACTCCTTCATCTCGAAGACGCCGATCTCGTTCGTCGACCCGAAGCGGTTCTTGACCGCGCGGAGAACGCGGAACGCGTGTCCGCGGTCGCCCTCGAAGTAGAGAACGGTGTCGACCATGTGCTCGAGCACCCGCGGACCCGCGAGGAAGCCCTCCTTCGTCACGTGTCCGACGAGGAAGCACGCAGCGCCGCTGGTCTTCGCGAAGGAGACCAGCCGCGCCGCCGACTCGCGCACCTGACCGATGCTGCCCGGCGCCGACGACAGATCGGCGGCGAAGATCGTCTGGATCGAATCGATCGCGATCACCCGAGGCTGCAGCCGCTCGGCCTCCTCGAGTATCTTCTCGAGCGCGGTCTCGCAGAGCACCAACACGCGGTCATCGCGCACGGCCAGCCGCTCGGCGCGCATGCGGATCTGCTGCGCCGATTCCTCTCCCGAGACGTAGAGGACCTGTGCTCCGCCTTGCGCGAACGCCGATGCCGCCTGCAGCAGGAGCGTCGACTTGCCGATGCCGGGGTCGCCGCCGATCAGGATCGCGGAGCCGCGGACGAGGCCGCCGCCGAGGACGCGATCGAGCTCGCCGATGCCGCTCGTGCGGCGGATCTCGTCTTCGGGAGCGATCGCGGAGATCGGCGTCGCTTTCTCGGCCGAGCGGCGCGCAGCGGGAGTCTCGCGCTCGATGATCTCCTCGACCAGGCTCTCCCATGCGCCGCAATCGGGACAGCGGCCGAGCCACTTCGGGCTCTGATAGCCGCAGCTCTGGCAGGAGAAGACGCTCCGAGCGCGCGGCACGTGACGAGTTGTACGCGATCACGGCCGGCAATAGGAATCGCCGAGCGTCGGTCAACCGCTACGCGAAGAGCGGTTGACAGCATCGCCTGCGGGTCGTAGCACGCGCGGGTGCTGCCGCCCGTGTGGGATCTCGACGACGAGCTGGAGGACATCCGCGCACGCGGGCTCGGGCGCCGGCTGCGGACGATCGACGCCTGTCGCGATTCGGAAGTCGCGATCGACGGCCGCTCCACCCTCCTTCTCTGCTCGAACGACTACCTCGGACTGGCGACCGACGAGCGCCTGATCGCCGCGGCGTGCGCGGCGGCCGAGCGCTGGGGAGCCGGCAGCGGCTCCTCGCGCCTGATCTCGGGGAGCCTGCGCATCCACCGCGAGCTCGAGGAGAAAATCGCCGAGTGGAAGAAGAGCGAGCGCGCGCTCGTGTTCTCGTCGGGCTACCACGCGAACCTCGGCGTGCTGCAGGCACTGGTCGGCCGCGGCGACGCCGTCTTCTCCGACGCGCTGAACCACGCGAGCCTGATCGACGGCTGCCGGCTGTCTCGCGCCGCCGTTCACGTGTATCCCCACGCGGATGTCGCGGCGCTCGAGCGCGCGCTCTCGGTCGCGTCGGGTGCGCGCAGGAAGCTCGTCGTCACGGACTCGGTGTTCAGCATGGACGGCGACCGCGCGCCGCTCGCCGACATCTGCGACGTGGCCGAGCGCCACGGCGCGGCCGTGATGGTCGACGAGGCGCACGCGACCGGGGTCTTCGGGCCGAGCGGAGCGGGGCTGGTCGAGGAGCTCGGGCTCGACGGCCGCGTGCTCGTGCAGATGGGAACCCTCGGCAAGGCGCTCGGCAGCTTCGGCGCCTACGTGGCCGGCAGCGCGTCGCTGGTCGACCTCCTGGTGAATCGCGCGCGCACGTTCATCTTCACGACGGGATTGCCGCCGGCCGCGGTCGGCGCCGCTTCCGCCGCGGTCGACGTGGTGCGCACCGAGCCCGAGCGCCGGGCACGGCTGTGGGCGAATGCACGGACACTCCACGGGGCTCTCGTGCGTGGCGGTTATCGCATGGCCGCTCTCGAGTCGCCGATCCTGCCGGTGATGGTCGGTGACGAGCGCCGGGCGATGGCGCTCTGCGAGCACCTGCTCGAGCGGGGAGTGTTCGCACAAGGGATCCGCCCGCCGACGGTCCCGGAAGGCACGTCTCGCCTCCGGGTGACGCTGATGGCGACGCACCGGCCGGATCAGCTCGAGCGCGCGGCGGCTGCATTCCTGGACGCCCGCCGCGAAGCGGCATGACCCTCGACGCGCGCACGCTCGCCGACTGGGATCATCGCCACGTCTGGCATCCGTTCACGCAGATGGAGGAGTGGCTCGCGGCCGAGCCGCTGATCGTCGAGCGCGGCGAGGGGAACGAGCTCGTCGACGTCGACGGCCGGCGCTACCTCGACGGGGTCTCGTCCCTGTGGTGCAACGTTCACGGACACCGCAAGCGTGAGATCGACGACGCGGTTCGGGACCAGCTCGATCGCATCGCGCACTCGACGATGCTCGGCCTCGCCAACGTTCCGGCGACGGTGCTCGCGAAGCGGCTGGCCGACATCGCCCGCGCGCCGCTGACGCGCGTCTTCTACTCCGATGCCGGCGCCACGGCCGTCGAGATCGCCCTCAAGATCGCCTTCCAGTACTGGCAGCTCCGCGGCGAAGAACGGCGCACGGTCTTCGCGTCGCTGGCGGAGGCGTACCACGGGGACACCCTCGGCTCGGTGAGCCTCGGCTACTCGGAAGGCTTCCATCGCTTCTTCCGGCCGATCCTCTTTCCCACGCTCCGCCTGTCGCCGCCGCACGTCTTCCGCTTCTACCGCGGCCTCGACGCCGCTGACGCCGTGCACGCCGCGCTCGAGGAGGCTCGGCGAGAGCTTCGCGCGCGGGCGCCGGAGATCGCCGGTGTCTTCGTCGAGCCTCTCGTGCAGGGCGCAGCCGGTATGTGGACGCACCCAACGGAGTACCTGCGCGGCCTTCGCGAGCTCACGTCCGAGCTCGGCCTGCTCTTGATCTGCGACGAGGTCGCGACGGGTTTCGGGCGGACGGGAACGATGCTGGCGATCGAGCAGGCGGGGATCGCACCCGACCTCCTGTGCGTCGCGAAAGGACTGACGGGCGGGTACCTGCCGCTCGCAGCGACGCTCGCGAGCGAGGAGATCTTTTCTGCGTTCCTCGGCCGGTACGAGGAACGCAAGGCCTTCTTCCACGGCCACACGTACACCGGAAACCCTCTCGCTTGCGCCGCGGCCCTCGCGAGCCTGGCCGTCTTCGAAGCCGAGGGCGTGCTCGAGCGCTTCCGCCGCCGGATCGCGACGCTCGCGGAGCTTCTCGATCGCGAGATCGCGCCGCTGCCGAACGTCGCCGAGGTGCGGCGTGCCGGCGGCATGGTGGGGATCGAGCTGATGCGCGACCCCGCGCGACGCGTCGCCTACGATCCCGGGCAGCGAATCGGCAACCGGGTGATCCTCGCCGCACGGCGGCGCGGAGTGATCATCCGGCCGCTCGGAGACGTGGTCGTGCTGATGCCGCCGCTCTCGATCACCGAGGCCGAGCTCGCGACGCTCGTCGGCGTCACGGCGGAATCGATCCGCGAGGTCACGGCCGAGTGAACGGTCTGCTGATCACCGGAACCGACACCGGGGTCGGCAAGACGCTGGTCGCCTGCGCGATCGCGCGTGCGCTGTCGCTGCGGCTCCGCGTCGCGCCGTTCAAGCCGGTCGAGACCGGCTGCGCAGCGCTGCACGGGGAGCTCCGGCCCGACGACGCGCTCCGGCTGCGTGCGGCCGCGGCTTCGGATGCCGACCTCGAGCTCGTCTGTCCGTTCCGCTACGCCGAGCCGCTGGCGCCGTGGCTCGCCGCCGAGCGCGCCGGCCGTCCGGTGTCGATCGAGCGCCTGCACGCGTGCTTCGCTCGGCTCGCCGAGATTGCAGATCTCGTGATCGTCGAGAGCGCGGGCGGTCTCCTGGTGCCGCTGGCCGACGACTACACCTTCGCCGACCTGGCGCACGACCTCGACCTGCCGCTGGTTCTGGTGGTGCGCTCGAAGCTCGGAGCGATCAACCACACGCTGCTCACGCTCGAGTGCGCGAGCGCACGCGGGCTCGACGTGCTCGGCTACGTCTTGAACGACGTGGACCCGGGACGTGACCTCGCTCGCGAGACCAACCGGCGCGTGCTCGAGCGCTTCGCCCGGGTGCCCTGCCTCGCCGCCGTTCCCCACCTCGGCGCGGGCGACGATGCCGTGCGCGCGTTCGGCGAAGCGCTCGCGAGCGGCATCGTACCGCCGGTGCGTTCCAGGTCCGAGAGCAGCCGATCGACGTGAGCGGCGAGCGCGCGGTGGCCGCGCTCCGTCAGGTGGCCGTCGTTCGGCAGAAACGATTCCTGCGAGAAGACGCCGACGGTGTCGCGGTAGGCGATGCCGTGCCGGGAACAGACATCCGAGACCAGCGCGTGGCTTCGCTCCAGCACGTCCTCGTCGCCGGCCATCCGCAGGTGCACGACCAGAAGGCGCGCGCCTGCTTCACGGCAGCGCCGATCGAGATCCGGAAGCAGTCGCTCGTAGTACGCCCGCACGCGCGCGAGCCGCACGGGATCGTAGAGCGGCCCGCGATCCGGCGGCGGTGCAGGCGCCGAGGTGCCCGTCCACAGCGCGTGGCGCCACGGCCGCGTTACGTCGCGAGCGGCCCGCAGGAAACGATGCAGACGAAGCTCGTCGTAGGTTCGCCGCCATCGAGAGGTGCCGTCGCACCAGGCGCGAACTCTCGCCCGGAGCGCCGCGTAATCCACGTCGATCTCCGGGGGGTGAAGCAGCGTTTCCGCGGAATGTGCCAGCTCCGCATCGTGAAAGTCGTTGATGAAGCTGAAGAGCACCACGACGCGGGGCCGCATCGAGGCGAGATGAAGGCGACCGAGCACGTAATAGTCGCCGAGGCTCGCCCCTTGGCGTCCCATGTTGTACGCCGCGCGGCCGAACGACTCGCGCAGGAAGTGGGACAGCGTCTGCTCCTCCTCGACACCGTGGCCGTAGATGATCGAGTCGCCGAGCAGCAGCACGTCCTTGGCGCCGTCGTCGCTCGGGTTGCGAAACCCCGAGGCATCGGTCCGGTGCTTCCAGAAGTAACCGTTCCAGTAGTTGTCGACCTCGAAGCCCGGCTTCATGAACGGCAATCCGCTGTCGCGATCGACGAAGTAAATCCCGTAGCTGCGCATGCCATATGCCGTGTAGGTCGCGTTCGCGATCGGACCGGACAGGAGGCCCGGGAACGCGCGGAGCGCGACCTCGACGACGACCGAACCGAGGGCGACGCCGAGGCTCGCCGCGAGAATCGCGGACCCGCGCGCCTTCAAGCTTCGAGCGCTGCGCGAAGCGCTTCCTGGTAGACGGTCTTGAGCGGCGTTCCCGTCGCGGCCGCGAGCCGCTTGCAGTCCTCGTACTCCGGGGCGACGTTGCGGACGCCGTTCGGGGCGTGACCGATCTTCACGCGCACGCGGCCGTAGCGGCACTCCACCTCGCGCACCTCGCGCTCGACGGCGATCCGCGAGACCGGAGCGATGCGAACGCCGAGCGTCGAGGTCTCGGCGAAGAGGATCGCGGCGAGCACGTCTCGCCGCTCCGGATCGCAGAGGACGGAGAGGAGCACGCCGGGCCGGCCCTTCTTCATGTGGATCGGCACCAGGTAGACGTCGCGCGCGCCTTCCGCGAAAAGCCGCTCGATCACGTACTCGTAGAGCTCGGGATTCAGATCGTCGAGATTCGTCTCGAGCACGAGCAGCGAATCGATGCTCGGGGGAGCGGCGCGGGTGCCGAGGAGAATCCTCAGGAGGTTCGGCCGATCGCCGAATTCCATGTCGCCCGCGCCGTAGCCGATGCAATCAACCACCAGCGGCTCGGAAGGCGCCGCCGGGCGGCCGAGGGCCGCGACGATCGCCGCGCCCGTGGGAGTCACCATCTCTGCCTCGCCGTCGCCGAGCCGAACCGGGAAGCCGCGGAGAAGCTCGGCGGTCGCCGGTCCCGGGATCGGCAGCGGCCCGTGCGCGGCGCGATGGAGACCCTTGCCGAGGGGCAGCGGCGAAACGGTGATCTCGTCGACCGCGTGCGCCGCGAAGCCCCAGCAGGCGCCGACCACGTCGACGATCGAGTCGACCGCACCGACTTCGTGGAACTCGACTTCGCCGGGGTCGACGCCGTGAACTTTGCTCTCGGCGACCGCGAGCCGCTCGAACACCCGGAGCGAGAGCTCGCGTACGCGAGCGGCGAGCGAGCTCTCCTCGATCATCCGGCGGATCAGGCGGTATGGGCGGTGCGGATGCTCGTGTCCGTGCCCGCCTTTCGCGTGACCCGCCACGTCGACGACGAACTTCGTCGCGCGAATTCCGCTCCGTTCTCGCTGCTCGACACGCAGCCGATAGCCCTCGACGGGGAGCTTGCCGAGCTCACGCTCGAGGTCGGCGAGATCGAGGCCGCAGTCGAGCAGCGCGCCGACGGTCATGTCGCCGCTCACTCCGGAGAATGCGTCGAGATGCGCAATCCGCACGGGGGGATTTTGCCCATTCGCGTTCTTTACTCGCAAGGGCGGCCGATGTTACGTTGCGGATTCGGCGCATGACCAAACGAGATCTCAATTTCTTCAAAGAGCTGCTCGGGCAGAAGCGCGGAGAGCTACTCGCCGACGCGGATCGCGCGGTCACCGGAATGAACGACGAGAAGGAGAACTTTCCCGATCCCACCGATCGGGCCTCACTCGAGTCGAACCGCAACTTCATGCTGCGCATCAAGGATCGCGAGCGAAAGCTGCTCACGAAGATCGACGAAGCGCTGAAGCGGATCGAGGACGGCGAGTACGGCATCTGCGAGCAGTGCAGCGAAGAGATCGGCGTCCAGCGCCTGAAGGCGCGTCCCGTGACCACTCTGTGCATCGACTGCAAGGCCGCACAGGAGGCGCAGGAGAAGAAGCTTCGCGCGAGCTAGGCGAGTTTCGATGGACCTGCCGGTCCGCCGATTGCCGACCTCTGGGGCAGTAGCTCAGCTGGGAGAGCACCACGTTCGCAACGTGGGGGTCGAGGGTTCGAATCCCTTCTGCTCCATTTTCAATCATTCCCTTGCGAAATCGCAAGGGAATTCCACCTTTCCCGTCTCGCATCCCTTATCCCAGGGGCTAACTCGGCTCTGATAGAAGGGATCACGAACCGCGCGCACGGATGTTGACCGCTGAGCAACTCGGCCATCTCCGCCACTTCGACAACCTGTCGCGGCAGCTACCGAACGACTGGTCGTCGATGCAGGGCAAGGGCGTCGGCCAGGACGACTTCGGCGGCTACCGTTTTCAGCTCGCCTACATGGCCTACGCCTTGGCGCTTGCTCACGTGCACTGGCTGCCGGCGGCCCCGGGCGTCTTCAAGGGAACGTTCGAACGGCTGATCGAGAAAATCCTGCTGCCGGAAGTCTGGATGTACTGGCGCGACACGAGCCGTGGCGGTGCGATCTTCAACCAACACCTCGGCGATCGCTTGCACGAGGAATGGAACCCGGTCGTCCGCGACAACATCATGTACAGCGCTTACGTGCAGTCCATGGCGCTCCTCTACCACTACCTCTTCGACGACGACCGCTACGCGAAGCCGAGCGCGCTCAGTTTTCGCCACTGGTCGTTTTTCTGGGGCGGCGAGGAGAAGCACTTCGACTACGACGAGAACTCGCTCAACGACCACATCTACTGGCAGATGGTCGAGAACGGGCACCTCGGTATCGCCTGCGAGCCGAACTGCATCTTCCAGATCTGCAATCAGCCGGCGATCCTCGGCTTCCGCATGCATGACCTCGTGACCGGCGGCTCGACCGCAGAGGAGGTGACCCGCGGTTACGAACAGGCCTGGCTACAGTTCGGCCGGCTCGACGCCGGCGGTCACTACAACATGATGTTGCTCGCCGACACCAAGACCGTGCTGCCGAACGAGGGGAAAACGCCGTGGGTCGACGCCTGGTGCGGCACGCTCATGAACATGTGGAACCGAGAGTTCGTCCGCGCGAACTACCCGCGTCAGGTCCGCGAGCTGCTCGATCGCGGCAGAGACGGCACGATGTCCGTGCGCTCCACGTCGCCGCGCGAGGTGATGGGCCAGCGCGTGGTGGCGGACAGCTGCGACTTCGGTTGGGTCGCCACGTGGGCGTCGGAGATGGGCGATTCCGAGACGCTCGACGGCCTCCTCGCGCACGCCGACCGTCATATGGCGCCGACGTGGGGCGACGGAGGCCTCTACTATCCGCGGAACGACGCGGAGACCGACGCGCAAGGAAACCGCACGCTCGTCGAGCCGCTGACCGGCAACGCACTCCTCGGCTACGCGCGGCTCAACGTGCCTGACGGCCTCTGGCGGCTGTACAACGAGCCGTGGGACCGCTCGCACTTCACCGAGCCGGCGCTCGCCGCCGTGGCGCGGGACATCGACGTCAGCGAAGCGTTCTTCGACCGCGCGAAGCGGACACTCACGTTCACGATCCGCCGACGCGAAGATGTCGCGGGCAGCGGCATCATTTCGCTTCGCAACGTCGACGAGTCGGCGTCCTGGAAGCTCGCTCCAGGCTTCGTGCTGTCGCGCGACGGCGGTGTCCTGTCTCTTCGCTGTCCGCCGGGAGGATTTCAGACGATCGTCGCCACGCTCCGATGAAGCCGGGGGGCGAGTTTCATCTGATCGATCACCATGGGGTGGAGGTCAGCGACGCGACGTATCACGGCCGTCACGCGCTCGTGTTCTTCGGCTTCACGCACTGCAAGGTCGTCTGCCCGCGCGCGCTCGGCCGGCTTACGCGGGTTCTCGACGCACTCGGGCCACTCGCCGAGCAGATCCGGCCGCTCTACGTCACGGTCGATCCCGAGCGCGATAGCCCGGAGGTGATGCGCGCGTTCCTCGAGCGGAGCTACCCGCGCTTCACCGGGCTCACCGGCTCGCGCCCGCAAATCGACGCCGCGAAGCGAGCCTTTCGCGTGTTCGCGCGCCGCACGGCCGATCCCGACGACCCCGACGGGTATGCCGTGCCGCACTCCGCGATCACGTACGTGCTCGACCCCGACGGGCGATACACGACTCACTTCACCGACGCTGTCGACGAGCGAGAAATGACCGAACGCCTGCGCGAGATCCTCTCATAGCGAGTACGCGACGAGGCCTGAAGTCGCGTGTCCTCGGACGTAGCTGGTCGTATGCGCTCGACGTCGACACCGTACGAATGGTCGAACGCACGGCAGGAGTGTGGAACGTGTCCAAGTCTGAAGCGCTCCGGCGCGCCATCCATGCCCCGTCGTAGACGACGTGCCGATGCGCGTAAGCCCTGACGTGCCCGCGCTTTCGCTCGACTAGGTTCGGGGTCACCCCTAGGATGGCGAGTTCGACCTCCGCGGGGCTGAAACCGTCGGCGAAGAGGCAGCACGGAATGGCGTGTCAGTCACGATCGCGAAGCGGAGTCAGAGGGGAAGCCGTCGGGCCGAAGAACTTCGCCATGTCCAGGCCGGCGGTCGTGTGCTCGCCCGCCGGATCCATCACTGCGACCCAGAGGTCGTCGTCCTCGTCGAAGGCCGTGAGGTGCGTGGACAGTCGAGACATCAAGGCCGGAGTGATCGCGTTCTACTTCGAGGTGTTGTCGAGCGAGATCACGCAGACGTGACCCTCGACCGTCATCGTCACGTCCGGCGCATTCCGTTCCGTCGTCATCGTGCTCGCTCCTGCTCGGGCATGGCTCGCGACAGTCCCCACTTTGCGAGCTTTCACGGGCTTCCAGCACCGAGCGCTCGCTCGACCCAATCGAGACGATCGTTTCCCCAGAACATCTCGTCGTCGACGAAGAAGGTCGGTGCGCCGAAGACTCCCCGCTCGACTGCGATCTCGGTCGCCCGCCGAAGCTCGTCCTTCGTGCTCTGCTCGTCGATCGCGCGAAGGAGCTCGTCCGCATCGACGCCCGCACGCCGAAGGACCGCACGAAAGACTTCGTCGTCGCCGAGATCCAGCGCTTCCGCCCACCGCGCCGAGAAGCATCGTTCTCACCAGACTTCGACGGCGGCGCTCCCGGGACTTGAACGGAGGTTCGCGACGATCCACACATGGGCGTGCTCCCGATGAACGGCCTCGGTTGCGACTACGCCGCGGTCGACGACGATTCGTTCGTCGCGCGCTACCGCGCGCGCTGCCATTGCGGCGGGGTCTGCTACGAGGTCGGCGTCGATCCGGTGGATGCAAAGATCTGCCACTGCCGGAGCTGCCAGACGTTGCACGGCGCGCCCATGCAGTGGGCCGCGATCTTTCACAAGCGCGACGTCCGAATGACCCGAGGAGTAGAGCATCTCCGCTTCTATTCCGGCGTGCTCCGGCGGGCCGTGCGCGAACCGCCTTGCAAGGTGAGTTGCGTGCTTTGCGGCACGCCGATCGCCGATGAAGGTCGGCGCATGTGGCTCGCATTCCCGACGTTGTTCGAATTCAGCGCGAAGGGCGAGATCCCAGAAGCGTTTCGCCCGACCTGCCATATCTTCTACGGACAGCGCGTCGCCGACGTCGATGACGGCCTGCCGAAATGGTCGGGGCACAAGAACGCCTCGGAACAGATCGGCGGCTGATCCATCACCATTTCTCGACCCACGGCCGCAGCACGACTTCGAACGCCCACGTGGAGCGGTGCTGGCGATGGAGCTGCAGGTACGCTTCCGCGATGCGGTCCGGGTCGGCCATGTTGTCGTCGACGGCGACTCCCGCGAGTCTGTGCGCGCGGGTGCCGTCCTCCTGTCTCCAACCGATCGCGGCGTCGATCGGCACGTTCGCGATGTGGATGCCCTGCGGCATCAATTCCCTCGCCATGCTCTCGGCGAGTCCCGCCTTGGCGTGGCATGCCATCGCGAAGGCACCGCTCATGGGAAAGCCTTTCAGTGCGGCGCTCGCGTTCGTGAAGACGATCGTTCCCCTCGTGCCATTGGCGTCGGGTTGGTTCTCGAGCATCAGCCGCACGGCCTGCTGACCGACCAAGAACGCACTGAACGCCGAGTTCCGTAGTGTCTCGAGAACCAGGCCCGGGTCGGCGTCGGTAATCGGCTTGCGGAAGATGTCGAGCGTCCTGCCATCGATGTTGTGCACGACGAGCGTCGGCGACCCGAGGTCGCGGACGACGTTCCGGAACAGCGACTCCACGGCCGTCGGCTGGCCCGCATCGCACGCGTAACGGCGCACCCCGTGCGCTTTCTCCAGGGCCCGCAGAACCGGCTTGTCGGGATCTCTGGCGGCGATGCCGACGCGCATGCCGCTTTCCGCGAACAGCCTCGCGCAACTCGAGCTGATGCCCGGGCCGCCCCCGACGATGACCGCAACGTCTTTGGAAGGTTCCACGCCTTGCCCTCAGTGATTCCACCAGGCGCGATCGGAGAACGCGCGCAGATCGATCTCGTGCGTCCAGGTGGAGCGATGTTGCTTCGCGAGGTGGAGGTACGTCTCCGCGACCTCCGTGGGAAGGATGAGGCCGTCATGCTCGTTGCCGCGGGTCTCTCTCAGTTGCCGGAACCTCTCCGCTCCCAGCATCTTCCCCAAGGTGTCCGGCGCATCGACGGCGCCGTCGACCAGGATGTGAACGACGTGGATCCCTTTCGACGCGAACTCCGCGTTGAGTGTCTGGCAGAGCATCCGTCGTCCGCCCATGGCCGCCGCATGGGAATGCTGTCCGGCGTTCCCACGCATCGCCGCCGTCGACGAAGTCACGAGGATCGTTCCTTTGCCCCGGCGTTCCATCAGCGGGCAGACGGCCGACGCCACGCGAAAGAGACCGAGCGTCCCGAGACGCCAGCCTGTCTCGAAGACTTTGAGCGACGTGTCCTTCAATGCCCGATCGCCGATTTGAGCGCCCAGGTTGTAGATGACGACCTCGATCGGACCGATGTCGGCCTCGATGGCGGCAACGCGCTCCTCGATCGAGCCGGGCGCGACCGCGTCGAGGAGATATCCCGTCGCCGAACCGCCGTCGCTCTCGATCGCCTCGACCAATCGATTCAGGCCCTCCGAATCGGTGCGCCGACACAGACACGCGTGATAGCCCTCTAGAGCGAACCGCCGAGCGACGGTTCCGCCGATTCCCGCGCCGGCACCGATCACCAAACAAACGGGCTTCACGTGCGGTCCCTCATGTCTTCTCCTCGGTCGGTGTCCATCGATGTCACCAGGGCTCGGCGAAGGGGCGGATCTCGACGTTGAACGACCACGCCGACCGGTCCTGATGGACGACATGCCACACTTCTTCGGCGATCGCAGACGGCTGGATGAAGAACGAATCTCCCGCCGGCTTCGAAACCATCGCTCGCGTCCATTCGAGGTCGATGACGGCGTCGATCACGACGTAGGCGACGTGCACGCCTTTCGGCCCGACCTCGCGAGCGATCGCCTCGGCGAGGATCCGTTGCGCCGCCTTGGTCGGCGCAAACCCCGCGAACTTGGGCTTCCCGCGGAGCGCTGACGTGTTCCCCGTGACGATGATCGCTCCTTCGCCCGCTTCGATCATCGCCGGAGCCAGCCGCCGAGCCAGATGGAGGAGCGCCATGATATTCGTCTGAAAGTTCCGATTCAGCACTTCGGGCTCGACGTCCAGGAACGACGCGAACGCGCCGCCGACGGCACGGGAAGCTTCTTCTCCACGGTCGGTCTCCTTCCGAAGTCGGCGGCTCGAACGCCGACGGCGGCACGCTGCTAGCGCTGGAGCCTCTGCTCCAGGAATTCCAGACGGTCGTTGCCGAAGAACACGTCGTCACCGACGATGAACGTCGGTGATCCGAAGACGCCCCGCTCCGCGGCGGTCTCCGTATTCTCCGCGAGGCGCTCGCCGTAGCGAGCCGCGTCCGCAGTCTCGAGCAGCGCGTTCCCGTCCAATCCGCCGGCCTTCAGTGCTTCCGCCAGGCGAGCGCGATCGTTCACCTCGACCCCCTCGGCCCAGAACGCGCGGAACACCGCGCGGTTGTACGCTTCCTCCACGTCTTGATCCTGCGCGACCAAGGCCCCTCGCAAGGCGAGGCTCTGATCGGCGGCGAACACGTGGGGATTGAACTCAAACGGCACGCGGTACCGGGACACCCAGCGCCCGATGTCCGCGCCGGCGTACTTCATCTTGTTCGCGCAGAGAACCGTGGTCGGAGAGTTGCCGACGCGCTTCATGAGATTCAAGAGATGCATCGGCCAGAGACGGAACGTAGCGCCGGTCCGCGTCTTCAGAGCGCTCAGCTGGGTCTCGGCGAGGTAGGTGTACGGGCTCACGAAATCGAAGAAGAAATCGACTTGCTCCGGCATGCGGTCCTCCGATCGTTCCGGCGTTGCGATCGTCCAAGCGATGCGTTAGCTTTTGATTACGATCGTTACGTAAGCGAGCCAATCGTGACGACCGCAATCAAATGAGTCAAGGGGGCATTCCGGGCTCGAAGGAGATTTTTTCGTGCGGGTATCGAAAGAGCAGGCGGCCGATAACCGGCGGCGAATCCTCGCGGCTGCCGGCCGCCTGTTTCGGGAACGAGGGATCGACGGCACGGGCGTCGACGCGATCACCGAGGCCGCCGGCCTCACCCACGGCGCGTTCTACAGCCAATTCGAGTCCAAGGAGGCCGTCGTCGCCGAGGCCGTGCGACTCGCGATCGAGGAGTCGCGGCGACTGCTCGAGGGCCTGTCGAAGGACAAGGGACGGAGCGAAGCGCTCACCAGCTTCGTCAATGCGTACCTCGCGCGGAGTCACCGGGATGCACCGGGGAAGGGCTGCGCGATCGCCGCTCTCGGCGCGGACGTCGCTCGTCAACCGAAAGCGGTTCGCGACCGTTTCACGGAGGCACTCGAGGGCACGCTCGAAACTCTCGCGGACCTCTTCCCCGGCAAGGCCGCGCCACACCGTCGCGATCGCGCGATCGCTCTGTTTTCGGAGATGCTGGGAGCGATGATCCTCGCCCGCGCGGTCAGCGACGAATCGCTTTCGCGACGGATCTTGAAGACGGCGGCGAATCGGTTGCCGGCGACGACTCGCTGAGGATCGGTCGGCGATCCGTCCCTGGCCTCGGTCTTGTCCGCCATCAGCTTCATGTCGTTGAAGGGAACGGCGGGTGCGTTTGTCACCGGCGGCGTGACGGGACTATAGCGAGGTCATTCGAGGAGAGGTGCGTGATGCAACGCTCGTACGGCATGCGCTCACTTCGACGTCGCGCAACGGATCGGCGCGCCGGCCGGCTCCTGGCCGCGAATCGCGGTCGCGGCCGGTCTCGGCCACATGGGGCTACACCGAAACGTGATCCATCCGGTGTTCGGCAACTTCATCCTGCCGGCACCGTGCTGATCGCCGCCGAGGTCTCGGCGCGAAGCGAGCCCCACGATTACAATCCGTGCCTCGACTGCAAGCTCTGCGTCGCCGCCTGCCCGGTCGGCGCGATCTCCGCCGACGGGCACTTCAACTTCTCGGCGTGCTTCACGCACAACTACCGCGAGTTCATGAGCGGCTTCACGAATTGGGTGGAGTCGATCGCCGCCAGTCGGACGCCGCTCGACTACCGCGCACGGGTCTCCGACTCCGAGTCGGCGTCGATGTGGCAGAGCCTCTCGTTCGGCGCCAACTACAAGGCCGCCTACTGCATGTCGGTCTGCCCGGCCGGCGAGGACGCGATCGAGCCGTCTCGGCATTCCGAATCAGCTCGAGTGCCGCTTTGCAGCAGATCGCCCGTCTCCTTCGGAGGAGCGGGTCGCCGAGCGTCTCGTGCATCGTCACGCTTTGCGAGCTCGGAGCGGCTGGCCCCAAGAGTCGCCGTATGCCAGTTCCTCGACCGGCCGCCGCGAGATCGGCCCGTGGCCGCGTCCGATCGGGTAACCGAGAGGAATCGCCGCCGCGGTCGCCCAGGGCTCGGGGATCGAGAGGATCGCGCGCACCTCAGGTTCGCGTTGGCAAAGCAGGGTCGTGAGGGTGCATCCAAGGCCTTCGGCTCGACAAGCGAGCAACAGGTTCTGCACCGCCGGATAGATCGAAGCACCACCCACGACCGACGGACGCCCGAGAGCGGCATCGGTGATCGCGAGCTGGCTCGGCTCGAAACAGACGACGACGAGAGCTGGAACGTCGGCGAAATGGTCGGCGAGGTGGTCACCAGCGACGAGCGTTCGCTCGCACGACGTATCGCTCCGATACCTCGCGGCATAGGCCTTCCAAAGCTCAGCGTAGAGATCGCCGAGCTGTCGCATCCGAGATCGTTCTCGGATGATGATCATTCGCCACGGTTGCCGGTTACCGCCCGAAGGAGCCCACGTCGCCGCCTCGAGCACCCGGTGGAGAATGTCTTCTGGGATCGGATCCGGCCGCAGACGCCGAACCGCGCGAAGAGTGCTCATGGCTTCTCGAAGATCTACGTTGATCATTGTCGCTCTGCCTCATGCCTCTGAGGCGCGGCAGGGAACGCGAAGCCGACTCGCCGCAGCCTCCCGAACCCGAGCCGCTTCGCGATCACCCCATCGGGTCGAAGTCGACGCCGAGAAGCGCCCGCCCGTGCTGCTCGTATGCCCAGTCGCTCGCCATCAGATGGGTCGACGCGCCGTGGAGGTCGCGAAGGCAACGCTGGAGCACGTTCTCGAGGCGAAGCGCCGTGCCTCCGGCGTAGCGGAAGGCGCGCGCCGCCGCCTCGAGCGCGGCATCGGTCGCGAGCACCGTCGCGGCGCGCATTTCCACCTGGTGCGCGGCGTCCGGCCGGCCGCCCGTGGAGACTGCCTGCCATGCCTTCTCGAAGACCTCGAGGACGAGAGCGCGCGCGGCGCGGAGGCGGAGATCGCTCTCACCGATCGCGTGCTGGAAGACCGCACGGTCAGCGACGCGGCCCTTCTTGCCGTAGCCGCGCTCCTTCGCGCTCGCCTGCGCGACGATTTCGTCGAGCGCGCGCCGACCAACGCCGAGGACGAAGCCGGCGAGCTCGTTCACGAGGAGGCCGGGGAATCCCATCCGGTAGAGCGGCCCGCCGCGCTTCGGCTCCAAGGCGCGGAGATCGAACGTGAGCTCTTCTGGCACGAAGACCTCGTCGATCGTGAAGTCGCAGCTGCCTGTGCCTTTGAGCCCGGCGACGTACCAGTTGTCGTGGATCACGACGTCGGCGGCCGGCAGCATCGCGAAGCGCGACGCGATGGGGTCCCCCGACTCGTTCTCGACGAGCGCGTGCACGCCGACCCACTCCGCGTGGCGGATCCCGCTTCCCCATGACCAGCGGCCCGTGATCCTGTAGCCGCCTTCGGCTGCACGGGCGCGTCCCGGCGCGAGGAGGCCGGACGCTTTCGGCACACGACCGCCGGCGAACATGCGCTCGATCCCCCGCTCCGGGAGGTACGCGGAGAGCGAGAGCGCGCCGGCGCCGATGAAGAGGCCCCATCCGGCCGAAGCGTCGATCCGCGCGACCGCCTCGATCACCTCGATCTGCGTCACCGGGTCCGCTTCCGCGCCGCCGAGCTCGGCGGGGAGCTTCAGCCGGAAGAGCTGCGAATCCGCGAGCGCGGCGACGGCGCCGGGCGCCAGCGTGCGGAGCTGCTCGGCTTCCTCGGCGCCGGCGGCGAGGACGTCGCGGATCTCCTCGACGGCGTCGAGGAGCGCGCGGCGCTTCGCTCCACTCTCGCTCGGGAATCGCCCGCCGCGCTCCGTTGCCCGCGCCGTCGTCAGGGCATCACCTCCCGCAAGAACTCCGCGCTCAAGCGCACGACCTCGGGAAGACCCTTCGAATACGGCTCGGTGTGCGAGAGCCCCGGCAGGATGTGCAGCCGCTTCGGCTCCTTCGCCTTCTCGTAGATCCGGCGCGACTCTTCGACGTCGACGATGAAGTCGAGCTCGGCGCCGATCACGAAGAGCGGGCGCGGAGCGATCGCGGCCGCGTCGAGTTCCGGGCGATACGTGCGGAGGTCGTCCGCCATCTCGAGCGGCATCGTCATGGAGAGCGCCGCGGTCGCGCTCTGCGAGCGATACGCCTGCTCCGCGGGTGTCGGCGGCACCATCTCGAACGGATCGACGTACTCGGACTCGCCCGTCGTCACGCGGCGCACAAGGTCGTCGTCGAGGCGCTTCCGGAGCTGCCAGTAGTCGTAGAGCGAGCGGCCGACACGGAGCCAGCGGTCGCCGTCGCCGAAGCCGCCCTGCGCGATCACGGCGCGCGGGCGCGGGTCGATCGCCGCCGCCGAGATCGCGTTCGAAGCGCCGTAGCTGATGCCGAAGAGCGCGATTCGCGAAGCGTCGACCTCGGACTGGAGCCCGAGGAAGGTCGTCGCGGCGACGACGTCCTCGACGCGCTCGCGCGCGATCAGGCGATGCTTCGTGCCCTCGCTCTCGCCGAAGCCGCGATAGTCGAACGCGAACGCCGCGTAGCCCTCGTCGACGAAGCCCTTCGCGAAGCCCGGCAGCACGACCTTCCGGTTGCAGCGGAGCCCGTGGCACAGCACCACCGCCGGGAGCTTCCGCTCGCGCGCGGCGTCGGGCGCGTAGAGCGTCGCGGCGAGCTTGAGACCCGCGCTGTAGAAGGAGAGCTCCTTCTCGATCATCGCTCGACCGCCGACGTCCCGTCCGCGTTCTTCACGTCGACGTCGTCTTCCATGTTGAGGCCCTTCAGCGACGCCTCGAAACGCTTCTGCATCACTGCGTCGTCCGCGTTGAACGAGCGCGTAATCGCGCAGAACTCGAGCTGGATGCCGTTCGGATCCTTGAAGTAGATCGACTTCGCCCAGTCGTGATCGACGATCGGCGAGACCTTCACGCCCTTCGCGAGGAGCTCGCTTCGCTTCTGCTCGAGCGACGCCAGGTTCCCCGCCTCGAATGCGTAGTGAAAGGCGATCGTCGGCAGGCCGAGCGCCTTGTTAATGCTCGCATCGAACTCCTTCGGCACGGTCGGCGCGCCGGTGATCTCCATGAACGCGAGCAACTGATCGCGCCCGGTGTCGAAGAAGATGTGGCGGATCTTCCCGCCGTCCGTGAGGTCGATCCAGTCGCAGCGGACCGCGGGGAAACCGAGGACGCCCTCGTAGAACTCGCGCGTCTTATCGAGGTCGAGGGTCGCCATGCCGACGTGAGAGAAGCCTTTAGAGTTCATGCCTTTCGACGGAGCAGCATGCGTGCCATTCCGAGCCTCGAGAAACTGCAGCGTTTTCACGGCAAACTTGCGAAAATCATCATGACGAGCCGCGGCGACTTGACGATTTTCGACGCGACTGATTCACCGGTGCATCAGTGCCCCGCTCGCGCAACCCCTCGAAGATCCAGTTCCCCGACATCGAGGACCTCCGCTCGCGTCTCCGCTTCCGGCCCGAGGAGGGCAGCATCCACTCCGGCGACGTGCGCATGACGCTCGTGCACGTGCCGGCGCTCGCGAGCCTCCGGCGAGAGCTCGTCGATGCGCTCGGCGTCGACCGCGCGCGCGGCGTCCTCACGCGCATCGGCTACGCCGCCGGCACGCTCGACGCCCAGATCGTTCGCAAGGTGCGCCCCAAGCGCTCGCTCCTCGAGTCGTTCGCGGTCGGCCCGCAACTCCAGTCGCTCGAGGGCACGCTCCGCGTCGAGCTCGTGAAGTTCTCGTACGATCCCGCGCGCGGCCGCTTCTACGGTGAGGCTTTCTGGAAGAACTCGTTCGAGCTCGAGTGCCAGGACGTATCGATCGCGCCCGAGCCCGTCTGCTGGATGCAAGCGGGCTACGCGAGCGGCTACACCACGGCGTTCGTCGGCAAGCCGTGCCTCGTCCGTGAGGTCGAATGCCGCGGCGCCGGCGCACGCGACTGCCGGGTCATCGGCAAGACCGTCGAGGAGTGGGGCGACGACGTCGAGGAGCTCCGCTTTCTCACGCCGGAAGTGCTCGCCGAGGGAAAGTCCGCCGCGAGGCGCCTCGCTCCCCGCGCCGGCGCGAGAGTCGGCGCGCGCGACCCGGGCGTCCCGGACGAGCTCGTCGGCGCCTCGCCGAGCTTCCACGCCGCCTGCCATCGCGTGCGTAAGGCCGCGGCGACGCGCGCGACCGCGCTCTTCCTCGGCGAGACCGGCGTCGGCAAGGAGATGTTCGCGCACTTCCTCCACCGCGCGAGCCCTCGCGCGCGGGCGCCGATCGTCGCGGTCAACTGCGCCGCGATTCCCGAGACGCTCCTCGAGGCCGAGCTCTTCGGCGTCGAGAAGGGCGCGTACACGGGCGCGGTTTCGTCACGCCCCGGTCGCTTCGAGCGCGCCGACGGCGGCACGCTCTTCTTGGACGAGGTCGGCACGATGCCGCTCGCCGCGCAGGCGAAGCTCCTTCGTGTGCTGCAGACGGGCGAGATCGAGCGCGTCGGCGACGTGCGCACGCGGCACGTCGACGTGCGCGTCGTCGCGGCGACGAACGAGGATCTCGCCGGCGCAGCGGCCGCGGGATCGTTCCGCCGCGACCTCTACTACCGGCTGAACGTCTTTCCGATCCATCTCCCACCACTCCGCGAGCGCCGCGACGACATTCCGCTCCTGATGGACCACCTGCTCGACAAGTACCGCCGCCTCCACGACAAGCGGATCTCCGGCTTCACCGAGCGCGCAGTCGCCGCGCTCCTCGACTACGACTACCCCGGGAACATCCGCGAGCTCGAGAACATGATCGAGAGCGCGGTGATCCTCTCCGACGACGACGAACCGCTCGACGCGTCACTGCTCTTCGCCTCGACGCCGGGGGCGAATCGACCTAGCCTCCGCGTCGACCCCGCCGGTCGCCTCGCGCCACTCACCGGGCTCGATCAGCTCGCGAAGTCGATCGTCGACGCGGGCGCGCCCGTCGAGCCGCTCTTTTCCGCGGTGCTCGAGCAGGCGCTCCGTTCCGCCGGCGGCAACTTCACGCACGCGGCCGAGAGCGTCGGGCTCACGCGGGCGCAGCTCGCGTATCGGGTGAAGTCGAAGCGCGAGCGCTGACCAGACGTCACCAGCGCATGATCGGCGCCGGCTTCAGCGGATGGCGGATCATCCACTTACCGATCACCTTGTAGGCGTGCCCGGGATGGAACGCGCAGAGCGGGAACGCCTCGCGATGTACGGCGAGATGCCGGGGTTGCGCGGTCATCGCCCCCGAAAGCGCGCTTCGCGACGCTCCACGAACGACTGGAGGCCCTCCTTGAAATCTTCCGTGGCGAACACCGCCTTCTCGATCGACGGAATGGCTTCGACCGCCGCGCGCTCGGCCTCCGCGAGATAGGCGAGCGCCGCAGCCTTCGTCGCGCGCAAGCCGAGGGGTGCGCATTTGCAGATCGCTTGCGCGATCTCCATCGCCCGCTCGCGGTGCTTGCCGTACGGATGAATCTCTTGCACGAATCCGATGCGCAAGGCCTCTGCCGCGTCGAACTCGTCGCAGAGGAAAAGGTGGTACATGGCGTTGCCCCAGCCCGCGCGCGTCAAGTAGCGGAAGTGCGCACCTCCGAGCGGCGCGATCCCGCGCTTCGATTCGAGCTGACAGAACCGTGAATTGTCCGCCGCGATGACGATGTCGCCGGCCAGCATCATCTCGATCCCGACGGTGTAGGTGATGCCGTGGACGACGGAGATCACCGGCTTGGTGGTGCGCCTGTAGAGGCCGAAGGGATCGACCTGATCCCTCGGGATCGGTTCCGCCGTGGCGGTGGGGCCGAAGAACTTCGCCATGTCCAGGCCGGCGGTCGTGTGCTCCCCCGCCGGATCCATCACCGCGACCCAGAGGTCGTCGTCCTCGTCGAAGGCCGTGAGGTGCGTGGACAGTCGAGACATCAAGGCAGGAGTGATCGCGTTCTTCTTCGCGGTGTTGTCGAGCGAGATCACGCAGACGTGACCCTCGATCG
>JAXDLK010000197.1:0-2961 GCA_034666665.1 Candidatus Binatota bacterium
GTCAGGTCGTGGTCAATACGTCGAGCCCGGCCTCCGCACACGCGATGTCTTGCTCGACGGTTCCACCGCCCACGCCGATGCCGCCGATCACCTCGCCATCGAGCAGGATCGGTAGCCCTCCACCCACGACGGTCGCCCGAGAAAAGTGTGACAGGCCGATCAATCGCGATGGGTCGTCTTTCACCCGCTTGTAGAGGTCCGCCGTGCTCATGCCGTACAGGGCGGTGAACGCCTTCCGCTGACAACCTTCGATGCCCAACAGCGGCGCTCCGTCCATGCGGCCGAAGGCCTTCAGGTTGCCTCCCTCGTCCAGCACGGCAACGTTCTGCTTGGTGTCGAGCTCCTTCGCTCGCGCGATCGCAGCCGCGACCATCCGCGCCGCCAGCTCGTGAGTGATGGTTTTTTTCGTGTACGTCTTTTCCATGGTCGTCCTCCTTGCCGGCGTTGCGCCGGCGATCGTGCGCACGCCTTAGCAGGGACCGGCGGGTTCCGCAGGACCGGCGCATCGCGCGCCGCGTGATCCTGCGGCGGTGCGCCGAAACGTCGAATGAAAGAGTACCTGTTCGTCTACGGCACGCTGCGGCGGCGCCACGCCGAGATCCACGAGCGGTTCTTGCGGACGGAACGGTTCGTGGCCGAGGGGACCATCTCGGGCACGCTGTACGACTTGGGCCGTTATCCAGGCGTGCACAGGATGCGCGGTGGGAGGGCTCGTACTGACGGCGAGCTGTTCGAGCTACGCGACGTTGCCGCGACGCTCGCTGCACTGGACGAGTACGAGGGGAGCGGGTTCCGGCGCGTACGCGTGTCGGTTCGGCTCGACGGCGGGCGACGGCAGCGCGCGTGGGCTTATCTGCTCGTCGAAGCTCCGCCGGCGCACGCGCGCGAGATCACGTCGGGCGTATATCGATGACCGCTCAGACGGCGATCTCGACCTCGGCTTCCACCTCGACCGGAACTCCGAACGGCAGCTCGGCCATGCCCACCGCCGAGCGCGCATGCGCGCCCCGCTCCGGCCCCCAGAGCTCCAGGATCAGGTCCGAGACGCCGTTGATCACCAGCGGCTGCTGCCGGAATCCGGCCGCGGAGTTCACCATGCCGAAGATGCGCAGCCACGCCGTCACCCGCTCGAGGTCGCCGAGCGCACGGTCCAGGCTGGCGATCACCGCGAGCGCCGTCAGGCGTGCCGCCTGGTAGCCTTGCTCGACCGTGACGTCGCTGCCGACCTTGCCGAGCGGCTTCGCGACCGCGCCGTCCGCCCCCACCGGAACGTGGCCGGAGACGTAGGCACGATTGCCGCGAACGCGGACCCATTCGAAAGGCAGCCTCAGCCCCGCGGGAGCGACGATCGGTGGTGGAAGCGTTAGCCCGAGGTCGTCGATTCGCTTGCGGATCGTCATGCCTTGCTCCCTTGGTCGGCCGTCTTCGAGATCGGCGTCGGCACGCCGGTATGCTCCGCGATGGCGCGCGCGAGCAGCGCGGAATCGACGCGACCGAGCCAGCCACGGGCGCGGAGCAACCGTCGCGCCGCACCGCGGTAGTCGAAGCGCCGGTGGTACGTCGTACGGTGCACCTCGACGTAGATCACCCCGCCACGCGCGCCGACCTTCACCGGCTGGTGCACGAGCGCCACGGGTGTGCCGAGCGCGACCCGCGGAAAGAGCTGCTCGATGTCCTCCGGGTAGAGACGGATGCAGCCGTGGCTCGTGCGGCGCCCGACCGCCCAGGGCATGTTCGTTCCGTGAATCGAGTAGAGCGGCTCGCTGAGGCGCATGCGGTACCGACCGAGAGGGTTCTCGGGGTCGCCGCCGGGCACGTCGCGATCCGGACGACCGTCCTTGCGGTGCTCCGCGCGAACGCCCGCGGGGATCACCCACTTCGGATTCTCCGTCTTCTCGATGATCTTGAAGCGGCCGGTCGGTGTCTCCCATCCCTCGCGTCCGAGTCCGACCGGGAACGTGAGCACCCACGAGTCCGACGCGAAGTAGTAGAGCCGCATCTCCGCCAAGTTCACCACGATGCCGCGGGGCGGCCCGTCGGGGAGCACCCACCACGTGGGCAACTCGAGCTGGGTTCCGGGAGCAGGGGTCCAGGCGTCGACCGCGGGATAGGCGGCCTCGACCTCGTTGATGCCCAGGCCGTGTTGCCGCGCGAGGTCGAGGAGCGTGTCCCCGCGCAGCGCTTCGACACCCTGCGGCTGGCCGATGACCGTGACGGCGGTGGCTAGATCCGTGGTCGGCACGATGGGATGGAGGATGGGTGGCCGGTCCGCGAAATCCGACTCCTGCCAGCGGACCTCGGGCCCGCCGACGACACCCCGAACCGCGCGCGGCACCGATGACTGCGAGCAGGCGAGAAGGACGGCGGGAGCGAGGAGGATCAGCCGCCGGATCCGCGTCAGGCTCATGGCGTGGACTGTGTCGCGGACGAGCGCGGCGATCAAGGCGGAGCGGTCGCCTTGCTTGAGATTCGCCAAATCTTCGTTTACGGTCGGAGATCGTGAGCGAGCCAAAGGGACCCATCCGCGGCCGCGGAGCGGCGATCAACCCGCCGAACCGGTTCGACCGGATCGTCTACGAGGAGGATCCCGAAGCGTTCGATCCCGACGAGCCACCACCGAAGACGGAGCTGCTGCGCGACGCCTCGAAGACGATCATCGCCCACAACGACAGTCCCGACGTCGGCTTCGAGGCCAGCGTCAATCCGTATCGTGGTTGTACGCACGGCTGCATTTATTGCTTTGCCCGGCCGTCGCACGAGTTGCTCGGCTTCTCCTCGGGCCTCGATTTCGAGACCAAGATCCTGGTCAAGGAGGACGCGCCCGAGCTCCTGAGGCGCGAGCTCGCGTCACCGAAGTGGAAGCCGCAGACGATCGCGGTCTCGGGCGTAACCGACGCGTACCAGCCGATCGAGCGACGCCTCGGCCTCACGCGCCGCTGCCTCGAGGTGCTCGCGGAGTGC
>JAXDLK010000198.1:0-20696 GCA_034666665.1 Candidatus Binatota bacterium
CGACCGGAAGAGGAACGTCCGGGTCGCGACCTTCGCCTCTTCGGCGATCATGCCGTGGAGATCGACGTGTGCTTGCGAGGCGAAATGGCCGGCCCGGAGCTTTCGCAGCACCTGCGGATCGAGGCCGATGACCATCCCTTCGACGTGCTCTTCGGTGTCGCTGACGTCGAACGGCGTGCCTCCGGACACGAGGTCTCCGAGCACGGCGAGCGTCTCCGCATCCTCGCGGTCGCGAGGCCTGAGGCCGCGGCGCGGCGGCGGGCTCCCCGAGCTTCCGTGATCCTCGAATCGCATGGGCACCACGCCCGTGACCGCCGTGAGGAAGAGCTCGGTGTCGGAAAGCGGGGCGCCGACCGTCACCTCCGCCGGCGCCTTCGCCGACGACGTCGCCGCGCTTCCCTCGCGAGGGCGCTGCGGGGGGGCCGGGCGCGCCTCGCGCGGAATGAGCTTCTTCAGGTCGCGAAAGGGGGAGTGCCACCCATCCGACCCGTCGGCATCTCGACGTCGCGACATTCGACGAGTCTCCGCTTCTCATCGTAAAGATCGCACACCCTCGGAACAAGGTTCCGCGCTCTCGGGACGCCGATGTATCGCCGAAAAGACCGCTTTTACCGAAGGGCGAAAGCCGAAGGCCTCCGCTCGCGCGCCGCGTTCAAGCTCGAGGACCTCGGAGCGGAGCTGATCTCTCCGGGGAATCGTGTCGTCGACCTCGGCGCCTGGCCGGGAGGTTGGCTCCAGGTCGCCGCGCGCCACACCGGCCCGAACGGGGTGGTCGTCGGTGTCGACCTCGCGGAGGTGCCGCCGATCGGGCTTCCGAACGTGCGCGTCATCCGCGGCGACGTTCGCGACCCTGAAATCCAGAGCGCCGTCGATGCCGCCGTCGGTGGCGAGGCGGACGTCGTGCTCTCGGACCTCGCGCCGAAGCTCACCGGCATCCGCGACCGGGATCAGGCTCTCGCGGAGGAGCTCGCCGCCGCGGCGCTGGCGACGGCGCTTCGGCTGCTGCGGCCGGGCGGCGGCTTCGTCTGCAAGGTATTCATGGGCCCGGCGCACGCGGCGTTCGTGTCGGACGTGCGGCGGGCATTCGACCGCGTCACCGTGACGAAGCCGGAGGCGACGCGCGCCGGCTCGAGCGAGCTCTACGTCGTCGCCCGCGGCAGGAAGAGCGGCGCGGGACGGCTGGTCACTCCTCGTCCTTGAGCTGCTGCTTCCATTCCCGGACGCGCGCCTGAGCCGCGGCCGCCTCGGCCTCGGCGATCTGCCCGCTCCTTTGGAGGAACATCGAGAGGCTGGTGAAGCCGAGCGGGTCGTCGGGGGCGATCTGCGTGATCCGCGTCGCCGCCTCGATTGCGCCCGGCAGGTCTCCGTTCTCGGCGAGTGCCATCGCCAGCCCGTGAAGCGCATCGACGAACGTCGGGTCGGCCTCCAGCGCCGCCCGATACGCGTCGACCGCCTCGGCGTGCTTTCCCTCGGTGAAGAGATCGATGCCGCGGTCGTAGAGCTCGCTCGCAGAGGGCATCGAGAAGACGGTATGCGATCCAAGATCTACCAGCAACCCGCGGCAGCATTTTGCCGCGAGCGGCATTTTCCGGACGCTGACACCGGTGTCGCCGCACGTTTGCGGACTCGTCATCCGAGGAAACGCGGGCACTTTCCGTCCATTCACTCCCTCGTCGCAGCGGTCCGTGAATTGCTCTTCCTCCAGCGATGGCTCGGCGGCTCGCAATCACGATCGCAACCCTCGCCCTCGTCATGCCGATGGCGGCGCGCGCGGACATCCTGGTGCTCAAGGATGCCGGCGGACGGATCGTTCTCACCAACCTGGGTCCCCGCGCCGGCTTTCGGGTGATCACCCGCTATCGCGAGTTCGGCGGTAGCTCCGGCATCGGGATGCACTCGCTGAACGGCCGCAGTGCGGCCAAGTACGACGCGGTGGTGCAGAACGTGGCCACGCGCTTCGCGGTCGACGCCGCGCTGGTCAAGGCGGTGATCCGCGCCGAGTCGAACTTCAATCCCCGGGCGACCTCGCCGAAAGGCGCGATGGGGCTGATGCAGCTGATGCCCGACACCGCGCGCTTCCACGGCGTCCAGGATGCCTACGACCCCGCCGAGAACGTGTTCGGCGGCGTACGCCATCTGCGGCTGCTTCTCGATCGCTATTCCGGCGACCTCGACCTGGTGCTCGCGGCGTACAACGCGGGGACCGTCCCCGTCGACCGGGCTCACGGCATTCCCAACTATCCCGAAACCCGAGAATACGTTCGGCGTGTGCGCGAATACCATTCGCTCTTCCGCGCTGCGCGCCCGGCCGAGGAAATCGTTGCCTCCGTCGATTGATCGCGTGGCGATCGCCGCGGCTCTGCTGGCCGCGGTCGTCGCCGGAACCGCGCTCGCGGGCGAATCCGCTCCGCAGGCGCATCGCCGGCGCGACCCGGCGGTCCTCTTTCATGCGAAGGAGCGGCTCACGCCGGCCGAGCGCGAGCTCCTCCACGGCGTCCTCGGTGCGTTCCAGGTGCACACGCGCAGGGCCATCGCCGCGGGCGCCGCCGAGGCGGCGGAGTTCGGCGAGATCCCGGGTCTCAGCCGCGCGCAGGTCGCGGCCATGGTGCAAGCGACGGGAGCGGTGGACTTCGCGGAGGCGGACGAGCGGGTGCCGGCCGCAAAGCTGCCGAACGATCCCGCCTACGACATCCAATGGCATCACCGGACGATCGGCTCTCCCGCGGCCTGGGACGTGACCACCGGTTCGACCGCGATCAAGGTCGTCGTCTGCGACAGCGGAGTCGAGACCAAGCATCCCGATCTCGCTCGGAACCTGTCGCTCCCGGGCTACGACGTCGCGACCCGATCGACGAACGTCTCGCCGCACACGTACCACGGGACGATGGTCGCAGGAGTGATCGGTGCGATCGGCAACAACGGTTTGCTCGTCACCGGCGAAGCCTGGCAGGCGCGGATCGTGCCGGTGCGAATCACCGAGGACTCGGGCGGTCTCGCCTACTACTCCGACATGGCCGAGTGCGTCACCTGGGCGGCGGATCACGGCGCCAAAGTCGTCAACCTGAGCTATCGCGGCGGGCCGAGCCGCACGCTCGACGCGGCGGCCAAGCGGCTGCGCGCGCGCGGGGGGCTCCTCTTCGTCGCCTCCGGCAACGACGGGTGTCGTCTGGGGTCGGGCACGGGCGCCTGCACCGAGCGCGTGCCGGACTTCGCGTCGTTCCTGCTGGTCGGCGCCACCGACAAGCAGGACCGGCGCGCTCGGTTCTCCAACTACGGCAAGGCGATCGATCTCGTCGCGCCCGGGGTCGAGATCGCCACGACCTACATCGGCGGTCGGCATGCGCTCGGAGACGGGACGTCCTTCGCCGCGCCGCTCGCGGCCGGAGTGGCGGCGCTGATCTACAGCGTGAAGCCGAACTTCACGCCCGCTCAGGTCGAGGACATCCTGCGCGCGAGCGCCCTCGATCTCGGACGCGCCGGACGCGACGCCTTCTACGGCTACGGCCGAATCGACGCGGGCCGCGCGCTCGCCCTCGCTCGCGCGCGACGCTAGTGTTCCGTCTCGCAAAGGGTTTTACACACATCGTGGATGCGAGGGCCGCGAGATGTGTGAAGTCCTTTGTGAGACGGGACACTAGATCAGGCCGCGCGTAACGAGGTCCTCCGCGACGAGGACCGCGCCCTTCGCCGCGCCCATCTTGGTGTTGTGCGACACCAGGACGAACTTGATGCCGTTCTCGAGCGCGGCGTCCGGGCGGATACGCCCGACCGACGTCGCCATCCCGTCCTCGGCATCGCGATCGAGCCGCGGCTGCGGGCGGAAGGGATCGTCGTGGACGACGATCCAGCGCTTCGGCGCCGAGGGCAGGGAATCGCCCCCGGAGAAAGCGCGCATCGCCTCCGCGACGGCCGCGGGCGTGGCCGGCTTCTCCGTCGAGACGAAGACCGCCTCGGTGTGACCTTCGAGCACGGCGGCGCGCGTGCACGTGGCGCTGACGGCGAAGGTCGCCGGACGGATGCCTCCCTCACCGAGGGTGCCGAAGATCTTCCCCGTCTCGCGTGCGACCTTCTCCTCCTCGTTCGGGATGAACGGGATCACGTTGTCGAGGATGTCGAGTCCGATGACGCCGGGGGAGCGGCCGGCACCCGAGATGCCCTGCATCGACACCAGGAGGACGCGGCGGATGCCGAAGACGTCGTGCACCGGCTTGAGCGCGAGCACGAGACCCGTCGCGGTGCAGTTCGGGATCGGGGTGACGAAACCCTTCCAGCCGCGCCGCCGCCGCTGCAGCTCGAGCAGGCGGGCGTGGTCGGAGTTTACGCCTGGCACGAGGATCGGCACGTCGTCCTCGTAGCGGAACGCCGATGCCGTGCTCACGACCGGCGTGGTCCTCGCGCAGCGAGGCTCGAGCTCGCGCGCGACGTCCGCCTCGACCGCGGAAAAGACGAGATCCACGCCCGCCGGATCGAAGTCCTCGCCTTCCTCGACACCGAGTGACAGCAGCCGTTCGGGCGGCTCCTCGCTGCACCACCACCGGCGCGCGCCGGTCTTCGGATCCCGGAGCGCCTCGGCGTAGGTCTTCCCCGCCGAGCGGGCCGACGCGACCAGACGCGTGACCGCGAACCACGGATGCTCCGCGAGCGCGGCCACGAACTGCTGCCCGGCGATGCCGGTGGCGCCGACGATCGCGACGCTGCGTCTCTCGGCCATCGCCGTCAGTCCTTCGCGATGCGGCGCGGATGCGCGTCCGCGGCGCGTGCTTGGCGGCGCGCGGTCCTCAAGCGCGCCTTCGGCGCTTCTGCAGCCTGTACCGGCGGCCGCCGCCATTCGAGGAGCGCCTGACCGTGCGACACGGGTGTCGGCATACCGCTCTTGCGGTCGAGCGCGGCCGCGACCAGCCCCCAGTCGACGAGATCGCTCCAGCCCTGCTCCTCGACGAGGGTACGGGTCTCGTTCCAGTAGTCGAAGCGCGTGCCGTAGACGTCGTGGTGTGCCTCGAGGAAGATCTCGCCGTCGCGCGCACCGAGCTTCACGGGCTGATAGACGAACTCGCCGGGCGTGCCGAGTGGCACGACGGGGAACAGCGCCTCGATGTCCTCCGGGTAGAGCCGCACGCAACCGTGGCTCACCTGCATGCCGACGCCCCACGGGATGTTCGTGCCGTGGATTCCGTACAGCGGCAGCGAGAGGCGCATGCGGTACCTGCCGAGAGGGTTCGAGGGATCGCCGCCCGGGATCATGTTCTCGAAGCGACGCTTGTCGCGGATCCGCTCCTCGCGAATCCCGGCCGGGATCACCCACGAGGGGTTCACCGTCTTCTCCGTCACGTGGAACTTGCCGGTCGGTGTTTGCCAGTCCTCGCGCCCGAGGCCGACGGCGTAGGTGATGACGGTCGGCGGCGCGCTTCCCGCGTCCGGAAAGTAGTAGAGCCGCATCTCCGGAATGTTGATGACGATCCCCCGGCGATCACTCTTCGGCAGAACCCACGAGGTGGGGAACTCGACGGTGATGCCCTCGGTCGGGATCCACATGTCGAGCCCGGGAAACGCGTGCTGCACGGCGTTGATGCCGAGCCCGAGGTGGCGAGCCACGTCCCAGAGCGTGTCCCCCTTCTGGATCGTGTACGCCTGGGGGGTGCCGACGACGGTCGTGAGCTCGGCGCCGGCGGCCGACGGCGAGAACGGCAGCGCGACCACGGGGCGGGGAGGGAAGTCGCGTTCGCTCCAGCGACTGCTCGCGGCGAAGGCGGCGAGCGGGAGGGCGAGGGCAAACACGAACAGACTGCGACGAATCATCGATACCTCCCGCGGCTTCGACAGTAACGATCGGGTTCCCGCAACACAAGTTGGCGATGGCGTGCGCGCGTCCGACGAGCTCCACAGCCGGAGCCGCTCGTCCTTGTGGTCTTGGCGCACGACGGCCTAAGATGAACACATGGACGGTGGCGCACCGCTCCGGCTCGCCGCGGGAAGCATCGCGGCCGGACGGCGGACGCTGATCACGCTGGTGCCGCTCGAGCGCATCCGCCCGAACCCCGACCAGCCGCGCCGCCACTTCGACGAATCGAGCCTGGCGGAGCTCGCTCAGTCGATCCAGGAGCGAGGGCTGCTGCAGCCGGTGATCGTCAAGAGCGAGGGCCAGGGGCGCTTCCTGCTTCTCGCCGGAGAAAGGCGCTATCGCGCGTCGAAAATCGCTGGCCTGAGCTCGATCCCGGCGCTCGTCCGCGACGACGATCCGCTCGAGATCGCGATGATCGAGAACTTGCAGCGCGAGGACCTGACGCCGCTCGAGGAGGCGTTCGGCATGGCGCAGCTGATCGAGCAGCACGGCTATACCCACAGCGACATCGCCGGGCTGATCCACAAGAGCCGGCCGTACGTGAGCAACACCTTGGCGCTCACACGGCTGCCGCCGTCGATCCAGGACGAGTACAACCGGGAGCCGAGCGTCCCGCGCGAGATCCTGCTGAGCGTGGCGCGGCAGAAGGACGAAGACGCGATGCTCGCCACCTGGCGCCGCGTGAAGCTCGAGAAGCTGTCGGTCCGGCAGCTCCGGAGCGAGCTCGACCCGAGCGCCGCGATCGAGCCCCGCGTCCGGAAGACGGTCACCGCCGCTCGCCGCCTCGGCCGGCGGCTTTCCGAGCTTCCCGGCGAGCTGCCGGCAGAGCTCCGCGGCCGCCTCGAGCGGACGCTCGGCCGTGTCGGCCGGCGGATCGATCGCTTTCTCGCCGCCGGCGAACCGGACGCCGACTGAGCCACCCGGGCGCCGCCCTCGGGAACGTCGGCGGCTTTCTCTTCGACTACGGCGGAACGCTCGATGGCGAGGGCTGGCACTGGTTCGACCGCTTCGTCCACCTCTATCGCGAGGCCGGTCTCGACATCCCGGAGGAGGAGATCAAGCGTGCGTTCTACTTCGCCGACGATGCGATCGCGGAGGAGGCGGAGCGCGGCGCGTATCTCATCCGCCCCCTGATCGAGCGCCACGTGGCGCTGCAGACCGAGAGGCTCGGCGATCCGGTGCGGCTGCGGTCTCGCGACCTCGTGCGCGGCTTTCTCGACCTGAATGCCGAGGGATGGGAACGAGGGCGCGAAGCGCTCCGCCGCCTCCGGCCGCACGCGCGGCTCGGCGTGGTGTCGAACTTCTACGGCAACCTCGACGCGCTGCTCGCGGAGGCCGGGCTCGCACCGCTTCTCGACGTGGTGATCGAGTCGGTGCGCGTCGGGGTGGCGAAGCCGGATCCGGCGATCTACCGAATCGCCGCCGAGCGGATGGGTCTCCCGCCCGGAGCGATCGCGATGGTCGGGGACAACTTCGATCGCGACGTGCGGCCGGCGCGCGCGGTCGGCATGCGCGGCATCTGGCTGCGGCGCGGCGACCATCCACCGCCCGAGCCGGGAGTCGCCGACCTGGTGATCTCCACGCTCGCCGACATCCCGCTGCCGAACGGAAAATAGGCACCCCTCACCCGGCGACTTCGTCGCCGACCTCTCCCCGCGGACGTGCGGGGAGAGGTGATAAAAGAGCGGTGAGTACTCCTCCTCTAGTTCACCCCGCGGACGTGCGGGGTGAGGTGGGGAAAGAGGGGTGGGTACGTCTCCTCTACCTCTCCCCGCAGGCGCGAGAGGCGCACTGCGAGCTGGCGAGCAGTATCCTGCGCCCCCGAGCTCTGCTGCGAGGGCGAGGTCGCACCGAAGGTGCGGGTGAGGCGTCCCCTTTTCAGCTCCTCACGCGCGGTGGAGGAGACAGACGGAGTTGATGCAGTAGCGTTTCCCCGTCGGCGCCGGCCCGTCGTCGAAGACGTGGCCGAGGTGCGCGTTGCAGCGTGCGCATTCGACCTCGGTGCGGGAAAGCCCGAACGTCCAGTCGCTCTTCAGCGTCACGGCCTCGGGCCGGAGGGGACGCGTGAAGCTCGGCCATCCCGTCCCGGAATCGAACTTGTCCTCGGCGGAGAAGAGCGGCAGCGCACAGCTCGAGCAGACGAACGTGCCCTTGCCGTGGAACTCGGCGTACTCTCCCGAGAACGGCCGCTCGGTACCGCCCTGGCGGCAGACCTCGTACTGCGGGCCGGTGAGCCCGCTCTTCCAGTAGGCGTCATCCTTCGTCTTCCAATCGATCGCGTCAGGATCGATTCCGTCGAGGTGCGACGTCGCCGGTTTGCCCGCCGCCGGCGCCTCGCGCCGCACGATCAGCGGGATACCGGCCGCGGCGACGACGGTCGCGCCGGCGAGCAGCAGGAAGCGTCTTCGTTCCATGGCGCCCGGACACTAGCATGGGATCGAATCTCGTGCGTGGTAGAGTCCGCGCCGTGAAGGCGGGGATCATTGCGGCGGGCCTCGGCGAACGCTTCCAGCGGGCGGGGATGACGACGCCGAAACCTCTTCTCCGCGTGGGCGGCCGCACGCTCCTCGAGCGCGCGATCACGAGCGCGGCGGAGGCCGGCGCCGACGAGGTGGCGCTGATCGTCAACCGGGAGTTCCCCGACGTCGAGCGCTACGTGCGGGAGCGTCCGTGGCCGGTGCCGCTGCGGCTGACCGTGCGCACGACGCCGAGCTCGATGGAAAGCTTCTTCGCTCTCGAGCCGGATCTCGCCGGGTCGCCGTTCCTCTTGTTGACGGTCGACGGCATCCACGCGCCGCGGTCGATCGCCGAGCTCGCCCGCCGCGGTCTCGCGGCCGGGCCCGCGGGTACGCTCGGTGTCACCGATCACGTCGACGACGAGAAGCCGCTCCGGGCGCGGATCGGCGCCGACGGCGAGATCGTCGCGCTCGGTGCCGATGCGGAGCCGACTCCGTGGGTGACGAGCGGGATCTACTTCTTCTTCCCCGGGGTCTACGCGGCGGCCGCCGAGGCACGTCGCCGCGGTCTCGGCGCCTTCCGGGAGCTCCTCGGCCTGCTGCTCGAGCGCGGCGAGCGCCTCGCGAGCCACCGCGTCGGCACTTCGATCGACGTCGACCGCCCCGAGGACCTCACCGCGGCCGAGCGCTTCGTCGCGGAGCTCGGCGAGTGACCGCGCGGGCCGCGATCGGCGTTTACCGCGAGGAACGTTTCTCCCCCGGCAGGGTCGACGACGACCGCGCGGTGCTCGACAGCGTCGCGGATCGGCTGCGCGAGCAGGGCGTCGCCGTGCGCGCATTCGATGGCGACCGCCTGCCGTCGCCCGATGTGGCCGAACGCTTGGTCTTCGCCATGTGTCAGGGGGAGCGCGCGCTCGCCTGGCTGGAGGCGCTCGGCCGCGAAACCGTCGTGGTGAATCCGCCGCGGGCGATCCGCAATTGCTACCGGACGCGCATGCTCGAGCGCTTCGCCGCCGCCGGCGTGCCCCACCCGACGTCGGCGCTCGCGGAGTCTTCGCCGCCCGCGGACCTCGCCTCCGGTCCGTGGTTGAAACGCGGGGATGTGCATGCGATGGAGGCCGGTGACGTGCGGCGGGTGTTCGGCGAGGCGGAGTGGCGGCAGGCGCTCGGCGAACTCCGCGAGCGGGGTGTCGCCAGTGCGGTCGTGCAGGACCATGCCGAGGGCACGGTCTTCAAGTTCTACGGCGTCGCCGGCCGCTTCTTCCGCGCCTACGGCCTGCCGTCCGGCCTCGAGCGAGCGGCCGAGGAGATCGCGGCGGCCGGGGCGGCGGCGCTCGAGCTCGAGGTCTGGGGCGGGGACGGGGTCGCGGGGCCCGACGGGTCGATCCGGCTGATCGACTTCAACGATTGGCCGAGCTTCTCCCGCTGCCGGGACGAAGCCGCGGCGGCGATCGCCGGGCACCTGCTCGATCGTCTCGAGAACGGAACCGAGCGCCGCCGCGGCGAAGCGATTCGTGACGCATGAACGATAGATGCGAGCCGGAGGCGGGGCGGCCGGGATCGGAATCGAGACGCATCTTCGCCGAGGAGCAGTGCCACGTCGCTCCGGGCCTGCAGCGGATCGCGCTGCTGTCGCAGCTGACCCTCACCTCGGGATCGGGCGCGACGGTGAACGACGCCGACGGGAACCGCTACGTCGACTTCTTCGCCGGCGTCGCGGTCGCGAGCCTCGGGCACTCTCACCCCCGCTGGGTCGCGGCGATGGAAGCGCAGATCCGCACCCTCGCGGTCGGAAGCTTCACGACGAAGAACCGGCTCGAGTTCCTGAAGCGCCTCGCCGAGGTGACGCCTCGGGGCCTCCGGCGCGCCCAGCTCTACAGCGGGGGAGCCGAGGGCGTCGAGGCGGCGATCCGTCTCGCGAAGTCGTACACCGGAAAATACGAGGTCGTCGGTTTCTGGGGCGGCTTCCACGGCAAGACCGCCGGCGTGATGGGGCTGATCGGCGATTCCTCCAAGCACGGCTGGGGACCGCTCCCCGGCGGCCGCTTCCTGACGCCGTACGCCGACTGCTATCGCTGTCCGCTGAAGCTCGAGTATCCGAGCTGCGGTCTCGCCTGCGCCGAGCTCGCGCGCGAGACCGTGAAGCGCTCGACCTCCGGCGCCGTGGCCGCATTCCTGATCGAGCCCATGCAGGGGACCGCCGGAAACGTGATTCCGCCGCCCGAGTTCCTCCCGGCGATCCGCGAGATCGCGCACGAGGCGGGGGCCCTGCTGATCGCCGACGAGATGATCACCGGATGCGGCCGCACCGGCACGATGTTCGCGGTCGAGCACACGGGCACGATCCCGGACGTGATGACGCTCGGGAAGGGGATGGCGTCGGGCTTCCCCGTCGCCGCGGTCGTCTCGACCGACGAGATCGTGCAGGCGGAGCCGTTCTCCAAGCCGAGCGCATCTTCCTCGAGCTACGGCGGCAACCCGCTGGCGGCGGCGGCGGCGTTGGCGACGCTCGAGACGATCCTCGACGAAGGCCTGGTCGAGCGCTCCCGCGCGCTCGGCGCGGAGATGCTCGCCCGCCTGAAGGCGATGCAGGAGCGGCACGAGATGATCGGTGACGTCCGCGGCTCGGGCCTGCTGATCGGCCTCGATCTCGTCAAGGACCGGAAGACCAAGGAGCCGATCGACCGCGAGACCAACGAATGGATCTTCCTCGAGTGCCTGCGGCGCGGGCTCCTCCTCATGGGGTATCAGCCGCGCGTGCGCATCAACCCGCCGCTGACGATCACCCGCGAGGAGATGAACGAAGGCCTCGACGTGCTCGACGAGGTGCTGGCGGAAGCGGTGCAGGGGGGCGGCAGCCGGTGAGAACGCTCCGCGGTGCGATCGCCGGCTTCGGCCGGGTGGCGGCCGAAGCCCACGTTCCCGGCTTCCGTGCGGCGGGCGGGTTCGAGGTCGTCGCGGTCGTCGACCCCTCGCCCGAGCAGCGCGAGCTCGCCGCGCGCGTGCTTCCCGGCGTTCCCACGTTCGCCGATCTCGCGGCGCTCGCGGCGGCGCCGGTGAAGGTCGACTTCGTCGACGTCGCCGCGCCGCCGGCGCTGCATGCCCCGCTCGGGCTCGAGGCGCTCGGCCGCCGCTGGCACGTGCTCTGCGAGAAGCCACTGGCCGTGTCCGTCGACGACGTCGGCAAGCTCGCCGCGGCGGCGCGGCGGAGCTCGCGCGTGATCTTCACCGTCCACAACTGGAAGCACGCGCCGATCCTGAGGCGGCTGCACGGCTTGATCGGCGCCGGTACGGTGGGTGACCTCGCGGAGATCGACTGGGAGATCCTTCGCCCGAGCCCTCCCGACGGCGCCGTCGCGGACGCGCGTACGTGGCGACTCGACCGCGCCGCCGCGGGCGGTGGCGTCGTCATGGATCACGGGTGGCACGCGTTCTATGCGCTGCTCTTCTTGAGCGGCCGCCAGCCGGTCGCGGTGACCGCGGACCTCCGCCGCGAGCGCGGGCTCGACGTCGAAGACAACGCGGAGGTGACGCTCGAGCTCGGCGACTGCGTCGCGCGCATTCACCTGAGCTGGACGGCGGGGGAGCGCCGCAGCCGCGTCCGTGCGCGCGGGCCGGTCGGCGAGATCGTCGTCGACGAGGACGTGCTCGTGGTGCGGGTGGCGGGCCGCGCCGACGACGAAACCCGCTTCGCTCCGCCGCTGTCGGCGAGCTCCGTCCATCCGGAATGGTTTCCCCCGGTCGCGGAGGAGTTTCGCGAGGAGGTGATGCACGTCGACCGCCGCGGGCGCAATCTCGCCGTGGCGCGGAAGTGTGCCGAGCTCGTCGCCGCCGCGTACGCTTCCGAAGGACGGCGGATCGTCTTGGCCGGCGACCCCCTCGCCTGATGGCGCTCGACCTGTCGGGGGACGACGGGTCGACCCGGCGCGGGAGCGCGATCGTGGTCGGTTGCGACCACACCTCCGGCCTCGAGGTCGCCGGGCTGCCGCTCTGGAAGCGGGCCGTGCTGACGGCGCGGCGCGCGGGCTTCGATCGGATCGTGGTGCTCACGGGCGGGAGCACAGGCGCGATCGCCGCGGAGATCGCACGCGACCCGCGGCTCGGCGGCGTGGTCGTCGACTCGTCCGAGGCGTCTCCCTCCTGGCTCGCCGCGGCGTCGCGATGGGTCGTTCACCCCGCATCCGCGCTCGTCGATGCCGATCACCTGCGGCGCCTCTCCGAGACCAGTGGCTCTCCGGCGGCCACGCCGCGGGCGGCTCCCTTCGCGGCCGATCGCGAGGACCTCGCGCGCTGGAGCGCGCGCGGCTGGACGCCGATCGATCCACCTCCGGAAGCGCCCGTGCAGACGGTCGGTCCCGGGACGCTGCAAGTCCGGGTGCACGGCCCCGCCGACGTCCCCGGCGCCGAGGACGCGCTCTTCCGGAGCCTCGCGCGGAACGACGGCAATCCCTTCGCACGGTACGTGGACCGTGCGATGTCGCGCGCGATCTCGCGCCGCCTGGCACGGACGAGCGTCACCCCGAACGCGATCACCGTCTTCTCGACCGCACTCGGAATCGCGGGCGCCCTCGTGCTCCTCCGTCCTTCGTACGCCGCCGGAGTCGCCGGCGCCTTTCTCTTCCTCGCGCACACGGTGGTCGACGGTTGCGACGGCGAGATCGCCCGCCTCAAGTTCCAGACGAGCCGCATCGGCGCCACGCTCGATCTCGTCGGCGACAACCTGGTGCACGCGGTTCTCTTCCCCTGTCTGGCGCTCCGCTTTCACTTCCGTGATCCTTCCGGACCGTATGTCTGGCTCGGCGCCGCCGCGGTCGCGGGGATGGTCGCGAGCTGGGCAGCGGTATGGATCGTCATCGTTCGCCGCGAGCCTTCGAGCGCGGAACGGCGCATCTTCGAGGCCTTCGCCAACCGCGAGTTCGCCTACCTGCTGTTCGTGCTCGCGCTCGCCGGCCGCCTCGAGTGGTTCCTGCGGCTGATGGTCGTCGGCATCTGGGCCTTTCCGCTGGCGCTGTTCGCTCCGTCGCTCGCGCGCCGCGTACCCGCCAGGAGTCTGCGCCGCGGCTAGCCCGTGGCGCAGACTCCTCCGCAACCCCACCGCTCCGAAACGCGCTCGCAGAAGAGCTCGCGGGCCCGAGATGGCGCCGCTCCGAGCTGGCGAGGAGCATCTAGGCGCCGCCAGCTCGGAGCGGGCCTGCACAGCTCGGACCGCGCCCAACCGACCCCTCACCGCCCCGAACGCGCTCGAAGACCTCGCGGGCGCAGATGGTCCTCGCCAGCTCGGACCGCACCCTAGACGGTTCGTCGACCTTGCTCTACGGTCGGGTCATGCCCGAACGGTGGAACGACCGGGCGAAGCGAACCGCGCGGCCGGCCCGCGAGATGATCCACGATCTCGCCGGCGTGCTCACGGTGGCGAACACGAACGCGTACGTGCTGACGATGCGGCCGGAGAAGGTCGGTGAGCTCGCTGTGAAGATCGTCGCCAGCATGAGCGAAGCGGAAGTGCTGCTGAAGCGGGTGTCGGCCCTGGTGCGCGAGCGCTACGAGCCGGACCCCGGCGTCGCTCCCGGACGTGTCCGTCGTCGGCTCAAGTGATCGGATCTACGAGCCGCCGGCGACCAGTCGGGCGATCGCGTCACGGAGGGCGGGTACCGTCACCGGCTTCGTCAGGTGCGCGGTGAAACCCGCCGTGCGGCTCCGCGACCGGTCCGCATCGCTGCCATACCCGCTGAGCGCGATCGCCTTCACCGGCCGATCGGCCGAAAGCTCGCCGAGGAGGTCGAAGCCGTTGCCGTCCGGCAGGCCCAGGTCGCAGACCAGCACGTCCCAGCGCTCGCTCGCCATCGCCAGCGCTTCCCGCCGGCTCCTCGCGACCAGCGTGCGGTAGCCGCTCAGCGTGAGGAAATCCGACAGCGCGGCGGCGGTGTCCGCGTGATCTTCGACCAGCAGCACGGTCGCCGGCCGCGTGGATCGGTCCGGTTTCGTATTCGTGGCGGCCGGGATCGCCTGGTTCGTGGACGGCAGCTCGACGGCGAACGTCGCGCCCCTGTCGGTCCCTGCGCTCGTCGCCTCGATGCGGCCCTCGTGGGCCTCGACGAGGCCACGAGCGATCGCGAGCCCGAGGCCGAGATGGCTCGATGCATCGCCGCCCTGCGCTGCGCGGAAGAACGGCTCGAAGACGCGTTCGATGTCCGTGGAATCGATCCCGCGGCCCGAATCGGTGACCTGGATGCGCATTCGGCCCGCGACGTTCGTGGTGCGGATGGCGATCGGCCCCCGGACAGGTGCCGCATGGATCGCGTTGCTCACCAGGTTCGCGAACACCTGTCGCAGGCGCACGGCGTCGCCGTCGACGCGCGATCGTCGAGCTTTCAGGTCGAGCGACACGTGGGTCCCGGCCGGCGTGTCCGCCGCCACCTGGCGTAGGATCTCGTGGACGTCGCACGGCCGCCGCTCGAGCACCAGGCGGCCGTGCGAGATCCGGCTGACGTCGAGAAGGTCGTCGATCAGCCGCGCCTCGATCTGGACGTTGCGGTGCACGCGGTCGAGCGCAGAGCGGAGCTCGTCGGGAAGGTCGCCGTGGTCGAGGAGACCACTGACGGTGGCCAGCACCGGAGTCAGCGGCGTGCGCAGCTCGTGACTGAGGAAGGCGAGGAAGCGATCCTTCGCCTCGCTGTCGGCGCGCGCCAGCCGTTCGGCCTCCTCCGCCTCACGCCGCGCCTCCTGCGCCTGCACGAGCTCCATCTCTTGCCGCTGTAGCTGCGAGACGTCGGAGATCAGGGTGCGAAACGATTCCGGCTCGGAATTGCGATCCGTCGGGTAGCTGACGAGCTGTACGGCGTTCCTTCCGTCCCCCGTCCGTACCCCGAGCGTCGTCAGTACCTCAGCCTCCCCGTCGCGACAGCGTCGCATGTGGTCGACGAAAGCGCTGCGGTGTCGTCTCGATACCAAGGCGAGAAATGGCTGTCCGGTGACGGCTCCCCGATCGACGCCGAGTAGACGTTCCGCCGGCTTGTTCAGCGTTCGGATGCAGCCATCGCGGTCGAGGACGAGGTGGGGAGGTGCGGTCCGGTCGTAGATCTCCTGGAACCGCGCGTGCTCGCGCCTGAGCTGCCGGCGCGCTTCCCGCATCTGGCGCGTTTGCCGCTCGAGTTCCGTCCGGTGGGCGGGGAGATCGGGCGCCAACCGCCGGCGGTCCGCCGTCCTTCCGTCGCTCGCGACCGGCGCGCTCCGGCTCGGGCGGAGCGTTTTCGGCTTCTTCGGCTCGGGCGCGCGGCGGCTCATGGGCGCGGAGGAAAAGGCGTCACCGGGACGGGGTCGCCTGCGCGCCGTGGCCTTCGAGATACGGCACCCACCGTCCCCGCGCGTTCGAGGAGAGTCGGGAGCGCTCCCGGACCGCTCGCGCTCTTGTGCATGACCCGGCATGCCGACGCGGGCAGGTCTCCGCGAGCGCGCCGAGCGCACCCGCGGAGCCGCCGATGACGATGATGTCGTTGGCCACGAAGGACTCCCGAGAAGCGAGCCCCCGCACTGTAGCCCGCTCCCACCGCGGTGGCCAGCCGCGCATCAGCTTGGAGCCGGTTCGTGCATCAGGATTCTTCATGTTGCTCCCACCTTGAAGAATCGACTTCGCTTGGACATGATCGCCGCTCTCGTTCGCGCGCGACCTCGATGCCGCAAATCTTCCATCGCAGCACGAACACGCTGGCACGGCTCAGCATCTTCGGCGCGATCTTCGTGATCGGTCTGCTCAGCTGGGTCGGCGCGGAGATCAACCGCTCCTCGTACGTGACTCAGGCGAGGGTGGCGCGCCGGCAACCGGTGCCGTTCAGCCATCGGCACCACGTCGGCGGCATCGGCATCGATTGCCGCTACTGCCATGCGTCCGTCGAGACTTCCGCCGTCGCCGGCATCCCGCCGACGAAGACCTGCATGAAGTGCCACTCGCAGATCTGGGCCGACAGCCCGACGCTCGAACCCGTGCGCGAGAGCTTCCGTTCCGGCAAGTCGCTCGCCTGGACGAGAGTTCACGACCTCCCCGACTTCGTCTACTTCGACCACTCGATCCACGTGAACAAGGGCGTCGGCTGCGTCACCTGTCACGGGCGAGTCGACCAGATGCCGCTCACCTGGCAAGAGAACTCGCTGCAGATGGAATGGTGCCTGAACTGCCACCGACATCCGGAGCGCTACGTGCGGCCGCGCGACAAGGTATTCGACATGGAATGGGAGCCGGAGGAGGACCCGCTGGCGCTCGGGCTCCGCCTGGTGCGCGACTACCGCATCCAGCGTCTCGACTCCTGCTCCACCTGCCATCGCTGAGGAAGGAAATGCGTCCGTCATGAGCTCGTCTCGACCGACCGACCTCACCGCTCTGCGCGCCGCCGCGGCCGAGCCCGGCCGCGCGTGGCGAAGCCTGGACGAGCTCGCGGGCGGCGAGGAGATGCGCGAGCTCCTCGAGCGCGAGTTTCCCGCCGCGGCTGCCGAGTGGATCGATGCGGTGAGCCGGCGCCGATTCCTCGAGCTGATGGGCGCGTCTCTCGCGCTCGCCGGCCTCGGCGGCTGCACGAAGCAACCCGAGGAAAAGATCGTTCCCTACGTGCAGCCGGCCGAGGACGTGGTTCCCGGAAAGCCGCTCTTCTTCGCCAGCGCCTTCACCCTCTCCGGCGTCGCCACCGGCGTGCTCGTCGAGAGCCACATGGGGCGTCCGACGAAGATCGAGGGCAATCCGAGCCATCCTTCGAGCCTCGGCGGCACCGACCCCTTCACGCAGGCATCGGTGCTCGGTTTCTGGGATCCGGACCGCGCCCAGACGCTCACGTATCTCGGCCGCATCCGTCCCTGGAGCGCGTTCGTCGAGTCGATCGGCGCCTCGATCGCCGCGCAGGGAGCGAAACGAGGCGGCGGGCTTCGGGTGCTGACCGAGACGGTGACCTCGCCGACGCTCGCGCGGCAGCTGCGCGAGCTGCTCGAGAAGTATCCGGCAGCGAAGTGGCACCAGTACGAGCCCGCCGGGCAGAACGGCGCGCGCGTCGGGTCTCGGCTCGCGTTCGGTGAGTTCGTCGACACCCAGTACCGGATCCCCGCCGCGCGCGTGCTCCTGTCGATCGACGCCGATTTCCTCGCCTGCGGACCGGCGAGCCTCCGCTACTCGCGCGACTTCGCCGCCGCCCGCCGCGTGGAGGCGGGGCGCGCCGAGATGAACCGCCTCTACGTCGTCGAGCCGTCGCCGACGAATACGGGCGCCATGGCAGACCATCGCCTGGCGCTCCGGCCGAGCGAGGTCGAGGCGTTCACGCGGCTCCTCGCCTCGCGCCTCGGCGTGCCGATCGACGCCGGCGACGCCGCCGCGCGCCTGAAGGCGCACGAGCGGTGGATCGACGTCGTCACGCGAGACCTCCAGGCGAGCCGGGGTGCGAGCCTGGTGATCGCCGGCGAGACCCAGCCGCCGGCGGTGCACGCGCTCGCGCATGCGATGAACCACTACCTGGAGAACGTCGGGCGTACCGTCGTCCACACCGAGCCGATCGAGGCGAACCCGACCGATCAGCTCGCGTCGATCGCCGAGCTCGCCGGCGACATGGAGGCGGGCAGGGTCGACCTGCTGGTGATCGTCGGCGCGAATCCGGTCTTCCACGCGCCCGCCGATCTCGAGTTCGCGAAGCGCATGCAGAAGGTGCCGGTGCGCGTGCAGCTGAGCCTCTCGGACGACGAGACGACGCCGCTCTGCCACTGGCACGTGCCGGAGGCGCACCCGCTCGAGGCTTGGAGCGACGCGCGCTCGTTTGACGGTACCGCCACGGTCCTCCAGCCGCTGATCGCGCCGCTCTACGAGGGGAAGTCGGCGCACGAGGTGATCGCCGCGCTGGCGGGCGACGCGCGCGCGTCGGGCTACGAGCTCGTGCGCGAGACCTGGAGAGCGCAGGCGCCCGCGGGCGAGGAGTTCGACGCCTTCTGGCGCCGCTCCGTGCACGACGGCGTCGTGGCCGGCACGGCGCTCGGTCCCAAGGCAGTGTCGCTCCGGAGCGGCGAGTTCCACCGCTACGCCGCCGCCGCGGCGCCGCGCGCGGAGAGCGCGGGCTCTCTCGAGGTGGCGCTCCGGACCGACCCCACCATCTACGACGGCCGCTTCGCGAACAATTCGTGGCTGCAGGAGCTGCCGAAGCCGATCACGCAGCTCACCTGGGACAACGCGGTGCTCGTCGGACCGGAGACGGCCGATCGCCTCGGCGTCACCGCCGGCGACGTGGTCGAGCTCCGCGCCGGCGGACGGAGCGTCGAAGGGCCGGTGTGGGTCCTGCCCGGCCAGGCGGCGGGCAGTGCGACGATCCACTACGGGTACGGCCGGCGGCGGAGCGGCCGAGTGGGTACCGGCGCGGGGTTCGATCCGCTGCCGCTCAGGACGACGCAAGCGCAGACGTTCGTCTCCGGCGTCGAGGTGCGGAAGACCGAACGCAGGTACGAGCTCGCCTGCGCGCAGGGCCACTGGAGCATGGAAGGCCGTCCGCTCGCGCGATCGGGCACGCTCGGCGAGTTCCGCGAGAACCCCGACTTCGCCAAGCATCAGGGGCCGCCCGCCCCGGATCGCGATCTCACGCTGTACCCGAACTACGAGTATCGCGGCTACGCGTGGGGAATGGCGATCGACCTGAACGCCTGCGTCGGCTGCAACGCGTGCGTGGTGGCGTGTCAGGCGGAGAACAACATCCCCGTCGTCGGCAAGGAGCAGGTGCTCCGCGGGCGGGAGATGCACTGGATCCGCCTCGACCGTTACTTCGAGGGAGAGCTCGACCGGCCGAGGGTGCTCTTTCAGCCCGTGCCGTGCATGCACTGCGAGAACGCCCCGTGCGAGCCGGTGTGTCCGGTCGGCGCCACGGTGCACAGCCACGAGGGGCTGAACGACATGGTGTACAACCGCTGCGTCGGCACGCGGTACTGCCAGAACAACTGCCCCTACAAGGTCCGCCGCTTCAACTTCCTCCTCTATTCCGACTGGACGACGGACAGCGTGAAGGGCGTGCGCAACCCCGACGTCACGGTACGCAGCCGCGGCGTCATGGAGAAGTGCACCTACTGCGTGCAGCGGATCAACGCCGGGAAGATCCAGTCCGAGAAGGAGGATCGCCGTGTCGTCGACGGCGAGATCCGCACCGCGTGCCAGCAGGCATGCCCCGCCGACGCGATCACGTTCGGCGACGTGAACGACCGGGAGAGCCGCGTCGCGCAGCTGAAGGGCGACCCGCGCGAGTATGCGATCCTCGCCGAGCTGAACACGCGCCCGCGGACCACGTACCTGGCGCGCCTGCGGAACCCGCATCCCGAGCTGGCGGCGATCGAGGGTGCCGGCCGCACCGGCGAACCGGCGCGGGGAGAGCGCTCCCGTGGCTGACGTCCGCCCGGAGGTCGAGAACCCGGCGGAAGCGCACCGCCCGCCGGTCATCGAGCCGGGTCACTCGTTCGGCTCGGTCACCGACCACATCAGCTCCCTGGTCCTGGCCGAGCGGCTGCCGCGGTGGTGGTTCGTCGGCTTCGCCTTCGCCTTCTCGCTCGTGATGCTGCTCTTCTACGCGCTCGGCTACCTGGTGCTGGTCGGGATCGGCATCTGGGGCGTCAACCAGCCGGTCGGCTGGGGCTTCGCGATCATCAACTTCGTCTGGTGGATCGGCATCGGCCACGCCGGCACGCTGATCTCCGCCATCCTGCTGCTGCTGAAGCAGGAGTGGCGCACCTCCATCAATCGGTTCGCCGAGGCGATGACGCTCTTCGCCGTCGCCAGCGCCGGCATCTTCCCGCTGATGCACATGGGCCGGCCGTGGCTCGCGTACTGGATGTTCCCCTACCCGAACACAATGAACGTGTGGCCGCAGTTCCGCAGCCCGCTCGTCTGGGACGTGTTCGCCGTCACCACCTATCTGACGGTGTCGCTGCTGTTCTGGTACGTGGGCCTGGTGCCGGACCTCGCCACGCTGCGCGATCGGGCGAAGAGCCTGCATGTCCGCCGGCTCTTCGGCATGTTCGCGCTCGGCTGGCGCGGCTCGGCGCGCCACTGGGAACGCTACGAGGCGGCTTACCTCCTCCTCGCGGGGCTGTCCACGCCGTTGGTGCTCTCGGTCCACACGGTCGTGAGCTTCGACTTTTCCATCGGCATCATCCCCGGCTGGCACTCCACGATCTTCCCGCCGTACTTCGTCGCGGGCGCGGTCTATGCCGGGTTTGCGATGGTGCTGACGCTCGCCATCCCCTTGCGCGTGCTCTACCACCTCGAAGACTTCCTCACGATGCGGCATCTCGAGAACATGGGCAAGGTCATGCTCGTCACGGGGCTCATCGTCGGCTACGGGTACGTGATGGAGGTCTTCTTCGGGTACTACAGCGCCAACCAGTACGAAGGGTTCATGATC
>JAXDLK010000199.1:0-9589 GCA_034666665.1 Candidatus Binatota bacterium
GCTTGTAGTGAAAGCCCTCGAGATAGCCGGCGCTCACCAGCTGGCAGAGGTTCCGGTAGCCGTCGAGCGACGAGGCGAGCAAGGTCAGGTGGTGGTTGCCCGCCGCCTCGTAGTCGTCGCTCCGGCCGACGCGGTCGAAACGGCTCTTGGGCGCGACGTAGACCTCGCAGCCGAGGATCGGCTTCACGCCGACCGCGACGGCCTTCTTGTAGAAGTGGACGGCGCCGAACATGTTGCCATGGTCGGTCATCGCCACGGCGGGCATGCCGAGCTCCTTCACGCGCGGCATCAGCTGGTCGATCTTGTTGGCGCCGTCGAGCAGCGAGTACTGCGTGTGCAGATGCAGATGAACGAAGCTCACGCGCTCACTCCCACTCGATCGTCGCCGGCGGCTTGGAGGAGACATCGTAGACGACGCGATTCACGCCGCGGACCTCATTGATGATGCGGCTCGAGATGCGCCCGACCAGCTCGTACGGAAGGCGTGCCCAGTCCGCGGTCATGCCGTCGACGCTCTCGACCGCGCGCACGGCGACGACGTTCTCGTAGGTGCGCTCGTCGCCCATGACGCCGACGGTGCGGACCGGGAGCAGGACCGCGAACCACTGCCAGAGCGAATGCACGATCGGCGAGCGTCCGACTTCCTCGCGTACCACCGCGTCGGCTTCGCGGAGCACCGCGAGCCGCTCGGGAGTGACCTCGCCGAGGACTCGAACCGCCAGACCGGGCCCGGGAAACGGCTGCCGTTGCAGGATGGTGTCGGGAACCGCGAGCACGACGCCGACCTTCCGCACCTCGTCCTTGAAGAGCTCGCGCAGCGGCTCGATGAGCTCGAGGTTCATGTGATCGGGGAGACCGCCGACGTTGTGATGGGTCTTGATGGTCGCCGACGGCCCCTTGAACGACACGGACTCGATCACGTCGGGATAGAGCGTTCCCTGCGCCAGGTAGCGGACGCCGGGAATCGTCCGCTCCTCCTCCTCGAAGACCTCGATGAAGGTCGCGCCGATGATCTTGCGCTTGCGCTCCGGGTCCTCGACGCCGCGGAGCCGCGCGAGGAAGCGCTCGGAAGCGTCGACCACCCGGACGTCGAAGCCGAAGCGCTCCTGGTAGACCTGCGTCACCTCGGCGCACTCGTTCTTCCTGAGGAGCCCGTTGTCGACGAAGACGCACACCAATCGATCTCCGATCGCCCGGTGGACGAGCGCCGCGGTGACGGTGGAATCGACGCCTCCGGAGAGGGCGCAGATCACCCTGCCCTGCCCCACCCGCTCGCGGATGCGCTCGGTCTCGCGCTCGACGAACCCCTCCATGCTCCAGCTCGGCTCGCAGCGGCAGATGTGGAAGAGGAAGTTCCGCAGGATCTCGTCGCCGCGCGGCGTGTGCACGACCTCGGGGTGGAACTGCAGGCCGAAGCGGCGGCCGGAGTCGTCGCCGAAGGCGGCCACCGGCGAGTTCGCCGTGTGCGCGAGCACTCGCCAGCCGCGCGGCAGGGCTTCCATGCGGTCGCCGTGGCTCATCCATACGCGCTCCGCTTCGCCCGGAGTGAAGCCGGCGAAGAGGTCATGCGCCTCGTCGACGATCACTTCGGCGGGTCCGTACTCGCGGCGATCGGCACCCGCGACACGGCCGCCGTGAAGATCCACGAGCAGACCCATGCCGTAGCAGATGCCGAGGACGGGCCTGCCGTCGAGAACCTCGGCCCCGACGCGGGGCGCCGCCGGGTCGTAGACGCTGGCCGGGCCGCCCGAGAGGATCAGTCCCTCCGGCGCGAGCGCCGCAACTCTGGCCGGTGAGATGCCGTAGGGATGGATCTCGCAATAGACACCCGCCTCGCGCACTCGCCGCGCGATCAGCTGAGTGTACTGGCTGCCGAAATCCAGGATCAGGATCATCGGCGGCTACTCCAGCCGATAATTGGGAGCCTCCTTGGTGATCGTCACGTCGTGGACATGGCTCTCGCGGAACCCCGCCGAGCTCACGCGCACGAAGCGCGCGCGGCGGCGGAGCTCTTCCAGGTTGCGGCTGCCGATGTAGCCCATTCCCGCCTTCAGCCCGCCGATCAGCTGCTGGACGATGAAGGTGACGCTCCCCTTGTACGGAACGCGCCCCTCGATCCCTTCGGGAACGAGCTTCATCGCATCCTCTTCGTCCTGGAAGTACCGGTTGCGGCTGCCCTCGCGCTCGCGCATCGCTTCGAGCGACCCCATGCCCCGGTAGAGCTTGTACGTCCGTCCCTGGTAGAGGATCGTCTCGCCGGGGCTCTCCTCGGTGCCGGCGAAGAGGCTGCCGATCATCACCGAGCGCGCGCCGGCGGCCAGCGCCTTGGTCACGTCGCCGGAGAACTTGACGCCGCCGTCGGCGATCACCGGCACGTCGTGCTTCTCGGCGATCCGCACCGATTCGACGATCGCCGTCAGCTGCGGGACACCGACGCCCGAGATCACCCGCGTGGTGCAGATCGAGCCGCCCCCCATCCCCACTTTGACGCCATCAACCCCGGCGGCGATCAGCGCGGCCGTGCCTTCCGCCGTCGCCACGTTCCCGGCAATGACCGGTGTCCTCGGAAAGTTTCTCTTGAGCTCCGCGACGGAGTCGATCACGGATTTCGCGTGTCCGTGCGCGGTGTCGATCACCAGCACGTCCGCACCCGCGCGCACCAGAGCCTCCGCACGCTCGTCGCGGTCGGGACCCGTGCCGATCGCGGCGCCGACGCGGAGCCGCCCGAGCTGGTCCTTGCTCGCGTGCGGATGCTGAATCGCCTTCTCGATGTCCTTCACCGTGATCAGCCCACGGATCCGCTGGTGCTCGTCGACGACGAGCAGCTTCTCGATGCGATTCTCCTGGAGGATCTCCTTCGCCTTCTCGAGCGTCACGCCGGCGTTCGCGGTGATCAGGCGGTCTCGCGTCATGATCTCGGACACCGGACGCTCGAGGCGCTTCTCGAAGCGGATGTCGCGGTGAGTGAGGATGCCGACCAGCTCGCCGCCGTTACGCGTCACCGGCAAACCCGAGATCTGGTGCTGCCGCATGATCTCGATCGCCTCGTGGAGCGGCTGCTCCGGCCGGACGGTGATCGGATCGCTGATCATGCCGCTCTCCGACTTCTTCACCTTCTCGACCTCGTGCGCCTGCGTCACCACCGGCAGGTTCCGGTGCACGATGCCGATTCCGCCTTCCTGCGCGAGTGCGATCGCGGTGCGCGACTCGGTCACGGTGTCCATCGCCGCGCTGACGAGCGGGATCGCGAGGCGAAGATCGCGGGTGAGGAGCGTCGTGGTGTCGGTCTCTCGCGGCAGGATGTCGGACGCGCCGGGGAGCAGCAGCACGTCGTCGAAGGTGAGGCCCTCGGGGATCTCGGCGCGGATCATATCGACCTCGCCGAGAGGGGCCGGAGACGCGGATTCGGGGGGCGACGAGACGCTTCGGGACCGACCATGGTTTCCACTATCAGGGGACTACCTGTGAGGCAAGGTGCCGGCACCGACCACAACATGTTGTATGTGGCAGCCGGAGCGTTCCCCTCCCCCGTTGTCACCGCCGGTCGGATTCGGGTAGTCGCGGAGCATGATCTTGACTCATGGCGGCCACGTGCCGCGGGTTTCGCCGGACGCGTACGTGCAGGAGACGGCCCGCGTGATCGGCGACGTCGAGATCGGTCCGGAGTCGAGCGTCTGGTTCCATGCCGTGCTCCGCGCCGACGTGGAGCGCATCCGCGTCGGCCGCGCTACGAACCTGCAGGATCACGTCACCGTGCACGTGACCCACGATCGCTGGCCGACGATCCTCGGAGACGGGGTCACCGTCGGTCATCGCGCCGTGCTTCATGGCTGCACGATCGCCGACTGGTCGTTGATCGGCATCGGCGCGATCGTCCTCGACGGCGCCGAGATCGGCACGGAAGTGCTCGTCGGCGCCGGAGCGCTCGTCGTGCCGGGCACGATCGTCCCTCCGCGCATGCTCGTCCTCGGCAGCCCCGCGAAGGTCGTGCGCGAGCTCCGGCCCGACGAGATCGCGCACCTCCACGACTCGGCCGCGAACTACGTCCGCTACTCGGCGAGCTACCGCGATCAGCGACTGTAGTCGGCCCAGCGGCGTACCCAGGGAAGGAACGCGTAGGAGGGGAACGACAGCGCGAACGTGAGCGCGAAGAACGGCGCGTAGCCCAGGCGGGTTGCCGCATAGCCGCTCACCGATCCCGCGAGCGTGCGCGTGAGCGCGAACAGCGCCGAGAGCAGGGCGTACTGACTCGCGGCGAGCTCCCTGTCACAGGCGCGCATCAGGAACGCGAGGAACGCGGCGGTGCCGAGTCCGCCGGTGAAGCTCTCGAAGAGCGATGCGGCATAGATCCCGGCACGCCCGGCCTCCGACCATGCGGCCGCGGCGTACCCGAGGTTCGACAGCGCCTGCGTGAGCCCGAGCGCCCAGAGACCGGTGAAGACTCCGTAACGGCTGGTGAAGACGCCGCCCGCGAGAGCTCCGGCGACGCCGAGCGCGATGCCGCCGGTGTTCGACACCGTTCCGATCTCCGCGACCGACAGGCCGCGATCGAGCCAGAAGGGCTTCACCATGGGCCCCATGCTGGCGTCGCCGAGCTTGTACGTGAGGACGAACAGCAGCACGAAGGCGGCGCCGGGCCGGTTCAGCCACGCGCGGAACGTCGGCAACCACTCCGGTCGAGGCCCGGACTCCACGGGAATCGCCGGCAACGCGGAGACCGCGACGGCAATCGCGAGGAGGAGCACCGCAGCGGTCACGAAGGCCGCCGTCCACCCCACTCGATAGGCGAGCAGCACGAGCCCACCGCCGCCGACGATCATCGCCGCGCGATAGGCGGACACGCGAAGCCCGTTCGCGACCCCTTCCTCGCCGCGGTCGATGAGCGCCACGGTGTACCCGTCGATGGCGATGTCCTGGGTCGCGGACGCCATCACGAACGCGAACAGCAGCAGCCAGAGCGAGACTCCCACGCGGGAAGGATCGAGCGTGCAGAGCGCCGCCATGCCGGCCGCCATGCAGGCGAGCGCTGCCGCGATCCACCGCCGATGATGTCCGGTGGTGTCGACGAGCGGCGCCCAGAGGAGCTTCAGCGACCATGGGAGGCCGACCAGGCTGAGCAGCCCGACGTCGACGAGCGAGACGCCATGGGCGCGGAAGTAGACAGGCAGGTTGTCGACGATCAAGCCGAACGGGAGCCCTTCGGCGAAGTAGAGGATCGAGACCCAGGCGAGCTTCCGCCGCGTCGTCACCGTCTTCGACCCGCGGACCGGCGTGGCCGGCCGTCGCGCTCGGGCCGGCGGGGGCGTTCCCGCAGGCGGATGCGAAGCGGCGTGCCCTCGAGCGGGACCGCCTCGCGGATCCGGTTCTCGAGGTAGCGGAGGTAGGTGACGGGAGCGTGCGTCGGGTCGTTGACGAAGATCGTCACCGTCGGCGGCCGCGTTCCGACCGAGGTGGCGTAATAGAAGCGCGCGCGCTTGCCGTTGACGATCGGAGGCTCGACGGCGGCGGTTGCGCGGCCGAGAACGTCGTTCAGCTCACGCGTCGAGATTCTCGTGGCGTGACGCTCGGCGATCCGTGTGGCGGCGGGAAGGATGTCGGAGACGCGCGTGCCCCGGAGCGCCGAGACGGCGACGGCTGGAACGTGGGTGAAGTGGGCGTGGCGCTCCGCCACGCGGGCGACGAACTTCTTCGCGTCCCGCTCCTCGCGCGGCAGGAGATCCCACTTGTTGGCCACCAGCAGGAGCCCGCGGCCGCGTTCCCACGCGAGACTCGCGAGGCGTGCGTCCTGATCCGTGATGCCCTCGGCGGCGTCGATCACCAGCAGCGCGACCTCGGCACGCTCCACGGCGTCGAGCGCTCGCCCGATGCTCGCACGCTCGAGACCGCGCTCGACCCGGCTTCGTCGTCGGATGCCCGCGGTGTCGACGAGCACGTAGGTCCGTCCGTCCACCGAAAGGGCTGCGTCGATGGCGTCACGGGTGGTGCCGGGCGTCGAATCCACCACCACCCGATCCTCTCCGAGCAACCGGTTCAGGAGCGAGGATTTGCCCACGTTCGGACGTCCGAGCAGCGCCAGCCGAATCGCCGGGGCACGCACCTCGGCGCCTGTCTCCGGCAGGTCCTCGATCACGCGATCCAGTAGCTCGCCGAAGCCGAGACCGTGCTCCGCGGAGACCGGCAGCGGCTCGCCGAGGCCCAGGCGATAGAAATCGTAGACCGTGTTCTCCTGCTTTCCGGAGTCGATCTTGTTGACGGCGAGAACGACCGGCTTCCCCGCCGCTGCCAGCAGCCGGGCGGACTCCTCGTCCGCGGGAGTGACTCCGGCGCGGCCGTCGACGACGTAGAGGATCACGTCCGCGTCGGCGATCGCCCGCAGGCTCTGCTCGCGAACGCGCCCGCCGAGTCCGGCCGCGGGATCCGCCTCGAAACCTCCGGTATCGGTCAGCCGGAACCGGTGCCCCAGCCATTCCGCCTCCGCGTGCATGCGGTCGCGGGTGACTCCGGCGGCGTCGCCGACGATCGCACGGCGGCGGCCGACGATGCGGTTGAAGAGCGTCGACTTCCCGGCATTGGTCCGGCCGACGACGGCAACCCGTGGCAGCTCGGATGCCGCCGTTGGCGCGTCAGATACCAATCTCGTCGAGCACGCGCGGATCCCGCGCCCAGTCGCGCCGCACCTTGACGAACAGCTGGAGGTGGAAGCGGACCCCGAAGAACGCCTCGAGATCGAGACGCGCCCGCTGGCCGATCTCACGAATCCGCGAGCCGCCTTCGCCGATCAGGATCTTCTTCTGCGAGTCACGCTCGACGAAGATCGTCGCGTGGACGACGTTCAGGTTCCGTTCTGGCTTCTCGACGAAGCTCTCCACCAGAACGGCCGTCCGATAGGGGATCTCCTCGGCCGTCAGCTCGAAGACCTTCTCGCGGACGAACTCCTGGACGATCGTGCGGCCGCTCTGGTCGGTGAGGTCGTCTTCCGGGTACAGCGCCGGCCCCGCCGGCAAACGCCGCGCGACGATGCTCTCGAGCTCGTCCACGTTCTCCCCGGTCGCCGCGCTGATCGGTACGACGTCGACGTCGGGATGGCGGGTGCCGAGCTCGGCGAGGAGCGGGATCATTCTCTCTCGCGGGAGAAGATCGATCTTGTTCGCTGCGATCACCCACGGCCGGCCGCTCGCCGTCACCCGGCGCCCGGCTTCGCGGTCGCTCTCTCCGGTGCCGTTCGCCGCGTCGACCACGAGCACGACGACGTCGGCGTCGGCGATCGTCTGCCGCGCCGTCTGCTCCATGCGTTCGTTCATCAGGGTCTTCTCGGGAAGGCGGCCGCGAAGACCCGGAGCGTCGATCCAGACGGTCTGCCACTCCGGCGTCGTGCGGATGCCGAGCACCCGGGAACGAGTCGTCTGCGGCTTCGGCGTGACGATCGCGAGCTTGGCGCCGAGAACGCGGTTCAGCAAGGTCGACTTGCCGACGTTCGGACGGCCGGCGATCGCCACCGTCCCGCAACGGAAGGTGGAATGTACTCGCTCTCCGCCCTCTGTGATAGGTTCCGCCTTCTCCATGTTCGCGTCGAGGCCGGTGTCAGAGCTCGTTCGGACCCTGGTCCTCTGTCTCCTCCTCCTTTTGCCTGATTCGGCGCGCGCGGAAAACGCCCTCGGCGCCGCGGGAGCGAGGATCGGTGGCTGGTTCACGGCGATCGCGCGTGCGCTCGCGCCGCGCCAGGCCGATGATCGCAACCTCGACCGCGCGCTCGCGACCTACGCGAGCGGCGATTACTTCGCCACCTACGTGTACGCCTCTCGCCTGCGTGGCGGAGCGACGGACCCGCTGCGCGACGAGGCAAACCTCTTGATGGGCCTCGCGGCGGCGGATGCCGGCCTTCGCGGCGAAGCGATTCCGCCACTCCGGTCCGTCCTCGAGGCGGATCGGGTGAGCCCGTACTATCCGGTCGCGCTCGGAGCGCTGGTGGAGCTCGAAGCCAGACTGGGCAACGACCGCTCCGCCGCCGACGCCGCCGAGCGATACTTCGCGGCCCTCTGGCGAAAGCCGCGGTCGGCGCGGGAAGCGCAGATCAATGCTCTCTTCCTCGAGCAGGGGAATCTCTCGTCGGTGCAACAACCCCTCGATCTGCATTTCGCCCTCCGCGCCGAGGACCTCCACCAGAAGGACCGGCCCGCGGACCGCGCCGTATACCACGCCGGAATGGCGCTTCTCCGCCAGAAGAAATTCGCACCGGCGATCGCCTGCTTCGAGGCTCTGGAGCCGCAGAGCCCGTACTTTCCGTTCGCGCGGTACGGGTATGGTCAGGCCCTCTACGGTCTCGGAAACTTCGCCGACGCGCGAACCGTGTTCGTTCAGGTCTATTCGTACCCGGCCCACGACCCCGGCGAGTCCTTCCTGCGCCACCGTGCGGCGCTGCTGATCGGCCAGCTCCTCTACGAGCTCGACGAGGATGACGCGGCGATCGAGTGGCTGCGGCGGGTCGCGGAAGGCGGACCCTTCGCCCTGCATGCCGTGCTGCTCTCGGCGGAGATCTACCGCAGCCGCGAGAAGCCGGCGCTCGCGGTGGTGTACCTGAAGGACCGCCCGGACGCCGTCGCGGAACCCAAGCTGGTCGCACAGGCCGCCGCCATGGACGCCTCGCTCCACCGCGACCTCGGCGACCTCCAGACGGCGGCGAAGCGACTCCAGGAGGCCGTCGGAGCTCTGCGGGCGTATGCGCGGAAGATCGACTCGCTCGGCGGAAAGGGCCGGGCGATCGACACGGTCCGCGGGCTGCTCGTCCGGCAGGAGGAGCGCGAGCAGCAGATGCGCGAGTGGAGGAGACGGAATCTGACGAACGCGATTCCCGATCTCGTCTACTACGACGCCGATCCGGGATGGATGTCGCGGATGATCGGCAAGTGGCTCGAGACCGGAGCTCGGACCGGGTCGGGCACGTTCCCGATCATCTACTATCCCGATCGCTTCGATCCCTTCAGCGCTCTGCCGGCACCGTCGACCCCGGAGTTCGAGCCGCCGTCGGAGGACGGCGTGTTTCCGGCGCTCTTCCGCCGCTCGCTCAGCGACACGCTCGAGGAGGCGCTCCGGCGCGAGCTCGACCTGCGCCGCGCGACGGAAGGAGCGGATCCGATTCACCTCCCGCTCCTCCTGCTCGACACCGAGCTCCGCCTGCGCGATTCGCACCAGCAGGCGGACGCCGAGGTACTGGACAGGCTCGGCGTGGGCGGCGATCTACGCGTGCGGACGAACGACGGACGTCCCCGCGCCGAGGTCGTGGCGCGAGCTCTGCGCGCGCTCCGGAACGGCGAGCCCGAGGTCGTTCGTCGTGATTTCCGCGATCTCGCCGGGCGTGAGCTCGAGCGCTGGCGCCGCTTCGAGCGAGACCTCCTGCTGCAGGCCGCGCAGCAGGAGAAGCGTGTCGTCGAGGAGCTCCTCTACGGTCTGGAGTTCGACCTGTCGCAGACGTTCTCGGAGAAGAAGCGTCGCTCGCGCGCGACCGCGAAGCCGGGGTCCTGAACCGCCCGCCTCACTCCGGGCCGAGGAACAGCGTCGCGACGCCATGCGTCTCACCGTGCACGGTGAAGAC
>JAXDLK010000200.1:0-8101 GCA_034666665.1 Candidatus Binatota bacterium
TTCCTCTCCGAGGACGCGCCCGACGCCACGTTCGCGATCGACCTCGGGAGGCTCGACGCCCGCGCCTACGATCATCTCGCGGTCCGGCTGCGCGGCGATGCGGGCTCGGGTTTCAACCCGGCGCTAAAGGTCGGATTCCGCCGTCCGAAACCGGGAGGGCGAGGCCTCTTCGAGGACGGCAGCGAGGTCGTGACCGGCGTCGGCGCCGACTGGCGCCGCGTGCTGGTGCCCCTGAACCGACTCACCGGCGTGACCGACTGGAGCGACGTCGGCGCGTTCTTCGTCGCTCTCGAATCGCGCCGCGCGAGCGTTCGCCGCGGCGGCTACTTCCTCGACGACGTCGCGCTGGTGCGCACCGGCAAGCGCGGGCCGAGCATCCGCGACCGGGTGGTGCCCGCGCGGAAGCAGGCGTGGCTGCGGTCCCTCGGCGGAGAGCAGGCGGCGCAGCCGAAGCTCCGCGAGCGGCTCGCCGGCTGGCCGCGGCGCCTGCTCGCCGAGAAGCGCGACCTTCCCGCCGACCCGCGCGCGTTCCTCCTGCGCGTCGCCCGCGACACCTGGCGCGGTCTCGACTCGCTCACCGACCGCGAGCACGGCCTTCCGGTCGACAACGTGATCCTCGACCGAACGTCGCTCGCGCCGCGCGACGCGCGAATCGGCGACTACACGAACGTCACCAGCATCGGGCTCCATTTGATCGCGGTCGTCGCCGCGCGTGAGCTCGGTCTGGTGTCGGCGCCGGAGGCCCGCCACCGGCTCGAGAAGTCGCTCGCCACCCTGGAGCGGCTCGAGCGCTACGACGGCTTCTTCTACAACTACTACGACACCACCACGCTCGAGCGCACGAGCAACTTCGTCTCCTTCGTCGACTCCTCGTGGCTGACCGCGGCGCTGATCGTGGTGCGCCGTTCCGTCCCCGAGCTCGGCGATCGCGCGACTCGACTGATCGACGCCGGCAACTACGCCTTCTTCTACGATCCCGTCGCGCAGCAGATGTCGCAGGGCTACTACGTGAACGTACCGACGTGGTCGGAGTACCACTACGGCACGCTCTACACGGAAGCGCGGCTCGGCAGCGTCATCGCGATCGGCAAGGGCGACGTCCCGGAGGAGCACTGGTTCCGGCTCTGGCGCACGTTCCCTCCGGATGCGCGCTGGCAGACGCAGCCGCCGAAGGGTCGCGCGCCGAAGGTCGCCGACGGCCACCGGTACCGCGGCGGCTGGTACGAGTGGAAGGGCGTCCGCTACGTCCCTTCCTGGGGCGGCAGCATGTTCGAGGCGCTGATGCCGACACTCGTGCTCGACGAGCGCCGCTTCGCGCCGCGGAGCCTCGGCGCGAACGACGAGGCCCACGCCACGATCCAGGCGCGCTACGCGACCGAGCAGCTCGGCTCGTCCTTCTGGGGCTTCTCGCCCGCGGCGGTTCCCGGCGGCGACGGCTACGGCGAGTACGGAGTGCCAGTGCTCGGCGCTCTCGGCTATCCGGCGGCCGCCGTCACGCCCCACGCCGCCGCGCTCGCGCTCGCGATCATGCCCGAAGCCGCGGTCGCGAACCTCGACGGTCTCGCTCGGCGGTACGACGTCTACGGCGACTTCGGCTTCTACGACGCCGTCGACCCGCGCTCCGGCGCGGTCGCGTACCGTTACCTCGCCCTCGATCAGGCGATGATCCTGATCTCGATCGCGAACCATCTGAAGGACGGCGTCGTGCAGAAGCGCTTCGCGTCCGACCCGATCGTCGCGCGCGCGCTGCCGCTGTTCGCGAAGGAGGACTTCTTCCGCTGATGGCTTCGGTCGCGTTCGAGGGGATCGAGAAGATCTATCCCGGCGGTACCCGGGCGCTCTCGGACGTGACCTTGGAGATCGCCGACGGCGAGCTGATGGTCGTCGTCGGACCGTCCGGCTGCGGCAAGTCCACCTTGCTCCGCCTGCTCGCCGGCCTCGAGCACGTGAGCGCGGGCACGATCCGCATCGGCGATCGCGTGGCGAACGACCTCTCGCCGCAGGAGCGGAACATCGCGATGGTCTTCCAGGACTACGCGCTCTACCCCTTCCGCACCGTACGCGGGAACCTCGAGTTCCCGCTCGAGATGCGGCGCATGCCGCGCGAGGAGATGCGCGCGCGGGTCGAGCGTGTCGCCGAGCTCCTCGGCCTCGGGCGGCTTCTCGACCGGCTGCCGAAACAGCTCTCGGGCGGCGAGCGGCAGCGCGTCGCCATGGGCCGGGCGCTGGTTCGCGAGCCGACGGTATTCCTGCTCGACGAGCCGCTCTCGAACCTCGATGCGAAGCTCCGTTCCGAGGTGCGCGGCGAGATCGGCGGGCTCCAGCGGCGGACGCGTACGACGATGATGTACGTGACCCACGATCAGGTGGAGGCGATGACGCTCGGCGACCGCGTCACCGTGCTCGACAAGGGCCGCATCCAGCAGGTCGCTCCGCCGCGCGAGCTCTACGAGCGCCCCGCGAACGCGTTCGTCGCGGGCTTCATCGGCACGCCGCCGATGAACCTGTTTCCCGCGGCGCTCGCCGCCGCGGTGCTGCCCGCCCACCTCGCCGGGGCGACCTCCGGCCGCCGCCTGACCGCCGGCATCCGGCCCGAGGCGGTGACGCTCGCCGACGGTGCGGCCCCCGGAACCCTGGACGCCGTCGTGGAGCGCGTCGAGCTCCTCGGCCACGAGACGCTGGTCGAAGCCAAGGCAGGCGAGATCCAGATGACGGCGCGGATTCCCACGATGAGGGAGCTCGCCAAGGGCGAGCACGTGCGCCTTCGCCTCGATCCCGCGCGCCTCTACCTCTTCGACGAGGACGGCCGCGCCCTCGCTCTCTGAGCGACGCGACCGAGGCGCACCTCGACCCGGTGCGTGCGGCCGTCGTCGGCGATCGGGATCCGCGCCTCGCCGCCGGTGACCCGCGCGCGCACGCCATCGACCGTGAGCGAGGTGACCGTTTCGGCGCGGCCGCGCGTCGTGGCGACGTGGATCTCGTACCGCGTCGTCCCGCCGGGTGCGGTGTAGTCGATCGAGAAGCGCCGCCAGCCGTCCGGCACGCGCGGCCGGAGGCGGATCGCGCGCGCGCCGTCGATCGAGAAGCCGAGCACGGACTCGAGCGCGACACGGTAGAGCCAGCCGGCGGACCCCGTGTACCAGGTCCAGCCTCCGCGGCCGACGTGCGGCGGAGCACCGTAGACGTCGGCGGCGACGACGTAGGGCTCGACCTGGTAGACCGCTACCTCCGCGGCGGTGCGCGCATGCGACGCCGGCGAGATCATCTCGAGCAGGTCGGCGGCGCGATCACGCCGGCCGAGCTCGGCGAGCGCACGCACCATCCAGCAGGCCGCGTGCGTGTACTGGCCGCCGTTCTCGCGGATCCCGGGAACGTATCCCTTGATGTAGCCGGGGTCCTGCGCGGTGCGGTCGAACGGGGGCGCGAGCAAGCGGACGAGCCGGCCCTCGTCGTCGACGAGCTCGCGCTCGGCCGCCGCCATCGCGAGCTCGGCACGCTCGCGCGCCGCCACGCCGGAGATGACCGCCCAGGACTGGGCGAGCGCGTCGATCCGGCATTCGTCGTTCTCGGCGGACCCCAGAGGTGTGCCGTCGTCGTAGTAGGCGCGCCGGTACCATTCTCCGTCCCAGCCCGCGGAGTCGAGCGCCACGGCGAGGCTCTCGCGGTGATCGCGCCAGCGGCGGGCGCGGTCCTCGTCGCCCCGTTGCTGGGCGATCGGCGCGAAGCCGTCGAGCACCGCGCAGAGGAAGAACCCGAGCCAGATGCTCTCGCCTCGCCCCTCGCGGCCGACGCGGTTGAAGCCGTCGTTCCAATCGCAGGTGCCGATCAAGGGCAACCCATGCCCGCCCACGCGAAGCGATCGCTCGATCGCGCGGCAGCAGTGCTCGTACACGGTCGTGGTCTCCGCCGCGGGCGAAACTTCCAAGTAGGTCTCGTCTTCGCCGGGCGCGAGCTCGCGAGCGGTGACGAAGTTGGTCCGCTCGTCGAGCACCGCCGCGTCGCCCGTCGCCGCCACGTAGAAGGTCGTCACGTACGGAAGCCACAGGAGATCGTCCGAGCAGCGCGTGCGCGTGCCTTTCTCGAGCGGCGGGTGCCACCAGTGGAGGACGTCGCCTTCGACGAACTGGTGCGCCGCGTGGAGGAGGATCTGCGCTCGCGTCAGGTCCGGGTGCGCGTAGATCATCGCCATCGAATCCTGCAGCTGATCGCGGAAGCCGAACGCTCCGCCCGACTGGTAGAACGCGGTCCGTCCCCAGATCCGACAGCTCGCCGCCTGGTAGAGGAGCCAGCCGTTGACGGCGAGGTCGATCGCCGGAGACGGCGTGGCGACGCGGACGACCGACGTCAGGTCCGTCCATCGGCTACGCGCCGCATCGAGTGCGTGCTCGACGGCGCCGGGCGCGCGGTAGCGCTCCACCAGCATGCGCGCGCTCTCCTCGTCCGCCGCCTCGCCGAGCAGGAACGCGCACTCCGCCGTCTCGCCCGCCCCGACGGCGAGGGCGACCTGCAGCGCGGCGCAGGGATCGACGCCGTCCCCCGCGCGGCCGTCGAGGCGTTCGCACGAACGCAGCGCCGCCGGGCTCTCCGGGGTGCCGCCGTCACCGAGGAACGACCGCCGATCGGTGGTGAACGCGATGATCGGCTCGTCGACGGCGGCCGCGAACGTGACGCGCGGGCCGATCTCGCGGAGCGCGTTGGTCGCGAAGATCGCCCGCCCGAGCGGATCCCACGCGGTGACGACCTGGCGCGGATCCGAGGCGAGGACGCCGAGCACGAGCTCGGCATAGGAAAAGACCGCGAGCCGCCGCGGCCCCTCGCCCGCGTTGGTCACGCGGAGACGCACGATCTTCACCGGGTCGTCCGCGGCGACGAACGTCGTCACCTCCTCGCCGAGGTCACCGATCCGGTGGCGCCACGTCGAGTAGCCGAGCCCGTGACGAACCTCGAACGGCGACGCGGGCGCAACCGGACCGGGAAGCGGCGACCAGAACGTGCGGTCGTCCTCGTCGCGCACGTAGAGCGCCTCTCCGTGAGGATCGGTGACCGGGTCGTTCGACCACGGCGTCAGCCGGTTCTGCCGACTGTTCTCGCTCCAGGTCGTCGCGGCACCGCGCTCGCTCACCAGACAGCCGAAGCGCTGGTTGGCGATGACGTTGACCCACGGCATCGGCGGCAGCGAGTCGGCCCCGTCGACGCGGATCACGTACTCGCTGCCGTCCGCGGAAAACCCGCCGGTGCCGTTGTCGAAGACGAGCGCGTCCTCCCCGGATCCGTGACGAGCCTCGCCGGCCGACGTCAGCGGGCGGTATGCATCGTCGAGGACGTCCTCGGGCGCGTCGACTCCCGCGACCGTGAGCTTTCCGGATCTTGCCCGCTCGAGAACCGACGCGGCATCGGCAGCATCGACGAGCGCGAGCGCGCGATCGCGACCGTCCGCGGCGGCGAGCACCAGCTCGAACGCCGCTTCCTCGCCCGGCTCGAGCGAGAACGATCTCCGGAACGCGAACACCGGATCGAGAACGCTGCCGACCGCGCCGGAGAGCGGCGCCGAGAGCGCCCGCGGCGCGGACGGCGAGCGCCCGCGGCCGACGAAGCGCGCCCGATCCGTCTCCCAGGAGAGATCACCCGATCCGCGAAGCGCGTGCGCGATCCACGTGCGTCGCTCGTCCCGCCCGCGCGGGCGGCGGCTGGCGATCAGTCGCTCGCCTTCGGCCGCCGTCTCGACGAAGAGCTTCGAGAACGCCGGATGCGCCAGGTGCGCCGCCAGCGGCGCGAGCACGATCTCGGCGTAGCTGGTGAGCTCGAGGGCGCGGGTCGCGCTCGAGCCGTTGCGGAGCACCAGGCGTCTCACCTCCACGTCGGCCGAAGGGTCGACCGCGATCTCCAGAGCCGCGTCCAGCTCCTCGTCGCGGCGCTCGAAGCGGACGACGCCGCCGCGGCTCGACACTTCGGAACGTTCCGGGCGACGATCGACCGGGTGGCGGCCGATCGACCACGCGACGCCGCTTCCCGCGTCGCGGACGTAGAGGAAGACGCCGGGCCCCTCGCGAACCGGATCGTCGCGCCACGCCGTCAGCGCGAGATCGTGCCAGCTCGAGAATCCGGTGCCGCGGCTGGTGACGAGCACGGAGTACGAGCCGTTCGACAGCGTGTAGCGGCGCGCCATCACCTTTCCTCGGAAGGGAATTTCATTCGACCGCGTGCCATCACCGACGCTTCGACGCGGACTTCGCGGGAGCGAGCTCCATCACCACCTCGGCCGGGAACTCCGAGACCACCGCCTGGTCGGCGCTGAAGGTCTTCACCGCCTTGCCGTTGACGCGGACGGCGGCGATCGGCCGCGAGAGCGGCGGGCGCAGCACGATTCCGCCGGGCGGAACCTCGAGGTCGCCGCTCATCCTGAGAGTGAGCGAGCCGGGACGCTCGCTCTCGAGAGTGTAGCTGAGGACGCCGAAGTACGTCGGCAGTCGCTTGACGCCGACGTGCTTGCCGCCGCTGACCCACGCTTCCGGAACCCCGGCGGCGAGCACCAGCGCCTCGTCGGACTCCCGTTCGTACGCCAGCATCGCGCGCACGGAGCGCACGAAGCCGGCGGCGACCCAGGTGTGCGGCATGTCGCCGATGAAGCGCGGCGAGCGCGGATCGCGCCAGAGGATCTCCTGCCATTCGTTCCACGGCTCCGGCCGCTGGTTGGCGAGCAGGAAATCGAGGATCTCGTGCGCGCGCTCGCGCTCGCCGAGCCGCACGAAGATGCCGACGTTCCGCACCTCGTACGGCGTGAGCGAGTTCCACTCTTCCTCTCCCGAGCGACGGCGGCGAAAGAACTCGTAGTACTCGTCGTACGTCCGGCGGAGCGCCGTCGCCGGCAGGTTCTGCATCTCGCCGCCGGGCTCGATCGCGATCGCGGTCGAGTTCGGGTCGAAGTCGCCGAGCTCGACCGACGCGGGCAGATAGTCGACGTGATGCTTCTCGGTCGTGCGCGCGATCGACCGGTAGAGGTCGGCGCGGAAGTCGTCGCGGAGCTTCGCGAGCTCCTTCACACGCTCGGAGTCCGCCATCACGATCGCGAGGCGGGCGGCATCCTTGAGGCCGCGGAGCGCGAAGAAGTCGTCCCAGTACGAGTGCACCGGACGGTCGGAGTAGCCTTCGTGGCTGATCGACTCCGGCACGAGACCGAAGAACGCTTGCTTCTCCGGCGCCCGATACTCCGCGGTCATCCGCTGGGCACGGAGGGCCTTCAGGTGATCGACCGCCCGCAGGACGTGCGGCCACATCTCGCGCACGAAACCCACGTCGTGGGTGTAGCGGTAGACCTCCATGACGCCGTAGATGAACTCGCCGTCGCTGTCGTTCTCCGGCACGCGATCGGCGCCGCCTTCGTCGACGCAGCAGGGAATGCGGCCGTCGTCGAACTGGAACTGGGCGTACCATTCCAGGAAGTCGCGCGGCGCGCGCGTGTACCCCATCTGCAACAGCGCCGAGGCCGTGAGCACGCCGTCCCGGATCCACGAGCGTGCGTAGCTCCGCGATCCCGGCTGGATGCGCGGTCCGTCGCGGTTGATCTGGATGTAGGCGAGCGAGCTGTCGAGCGCCCGCACGATCCGCTCCGCCTCCGGTGGGAGATCGATGTCGACGTGGTCGAGCATCGTCCGCCAGCGGGTCTCGGTTTCCGCGAGCCGGCGCTCGAAGGCGTCCGACCGGTATGCGGGGTCGGCGGCCGGCACGACCGGACCCGTCTGGTGAAATGGGATCGCCAGCGACACGTCCACGTTCCCGCCTGGGGGAAGATCGATTCCCCAAGCGAGAGCCCCCGACGCGAACCCGAGCGGGTCGGCGACGTCGGTCTCCTCCGGCAGCCGGTCGGCGAGCAGGAAATCGGTGATCGAGCCGCGCTCGAAGCCGGTGGCGCCGAACCGACCGCCCGGCGTCAGCGGCACGATCGACGTCGCGCGATTGACCCAGACCGTACGGCCGTCGGAGCTGAGCTCGGAGATCGGCGAGACGCCGCCGGCCATGTTGAGCGACTGCCACGGCGGCACCACCTGAAACGGCCGCACCGCGAGGTAGAGCGTCACGCGCTGCGCGACCTCGCTCCGGCTCT
>JAXDLK010000201.1:0-13586 GCA_034666665.1 Candidatus Binatota bacterium
ACATGGTCACGCGCGAGGGCTTCAACGCGCTCTTGAAGACCCTCGAGGAGCCGCCCGCGCACGCGAAGTTCATCTTCGCGACCACGGCGATCGACAAGTTCCCGGACACGATCGTCTCACGATGCCAACGCTACGACTTCCGCCGCATTCCCGCGGCTCGTATCGGCGAGCAGCTGCGGGCGATCGCGGCAGAGGAGGGCGTGACGATCACCGATGGAGCCGTCTACGTGATCGCGCGCGAGGCGGAGGGCAGCCTTCGAGATGCGGAGTCGCTCCTCGATCGGATGATCGCGTTCTCCGGGACGACGATCGACGACGAGGAGGTGAGCCGGGTGCTCGGCGTCGCCGACCGCCACACGCGGAATGCGGTCGCCGAGGCGGTGCTCGGCGCGGACGCGCGCCGGGCGCTCGAGGTCGTGGCCGACATCCACGAGTCCGGACGCGATCTCGAGCGCTTCAGCCGCGATCTCCTCGAGCACTTCCGGAACCTGACGGTGGTGAAGCTCTACGGCACCCGCGGAACGCTGCGCGACCTGCCGGACGAGGAGATCGACGAGCTTCGCCGGCAGTCGGAGACCCGCGCGTTCGCCGATCTGCAGCGGATGTTCCGGATCGCGCTCCAGGCGGACGACGAGCTCCGTCGCTCGACCGTCCCGCGCATGGTGCTCGAAATGACGGTCGTGCGGCTGGCGACGCTCGAGCCCGCTGCGCCGGTCGACGAGGTGCTGCGGCGTCTCGACGAGCTCGAGCAGAGCTTGCTGGCGGCGCCGTCTTCGGTTCGGCCGCGTGTGGTGCGATCCGGGGGCGGCGAGACCTCGCGGCGCGAGAGTCCCCGGGCGCCGGAGCCGGTCGCCTCCGCGCCCGCGGCCGAGGCGCCGACGATCGAGTGGGAGGGACCATCGGAGGCGGAGCCACCCTCGACTCGCAGGTCCGAGAGCGTCGCGGTTCCATCGCCCGTCGCGGCGCCGGCTCCGATCGACTCCCCGGTCGACGCGGGGAGGTGGGAGGAGTTCCTCGAGTTCGTCCGCCGCAAACGGGTCTCCACGTACTTCACGCTCAGCCACGCGCGCGTCCTCGAGCACGCGAGCGGCTCGCTCCGACTCGCGGTCGGCCGCGAGTCGTGGGCGAAGGAGCTCCGCAGTATCGTGCCCGCGCTCGCGGAGTACGCGGCGGAGTTCTTCGGCGAGCCGACGCAGGTCGGGATCGAGATGGTGGAGCCGACGGCGGCGGTCCGTCCGCGAAACCCGATCGCCGAGGCGCTCGAGAATCCGGCGGTCCAGAAGGCGGTCGATGCTTTCGGCGGCCAGGTGCGCGAGGTGCGGGAGCTCACTCGCCGCCCGCGCGGAGAGTAGCGGAAACGACATGACAAAGACCCCGGGCATCGGCGGGTTCGGAGATCTCCTGAAGCAGGCGCAGGAGCTGCAGTCGCAGCTCTCGAAGATTCAGGAGGAAGCGCAGCAGAAGACGGTCGAGGCGTCGTCGGGAGGCGGCATGGTCACGGCGATGGTGAACGGCAAGCTGCAGCTCCTGTCGCTCAAGATCGATCCGACGGTGGTCGCGAGCGGCGACCGCGAGATGATCGAGGATCTCGTGGTCGCGGCGGTGAACGAGGCCCTGAAGCGCGCCCAGGAAATGATGGCCGAGGAGATGAGCCGGTTGACCGGCGGCCTCCGCCTGCCGGGTTTCAATCCCTGAATGGCGCTCCCCGCTCCGCTCCGTCGTCTGGTCGACGAGCTCACCAGACTACCGGGCATCGGCGAGAAGACCGCCACCCGGCTCGCGTTCTTCGTGCTGCGAAGCGACGGCGACTACGCCCGCGCCCTCGCCGAGGCGATCGCCACGGTGAAGGAGCAGATCCGGCTCTGTGCCGGGTGTCTCGGCTTCACCGAGAAGGAGCGCTGCACGATCTGCGACGATGGCGCCCGGAGCGAAGAGATCGTCTGCGTGGTCGAGGACCCGGCGGACGTCATGGCTGTCGAGCGCGCGGGCGACTTCCGCGGGCGCTATCACGTTCTGCACGGGCGTCTCGCCCCGCTCGACGGTATCGGACCGGAGCACCTGAAGATCGCCGAGCTCCTCGACCGCATCCGCGCCGGTGTCGTGAAGGAGCTGATCGTCGCGACCAACCCGACGGTCGAGGGCGAGGCGACCGCGCTCTACCTGGCGCGCCTGATCAAACCGCTCGGCATCCGCGTGACGAGGATCGCGCATGGCCTGCCGATGGGCGGTGACGTCGAGTACGCCGACGGCGTGACGCTCAGCCGCGCCCTCGAAGGCCGCCGCGAAATGTAGATTGGGGGGACGTTTCACACATTGCGCGCATTCGGTCTGTCGACAGCGCTGACCGCCGGCGAATGCGCACAATGTGTGAAACGTCCCCGTAGATGATGCTGTCACTCGTCGGAGTTTCGAAGGCGTACGGGGCGCAGACCGTGCTCCGTGACGTCGACTGGGCGGTCGGCGCCGGAGAGCGCGTCGGGCTCGCCGGCGCGAACGGCGCCGGGAAGTCGACGCTGATGCGGATCGTCGCCGGCGGCGTCGAGCCCGATCGCGGAGCGGTGTGTCTCAACAAGGGCGCGACCGTCGGCTACCTGCCCCAGGAGATCGTCGGCATGCGCGGTACGACGGTGCGGACGTCCGCGCTCGCCGCCTTCGACGAGATCCACGCCCTCGAGCGCCGGTGCCGCGAGCTCGAGCACGCGCTCGAGAGCGCCGAGTCGTCCTCGCCGGAGGCCGTACGGCTGCTCGAGGAGTACGCGGCGGCGCGCGAGGAGTGGGACCACCGCGGGAGCTACGACCTCGAGAGCCGGGCGGAGGAGGTGCTCCACGGCCTCGGCTTCGCGACCGCCGACTTCGAGCGCGACGTCGGCGAGTTCAGCGGCGGCTGGCAGATGCGCATCGCGCTCGCGCGCCTCCTCCTGCAGCGTCCCGACGTCCTCCTCCTCGACGAGCCGACGAATCACCTCGACCTCGAGGCGCGGAACTGGCTGGAGGAGTTCCTCGGCACGTATCCGGGCGCCGTCGTGCTGGTCGCGCACGACCGCTACTTCCTCGACGTGACGGTGAACCGGATCGCCGAGGTGGAGAACGGCCGTCTCACGGACTACTTCTGCAACTTCTCGACCTACGAGATCCAGAAGGCGGAGCGGCTCGAGCAGGCGCGGCGCGCCTACGAGGTGCAGCAGGAGGAGATCGAGCGGACGGAGAACTTCATCCGCAAGTTCCGTTACCAGGCCTCGAAGGCGAAGCTCGTGCAGAGCCGCGTGAAGCAGCTCGAGAAGCTCGAGCGTCTCGAGCCGCCTCCCGGGACGCGGAAGAGCTTCCGGCTGCGATTGCCCTCCGCCGACCGCAGCGGCCGCATCGTCCTCGAGCTCGCCGGCGCGACCAAGCGGTATGGCGATCTCGCCGTCTACGAGCGGGTCGACGTCGCCGTCGAGCGAGGCGAGCGCATCGCGCTGGTCGGACCGAACGGAGCCGGCAAGACCACGCTCGTGAAGCTGCTCGCGGGCGTCGAGCCGCTGACGTCGGGCGACCGCCGCCTCGGACACAAGGTGGCGCTCGGGTACTTCGCCCAGGATCAGGCGACGATCCTCGATCCGGCCAAGACGGTTCTCGAGGAGATGACCGCGGCGGCGCCGTACGAGATGGTGCCGCACCTCCGCGATCTCCTCGGCACCTTCCTCTTCTCCGGCGACGCGGTGCACAAGCGGACCCACGTGCTCTCCGGCGGCGAGCGAAACCGGCTCGCGCTCGCGCGGCTGCTCCTCCATGCCGCGAACTGCCTGCTGCTCGACGAGCCGACGAACCATCTCGACATCCACGCGAAGGACGTCCTGCTCGAGGCGCTGCAGAACTACGAGGGCACGATCGTGCTGGTCTCGCACGATCGCTACGTGCTCGATCAGCTCCCGCAGTGCATCGTCGAGGTCGGGCACGGCCGTGCGACGCGTTACCTCGGGAACTACGAGGAGTACCTGGCGAAGAAGGCGGAGGAGGAGGCGATACGCGCGCGAGCGACAGCCGCGCCCCCGCCCGCGGTCGTCCGCGAGAAGCCGAGGAACGACGCTCCGAAGCAGGTTCCCCCGAAGTCGAAGAAGCCGCGGATCGATCCCGCGCGGCTGACGGAGGACATCGCGCGCATCGAGGAGGAGCAGGCGCGGCTGACCGAGGAGCTCTCGCGGCCCGACTTCTACCTGACTCACGCCGATCCTCACGGCCTGATCGCCCGCTACGGCGAGCTCAAGCAGCAGATCGCCGACATGTACGAGCGTCTCGACCGCGCGCTTACCGACTCTTCGTGACCCTGCGGTCGCAGCTCGCGCCCGTTGCGCTGATCTGCGGTGCCATCGCCGTGGGCCTGGCGCTCGTCCACACGCGTCCCGGTCGCGCGCTCGAGGGGCACGCGATCGACTGGCGGACGCGCTGGGCAGGGAGCGAGGCTACGGGAGATCCCGGCATCGTGCTCGTCGACATCGGCGAGGCCTCTCTCCGCGCGCTCGAGCCCGCGGTCGGCCGCTGGCCTTGGCCCCGCGACGTGCACGGCTTGATGATCGATGCGCTCTCCGGCGCAGGTGCGCGGGCGATCTTCTACGACATCTTCTTCGTCGAGCGAGACCTCGCGCATGCGGACGCGGATCGGGCGCTGGTCGAGAGCGCACGGCGCGCCGGCAACGTGGTGATCGCCGCGCTCGGCCAGAAGCAGCCGGGCGGCCCGGTGGAGGTGCCGTCCCTGATGCCGGTCGACGCGGCTCCGATCGCCGTGGAGTTCCCCGGGTTCCTCGCGCCGTTCCCGGACCTCGCCGCCGCGGCGCGCGTGGTGGCTCCGGTGAACGTGGCCATCGACGACGATGGCGTCGTGCGCCGCGGTGTGATGACGGTCGGCTATCGCGGTCGCCGCTACGCCACGGCGCCGCTCGTGATCGCCTCGCTGATCGCCGGGGAGCCGCCGGTGTTTCCGCCGGGCCGCGTGGCCGTCGGCGCTCGCGGGCTGCCGCTCGACGAGAATGGCCGCGTGCTCCTTCGCTTCCGCGGTGAGAAGGGCTTTCGCCACCTCTCCTTTCTCGACGTGTTCCGCGCCTGGGGCGCGAAGCTCCACGGCCTCGCCTCCGAGTTCGACTGGACCGTGTTCCGCGATCGCGTCGTCATCGTCTCGACGACGGCGGCCGGTCTCTTCGACCAGCACACGGGTCCGTACGGCGGGGAGTACCCCGGCGGCGAGCTGCTGGCGACGGCGCTCGACAACCTGAAACGCGGCGACGCGCTCCGCGAGGTCTCACGGCGATCGGCGTCGATGCTGGTGATCGTGATCGCGATCGCCGCGTCGGTGCCGACGCTCCTCGGCCGGGGGATCTGGCCGCTGCTCTTCGGGCTCACGCTCATCGGCGCATACGCGGTAGCGGCGTTCGTCGCCTTTCGCACGCACGGCCTCGTCTTGCCGCTGCTGGCACCGATGGTCGCGGCAGGGATCGCGCTCGGCCTCGGCGCCGGCCAGCGCTACCTGAGCGAGAGCCTCGAGCGCCGCCGCGTGCGCGCGGTCTTCTCGCGCTACGTCTCCGATCACGTGGTCGAGCGGTTGCTCGCCTCACCGGGAGCGCTCGACCTCGGCGGCAGCGAGGCCGAGATCACCGTGCTCTTCTCGGACATCCGCGACTTCACCACGCACAGCGAGCGCCTCGCACCTTCGGAGCTCGTGCGTCAGCTGAACGAGTACTTCGGCGCGGTGACCGAGGCGATCTTCCGGGAGGAAGGCACGGTCGACAAGTTCATCGGCGACGCCGTGATGGCGGTCTTCGGGGCGCCGCTGCCGCAGGCCGACCATCCACGCCGCGCCGTCCGCGCGGCGCTGGGCATGCTGTCCGCGCTCGAAGAGCTGAACCGCCGCTGGCGCGAGGAGGGACGGCCGGAATGGAGGATCGGCGTCGGCATCGCGACCGGCGTCGCGATCGTCGGCAACATCGGGTCTGCGCGGCGAACCGAATTCACCGTCATCGGCGACACCGTCAACCTGGCGTCACGGCTCGAAGGGCAGAACAAGGCGCTCGGCACCGAGATCCTGGTGAGCGACGCGACGGCCGCGCGACTCGGAGACGGATTCGCGCCTCGTCCGCACGGTGAGATAAGAGTGAAGGGCAAGGAGCGGCCGGTGACCGTGTACGAAATCCCGCGACCGCAGGAGAGGCGATGATTCGAAGCTTTCGATTGGCACTGGTGCTCTGCGCGGCGGCGGCTTTGCCGGCGGTCGCGTTCGACTGGGGGAAGCTCGTCCCGCCGACGACGGGCGGCGGTGCGGAGGACGAGTCCGCGGCCACCGGCTCGGCGGGAGCGCGCGGGATCGACGAGGGCGAGAACGTCGCCCGCGGCGGCCGCGATGACGCGGCCGTCAAAGCCGTCGCCGAGGCCGAGCCCAGCGCCGGCGAGGTCGGCAAGTTCGTCGAGAAGGGGGGCCTCTCGGCAGGGACCGCGCCTTCACCAGAGCCGAAGGCGGCGGCCCCCTCCGACTCCGGTGCGGGTGGAATCGGCATGGCCATGCTCCGGAACCTGGACCCGACCGGTCAAGCCGGCGCCGTGATGCAGACGGCAAAGGGGATCGTCGGTCTCAGCCCCGCCGAGGAGCACGAGCTCGGCCGGCGCATGGCCGCCGAGGTCTTTGCCCAGTACGGGCGCGACGGCGACCGCGACGCGGAGGTCTACGCGAACCTGGTGGCAGCGGTCGTCGGCCGCAATTCCGATCGGCCGGAGCTTCATTACCACGTCGGCATCCTGCGAAGCCGCGCCGTCAACGCCTTCTCGGCTCCCGGGGGGTACCTGTTCGTCACGCGCGGTGCGCTCGACGAGATCGAGGACGAGGCGGAGCTCGCGAACGTGATCGGTCACGAGATCGCCCACGTCACCGAGCGACACATCGTCCGTGAGATCCAGCGCGCGAACGTGCTCGGCGGCGCGCTGTCCGCGGCTCGCAACTCGGGTCTGACTTCCGGCCAGTACGATCAGCTCGCCGGCGTGGGCACGAAGATCCTGCAGCGCGGCCTCGGCCGGAAGGAAGAGCTCGCCGCCGATCACATGGGCGCCGAGTTCGCCGTGCGTGCGGGCTATGGCTCGCCGGGTCTCGTGCGGTTTCTCGAGCGACTGAAGGGCGAGGAGGGGAAGGGAGGTCTCACGCTGTTCCCCACTCACCCGCGCCCGCCCGTGCGGATCGCGGCGCTCGAGAGCGCGGGAGTGGGCAGCGGCGGCGCCGAGAAGCGGCTCGCCGAGCGCTTTCGGCGATTCCTGCCCCAGCGCTGAGGACTGGGTCTCCGGTGCCAGCGGCGACACCGTCGCAGCAGGAGACCGGCCCCGACCCCGAGAAGGCTCAGAGTCCCCGGCTCCGGCACGGCTGTCGGCGCCGCGAACTGGTAGGCCAGGCTGTGCCCGAAGTACGACGTACCGATCGAGACGGGCGAAAGACTTCCCCGGGCCGTGCCCTCTCCCCACACCGGAACCGTCACCTCTGCGGGACCGTCGAAGCTCGACCGCCCGACCACGAATCCCGTCATCGTGAACGTCGTCTCGAGCGGGTCGAGTGTGAGCTCGACAGGAGCCGCGGAGAAGCGGAGCTCACCGTCCGAGAAGGCATACGTGTTGCTGCCGAACGTGAGCAGATTGAACGGGTCGAACCGCACGATGGAGCTCAGCGATACGGGCGAGCCGAGAGCCATCGCGGCGAAGAAGAACGAGCTGTTTACGCATCCGGTTCGCGTCGGCGGGCCGGCGCGCATCTCGAAGCCGTCGCCGTGCAAGAGAAATCCATGCGGCTCGCAGTCGAAGATCACCGCCGTCGCGACCTGTCCAGCGGTGATCGTGACGGCGTCCGCGGGGTGCGCGGCGACCGCGAACGCGATCGCCAGCGAGGTCATCGCGATACGTCCCGGACGGCACCTCGTTCGATGACTCGTCATCGTCGCCTACCGGTCGCAAACCTGGAGGGACCCGTCAAGCAGAGCCCCGAGGCTCGAGGCCGCCGCCGGGACGGCGCGACGACGGAGAGTGCGGGAGAGCCACGTCAGCGGAAGTCGCGTGACTGCGGCAGCGGGGCAGGGACCGCGAGCGCCTCGAACCGCCGGCCGCGCACGTGGATCACGTCGTCGACGTTCTGCACGTAGCCCTCGATCAGGAGGAGCGGCGCGGTCTGCAAGAGCGCGCGGTGCCGCTCGAACACCCGGGGCGTCACCACCGCGTTCGAGGTGCCGGTCTCGTCCTCCAGCGTGAGGAACAGGAACCCCTTGGCCGTGCCGGGCCGCTGTCGCACGATCACCTGACCGGCGACCTTGACCCACCGGCCGTCGCCGGCGGCCCGCAGCTCGGCGCTCGAGAGGATGCCATCCGCACGCAGCGCCTCCCTCAGGTGTCGCATGACGTGTGGCCCGACCGTCATCTCGCTCGCGCGATAATCGGCGAGCGTCCGCTCGACGGCGGTCATCGGCGGAAGCGGTGAGCTCCGTTCGCCGTCGTCCACGCCGGCGACGAGACCGTCGCGGTCGGTCGGCACCGCGGCGACCTGCCAGAGCGCTTCCCGCCGGCGATAGCCGAGGCTCGCGAAGGCGCCGAGGTGCGCGAGCGTGTCGAGCTCCGCGCGCCGGAGATCCGTCCGCCGCGCGAAGTCGCGGATCGAGACGAACGGCGCGGCGGCGCGTTCGGCTTCGATCCGCTTTCCCGCCTGCTCGCGCAGGCTCTTCACGTAGCGGAGCCCGAGGCGGAGGGCGCCGTCGTCGATCGTGCAGCTCCATCCCGAATGCGCGACGTCGATCGGCAGCACGGGCACGCCGTGGCGCTGCGCGTCCTTCACCAGCGTCGCGGGATGGTAGAAGCCGAGCGGCCAGTTGTTGAGCATCGCGCACAGGAACGCGGCGGGGTGGTGAACCTTGAGGTACGCCGAGGCGTACGCGAGCAGCGCGAAGCTGGCCGCGTGGCTTTCCGGGAAGCCGTACAGGGCAAACGACGTGATCGACTGCACGATCTCGTCTGCCTTCTTGCCGACGATTCCGTTCCGCGCCATGCCGGCGCGGAGCCTGCTTTCGATCCCGTGCATGCGCTCCACCGAGCGCTTGAAGCTCATCGCGCGGCGAAGCTCCTCGGCCTCCCCGGGCGTGAAGCCGGCGACGGCCATCGCCATCCGCAGGAGCTGCTCCTGGAAGAGCGGCACGCCGAGCGTCCGCTCGAGGATCGGCTGGAGCGCCGGATGCGCATAGGTCACCGGCTCGCGGCCGGCGCGCCGGTTCAGGTACGGGTGCACCATCTCGCCGACGATCGGTCCCGGACGGATGATCGCCACCTCGACGACCAGGTCATAGAAGCGCTCGGGCCGGAGGCGCGGCAAGGTCGCCATCTGCGCGCGGCTCTCCACCTGGAAGACGCCGATCGTATCCGCGCGACGAAGGCTCTCGTAGACCGCCGGATCGTCCGTCGGCAGGCGTCCGAGATCCACGTCGACGCCCTCGTGCTCGCGCACGAGCGGGAGCGCATCCTCGAGCACCGCCATCATGCCGAGGCCGAGGAGGTCGACCTTGATGATGCCGAGATCGGCGCAGTCCTCCTTGTCCCACTGAACGACGACGCGGCCGGGCATGCGTGCGCGCTCGAGCGGCACCACCTCGTCGAGCCGGCCGGCGGCGATCACCATGCCGCCGGAATGCTGCCCGAGATGGCGCGGCAGGCCCTGGATCTCCCCCGCGAGACGGACGAGCTGCCGGACGCGCGGCGACGCCGCGTCGAATCCGGCGTTCCGGATCTGCGCGGCGAGCGTGTCGAACTCGTCCCGGTAGCCGTGCTCGCGGAGACAGCGCGACAGTCGATCGACCTCGGTCTCCGAGAAGCCGAGCACCTTGCCGATCTCGCGTGCGGCGCTCCGCGGCCGGTAGGTGATGACGTTCGCCGTCATCGCCGCGCCGCGCTCGCCGTACCGCTCGTAGACGTGCTGGATGACCCGCTCGCGCCGATCGCCGCTCGGGAGATCGATGTCGATGTCCGGCCACTCGCCGCGCTCCTCCGAGAGGAAACGCTCGAAGAGGAGGTCCATGCCGATCGCGTCGACGGCCGTGATGCCTAGGCAGTAGCAGACGGCGCTGTTCGCGGCGGACCCGCGGCCCTGCGCGAGGATCCCCTCGCGGCGACAGAACTCGACGACGTCCCAGACGATCAGGAAGTACCCGGCGAGCCCGAGCTTCTCGATGATCGCGAGCTCGTGATCGAGCTGTGCGCGGATGCGCGGCGTGATCGCGTCGTAGCGGCGAGCCGCTCCCTCGAACGCGAGCGCGCGCAGGCGCTGGTCGGGGGTCTCGCCGGGCGGCAGCGGGTAATCGGGAAAACGATAGCCGAGGTCGGCGAGCGTGAACTCGCACCGCTCCGCGACCGTACGCGTGTTGCGGATCGCTTCCGGAAGATCGCGGAAGAGAGCCTCCATCACGTCGGCGGGCTTCAGATGCCGCTCGGCGTTCGCGGCGAGGCGGCGCCCGGCGGCGTCGAGCGTGGTCTTCTCGCGGATCGCCGTCAGCACGTCGAGGAGCGCCCGCCCGCGCTTCGTCGCGTGCCGCACGTCGTTGGTCGCGACCAGCGGCAGCTTCTCGTCGGCGGCGAGATCCGCGAGGTGACGGTTGCGGCGCTCCTCGGCGGGATCGAGGTGTCGCTGGAGATCGACGTAGACGCGGTCCGGAAAGATCGCGCGGAGACGGCGGACGGCGTCGCGTACGGCAGACGCGTCGCCGTGAAGCGGGCCGTCGTCACCGCCGGCGAGGCAGAGGAGGCCCTCGGCGTGCGGCTCGAGATCGCTCCAGGCGACCCGGTCTTCGCCTTTTTCCGCGCGGAGCTTCGACTCGGTGAGAAGGCGGCAGAGATTCCGGTAACCGCGGCGGCTCTGGACGAGCACGTAGAGCGTGGCGCCGTTCTCGAGCGCGAGCTCCGCGCCCACCAGCGGCCGGATCCCCGCCTCGCGCGCGGCGCGGAAGAAGCGCGGAGCACCGTACACGCCGCCGCGGTCGCCGAGCGCGACCTGGCCATGACCGAGTCGTGCCGCCTCGGCGACGAGGTCTTCCGGAAGCGAAGCGCCGCGGAGGAAGCTGAACGCGCTCGCGGCGCGGAGCTCGACGTAATCGGGCATCAGTCGTAGGTCATCAGCCGCACGCCGTCAGTCGTACGTTTCAGTCGTATGTTCCCTCGGCGAACCAGCGGCCGCCCTGGTGCTCGCGATAGATCCGGTAGACGGCGCCGTCGGTGAGCTCCGCGTCGTAATAGTCGCGCGCGAGCGGCGCCTCGCTCCACCACTCGCCCTGAAGCCGCCACGGCCCCGCGAGCGTGACGACGCGGCCGTGGATCGGCGGCGTCGTGGAGGTCGGTTCGCCGCTCACGTAATCGGGGCGGCCACGGTCGCAGACCACGTGCACCGCCGGCGGCGGACGGAACGCCCGGAGCGCGAGCACGGAGACGGTGCCGCTCGTACGCGGCGCCGGCCGTTCCGGAGGAGCGAACCGATCGAGCGCGAACGCTTCCGGGCGATGCGAGCTCACGACCACCGGCCTGCCCACGCGATCCGGTCCGGCGATCACCACGAGACGCGCGATCGCCGCGTCGAGCGCCTCGGGCGCCGGCCCGGGAGGATGGAAGAGCTCGAGCTCGACCGGTCGCGGCCGCTCCGGCGATGCCGACAGGCGGAACGACTCGACTGCGCCCCGCGGCGATCTTCGCTCGAAGCTCGCGCGGACGAGCGCGAGCAGGACCTTGGCGTCGGCCGTGGGCGCCGCGACCGCCACCGTTCGCTCTTCGCGACCACCGTCCGCGAGGCGAAGGGCGAGATCGAGATCGCCGGCGCGGAGCCCGCGAAGGTCGAGCCTCGCGATCAGCCGCTCGAGCGCCGCGCGGAGCAGGAACGAGAGCGGCTCGAAGGAATCGATCGCCCATTCGCAATCGACGACCTCCTCGAACCGTAGCGGTCGCGGCCGTAGTGACAGCGGCTGCCGATCCTCGCCGGCGGCGCGCTTCCAGAGCGCGACGCCGTCCTCCCCGAGGCGAGAGGCGATCGCATCGACCGACAGCCGGCCGAGATCGCCGACCGTGCGGATGCCCCAGCGGTCGAGCGTCACGGCGAGCTCGGCGGAAGGCTCGAGGAGCGACAGCGGCAGCGGCGAGAGCATCTCCCGCTCCCGCTCGGGCGGGAGCACCATTGCGGGGCCGTGGCTCCGCCGGGCCGCGAGGAGCGCAGCCGTCTTGCTCGACGCGACCCCTACGCTCGCTTCGAAGCCGGCGCGGCGGGTGCGCGCGGCGAGCGAGCTCGCGAGGTGCTCCTCGGTACCGAAGAGCGATGCGAGCCCGTCGACGTCGAGATGGACGACGCCGCCCCCGGCACTCTCGACGCGTGGCGAGAAGGCGTCCGCGACGTCGGCGAGAGCGTCCTCGGCGGCGCGCAGCATCTCCGGGCCGGCGGTGCGCACGGTGACGCTCCCGGAGATCGCGCGCGCCTGCGCGAGCGAGAGGCCGCGACGGATGCCATGCGCCGCCGCCTCGGCGGAGACCGCGAGGAGCGAAGCGCGCGGCTCGCGGCCGGAGGCGACGATCACCGCGTGTCCGCGGAGCTCCGGCTCGGCGCGGAGACAAGCGGCGAGGGGAAAATCGGTAACGACGAGGCAGGCGATGCGCGCCATGATCAGGCTTCCGCGAGCCGGAGCCGTGCGGCTTCGCCGGGAGCTCCACGGCGCGTCCGCACCACCCGCGCGCGGCTCTCGATGCCGCCGAAGAGGCGCGCGCGCAGGCGGTGCGTGGGCCAGATCATGCGCGGCTCCGAGAGCGCGAGACAGAGATGGGCGGAGCCGTCCACCATCCGCCGGTCGCTGAGCACGATGAGGGCGCCGCGGGAGGTCGCCGCGCGATGCGCCAGCCGCGGCCACGCCACGCCGAAGCGGAGCGAGAGCGCCGGTGCGAGCCCGTCGGCGAGGTCGAGGATCACCGCGCCGAAGCCGCGCGTCGAGAGCAGGATCTCGGCGGCGCGAAGCGCCTGCGGTGCCTCGCGCGGCCGTACCCAGAGGACGCGCGCGAGCTCGACTCCGGCGGCCGCCGCGCACGCCGGGTGGAAGCGGTCGCGCGGATCCACGAGCGCGACGACCTCGCCGCGGCCGGTCGCCGTGGCGAGGAGACTGTAGAGGAGGGACGTTCGGCCCGATGACGCGGGGCCGGAGACTTCGCTCAGTCGTCCGCGGGGAAATCCTCCGCCCGTCAGCCGGTCGAGACCGGGATTGCCCGACGAGAGCGCCTCGCTCCCCCGTTCGATCGTGAGGCCCCGAGTGACGCCGGGAAGATGGAGGAGGGGAGCTCGTTCGGCCGGGACCATGCACCACCCGAACCGCCAGCTTCGTATTTCATTCGCCGGGGGTCAAGAGTAGTCAGAAAAATCTTCGCCGAGTGTTCGTCAAGAGCTAACCGCTTAGACTTTCTACGCTGGTCGATGGGCCCACCGCCGAAAGTCACCAGTCGGACTTCCCGCGCGACCAGTGGTGGCTTGAACACGACGTGTTCCTCGTCTCTCCCCTGTGGGGAGAGACCGCGCCGAAGGCGCGAGAGAGGGGTGA
>JAXDLK010000202.1:0-24894 GCA_034666665.1 Candidatus Binatota bacterium
GCGCGATCCGCCCGGATGTCGTCTACGCGGCGATCTCCGGCTTCGGTATCGATCCGGAGACGCCTTACTACGATTTCATCGCCTGGGGACCGAACCAGGCGCCGCTGATCGGGCTCGACGAAGTGACGGGCTGGGCCGACCGCCCGCCGTCCGGTTTCAGCGTCTTCTCGTATCCGGACTTCACCAACGGCTTGCATGCGGCGGTAGCGGTGATGGCGGCGCTCGAGCATCGCGCTCGTACCGGAGAAGGACAGTCGATCGACCTCGCGCAGCTCGAGGCCACGGCCGCGATGCTCGGTCCGTGGCTGCTCGACGCCGCGCTCGGCGATCCGCCGCGACGCGACGGCAACCGAGCTCCCGGCGCGGCGCCGCACGGCATCTATCCGAGCCGCGGTCGCGAGCGCTGGGTGGCGATCGCCGTCTTCTCCGACGACGAGTGGCGGAAGCTCTGCACGGTCGCCGAGCGGCCGGAGTGGCGGGACGATCCTCGCTTCGCGACTGCCGAGGCGCGGCTCGCGCACCAGGACCCGCTCGACGAGGCGATCTCCGCGTGGACACGCACGCGGAGCGATGACGAGGTCGCAGAGTGGCTGCAGCGCGCCGGAATCGCGGCGGCGCCGGTACTCGACAACCCGCGCGTGACGACCGATCCGCAGCTTCGCGATCGCGGCTTCTGGATCGTCGCCGACCACGCGCGGCTCGGCCGCGATCTGGTGACCGGTAGCCCGATCCGCCTGTCGGCCACGCCGGGAACGACCGAGCGTGCGGGCCCCGCGCTCGGCCAGGACAACGCGTACGTGCTCCGCGAGGTCTGCGGTTACTCGGAGGACGAGATCGCCGCGCTCACCCGGGATCGCGTAGTGCTGCCGATGGCCCACTGCGACGAGGCCGCGCTTGCGCGTCCGTACTTCCCCTGGATCCGTCACTTCATGCCTGACCTGCCATGGGTGCAGCCGGCGGAGCCGCCCCCGGCTGCCGGAGACGTCCGGCCCGCCGCGCGAAGCCGAACGCCGCGGACCGCGGCCGGCTCCGGAGCGCTCGCCGGTCTTCGGGTCATCGACCTCACCGAGGGGGGCGCCGCCTACGCGCCGCGCCTGCTCGCCGATCTCGGCGCCGAGGTGACGAAGATCGAGCCGCCGGGGGGCTCGCCGATGCGCCTTCGGCCGGCGACGTTCGCGACGCTCGCGGGGAACCGAACACGGCGCACGATCGATCTGACGCGGGCGGAAGGCCGCTCCGAGCTCGCGTCGCTGATCCGCTCCGCGGACGTCGTCTGCGACTCGTTTCCACCCGGAGAGCTGCGCAAGCTCGGGATCGACGTGGCGGATCTCTCGCGCGAGAACCCGGAGCTCGTCTGGTGCTCGATCACGCCGTTCGGCCTCGACGGTCCGCGCCGCGACTGGAAGTCGTCGAACCTGGTCTCCTGGGCGTCCTCCGGGCTGCTGCACGCGATCGGCGACCCCGATCGTGCGCCGCTCGTTCCCGGGGGGCCGATCCCACTCGCCGAGCTACTCGCGGCCCTGCAGGCCGCGGTCGGGATCCTCGCGGCGGTCCGCGCACGCGCCACCACCGGACGCGGTCAGCGCGTCGACGTCTCGGTGCACGCGAGCGCCGTCGCGGCCTCCGTGGAGCTCGGCGTCACCGCGTTTCTCGACGACATGATCCTCAGGCGGCGCGCCGGGAACCGACGCCGGCAGCTCGCCCCCACGGGGCTCTATCCCACGCGCGACGGCTACGTCGCGGTGGTCATCCTGCCGGTGGCGCACTGGGACGCGCTCGCGCGCTGGATCCACGAGCGGACGGACAACGAGGCGGTGCTGGATCCCATGTTCCGCGATCTCGGGCAGCGCTACGATGCCCCGGAGCTTCTCGAGGAATGGGTCGAATCGCTGACCCGCCTCTACACCAAGCAGGAGTTCTTCGAGGAGGGACAGCGTCGCGGCATCTCGATCACGCCGGTGAACACGCTGGCCGACCTCGCACGCGACCCGCAGCTCGCCGCCCGCGGCTGGTGGCAAGAGGTGGATGATCCCGTGCTCGGCCGCCAGCGCGTGGCCGGCGCGCCCTACCGGCTCTCGCGAACGCCGTGGCAGACCGGGCCGGCGCCGTCCGCCGGCTAGGGCGCGCTCCGAACTGGTGAGGAGCATCGTGCGCCCGCGAGCTCTTCTGCGACGCGCTCGGAGCGCGGGTTGGTGGAGGAGTCTGCGCCACGAGCCATCCGTGGCGCAGACTCCTGGTGCCCTGAATCGGAAGTCCGTCACACGATTCCGGGGCTCTCACCGCCGATGGCTGCGTTGCGACTCGAAATATTCCCGATGTTCCTCGTCGTCGCGCCTTGCCGTCGACGGCGATAGCCGCCGGCCTCGCGCAACGGACTTCCGACTCAGGACACTGCGCCGTGCGCGTTCTCCCGCTGCTGGCGCTCCTCTGGCTCGCGCTGGTCCCCGCGCCGGTCGAAGCGGCGGTCGCGGTCACCGCGAAGGAGGTCGAGGAGGCGCTCACCTGCCAGTGCGGCTGCGGCCTCACGGTCCATTCCTGCAATCACCTGCAGTGTGGCTCGGGAATCCCGCTCAAGCAGGAAGTCAGGCAGCTCCTCGACCAGGGACTCGGCGGCGACGAGATCCTGGCGCGCTTTCGCGGCAAGTATGGCGAGAAGATCCTCTCCTCGCCGACCACCGAAGGCTTCAACCTCGCGGCATGGGTGTTCCCGTTCGTGATGCTCGGAGCGGGGGTCGTTCTGGTCGTCGGTGTCGTTCGCCGCTGGACGAGCCGCGAGACGGCGGCCGCCCCGGTCTCCGCGAGCTTGTCCACGGAAGAGCGGCGGAAGCTCGACGAGGCACTCAGGGACATGAGTTGACGGCGCTCGCGATCTACGTCGCGGGGCTTTCGCTGATCGCGTTCGTGGCTTGGACGGTATCCCGGCCGTTCTTTCGACCCCCGCGACCCGCGCCGTCGCCGGAGCGGGATCCGCGCGGCTCGCAGAAGCGGAAGCAGGATGCGCTCTCCGCGATCCGCGACGCGGAGTTCGACTTCCAGCTCGGCAAGCTGTCCGAGACCGACTATCGCGAGCTCCGGGGCCGGCTCGAGAGGGAAGCGCTCGACGCGATCGCTCGGACGGAGGGAGAAGCATGATCACGATCGAGGACTTTCAGAAGGTCGACTTGCGGGTGGCGACCGTGATCTCCGCGGAGCCGCACCCGAACGCCGATCGGTTGCTGGTCCTGAAGGTCGACGTCGGAGGCGAGGAGCGTCAGCTCGTCGCAGGAATTCGCGCGAGCTACGATCCCGCGACGCTGGTCGGGCGGCAGGTGATCGTCGTCGCGAACCTGGAGCCGGCGATTCTCCGCGGCGTCGAGAGCCGCGGGATGCTGCTCGCTACGCGCGACGGCGACCGCATCGTGATCCTCACCACCGAGCAGCCGGTCGCTCCCGGCTCGAAGGTGACCTAAAAGGGGTCGGGAGTCTTTTTCGATCGGTCAGGCGAGCCGGCAGCCGCTGACCGATGGAAAAAGACTCCCGACCCCTTTTGCGCGAGGGCGCGCGACGGTACGCTGCCGCGCCATGCTGGACGCCTGGATCCTCGTCGCGATCGCGCTCGCCGCCACCGCGGTGTCTCTGCTCGCGCTCCGGCGCACCCAGCAGAAGCTCGAGGGCGTCTTTCGCGAGGTCGAGCTGCTCGAGAACCACAACCGCGCCGCCGAGGAGCAGAAGCACGGGCTCGAGGTCGAGGGTGAGCTCCTGAAAGCGAGGCTCGCCGACCGCGAGGCGTCGATCGAGGAGCTCCGCGCCCGCGGCGCGGAGCTCGAAAGCGGTAACGCGGCGCTGGAGAAGCGCTCGAAGGACCTCGAGACGGAGCGCAGCTCGCTCGAGCAGGCGCTCGAGACCGCGCGCTCCGATCGCATGCGGAGCGAGGACGCGCTCAGGAGCTCCGAGGCCGCGTGTGCGAAGCTCGAGGAAGCTCGCGCCGCTCTGGCCGCGGATCTTGGCGCGCTCCGCGCCGACCACGAGACGCTACGGAGCGGCATGTCCGGCTTCCAGGGTGAATGGCGGCGGCAGCTGTCGACGCTCGAGGAGGAGATCGGCACGCTGATCCGCCAGCTCGGCGAGTTCCGCAAGGGCACGCGCCTCCCGCTGCCGGACGGCGAGCACGAGCCGGAAGAAGAAACCGCGGCCTTCCTGCGCCGCTAGGCAGGCGTTTTCGCTCAGCCCGGCTGTGCCGCGGCGATGCGGATCGGCAGGATCACCTGAAAGGTCGATCCTTCACCGGGACGGCTGCGAACCTCGATCCGGCCGCCGAGGATCTCGGTCAACCTCTGGCAGACCGCGAGGCCGAGACCGAGCCCGCTGAACGGGCGCGTGGTCGAGCCGTTCGCCTGGCGAAACTCCTGGAAGAGCTTCTCGAGGTCTCCCTCGCTCATGCCGATGCCGGTGTCGCGGACCGTGACGCTGAGCAGCCGCTCCCAGGGCTGCGCGCGGGAGCGGAGCGTGGCCTCGCCGGTCGCCGGTCGCTCGGCGAGGGACGCGGCGAGCTGGATGGAGCCGCGCTCGGTGAACTTGACGGCGTTGACGAGCAGGCTCTCGACGATCCGCTGTAGCTTCTCGCCATCGGCGAACACTTCGCCGACGGCGGGATCGAGGTCGAGACGGAAGTCGATCCGCTGCGGATCGGCGAGGCGCCGCGCGGTCTCGAGCGCCTGCGACAAGATCGTCCGCAGGTTGACCTTGCGCGTCCGGCGTTCCTCTCGGCCGAGCGTCACGCGGGACAGGCGGAGCAGGTTGTCGACGTGGCGGCACATCTCCACCGCGCGGTCGGAGATCCGCCTCAGGAAGTGACGCACCGGCGGCACGTCCTCGGCGGCGAGCTCGCGGGACGCGAGCTCGCCGTAGCCGATGATCGCGTGCAGCGGGGTACGCATCTCGTGGGACAGGTTGGCGAGAAACTCCGACTTCACTCGCTCGAGATCGGCGAGGTTCTCGTACTGCTGCGCGTTCTTGAGGGCGAGGCCCGCGGTGTTGGCGATCACCTGGCAGAACTCGACCTCCTCGGGCGCGAATCCCTCGCCGGAACGCTCGTCGTCGAGGATCAGCACTCCGAGCGGCTCCTCGTCGTAGACGATCGGTAGCGCGAGCGTCGCTCGCGAGCTCTCTCCCGCCCGCATCACGGAGTCGAGCCGCTCGAGAGCCTCGCCCGCGATCGGGTCGATGCCTTCGGCCGCGGCGCTGGCGAGGAGCTGGACGCGGCATCGGTCGACTTCGAAGCTCACGCGCACGGCTTCGGTCACGCGCTCGAGGATCTGCTGGGTCGACAACGACGAGGAGAACGAGCGCGTGAGCTGCAGAAGGCAGTCGAGCCCGCGAGCGCGGGCTTCCGCCCGGAGGCGGCCGTGACGCTCGGCGCGGATGCGCTGCATCAGGTGGCCGTAGAAGATCGTCGCGGTGAACAGGAAGGCGATCCGCAGCCAGAACGATCCAGGGTATTCTTCGGCGCTGCGAAACACCGACAGCGCGTAACCGCCGGTCACCAGGAACGCGACGCCGGCGAGGCGCTCTTCGGAGTCTCCCAGGCTCGCCGCGGCGATGCAGAGGAAGTAGCCGATCAGCAGGTCGCGTGACGCCTCGCCGGCGACGATCAGCCCGCAGAGCACGAGCACGGTCTCGATCGCCAGCCAAAGCGCGTTCGGGTCGACGCCCCAGCGTCGATGCGGAAGCCGCGGCAGGATCACGTTGGTCGCGAGCAGCACCGCGACGAATGCGAGCACCGGCCACTCGCGCGGCGTCGTCGCGTCGACGAAGAGGATCAAGTACGCGAGCGCGACGGTGAATGCCCACCGTACCCAGACCACCACCCCCTGCTCCGCCATCCCAGCCGGCGGGGAACAAGATCCATGCCACGGAGAGCGCTGGCCTGCGGCGTCTACGCAGCTGTCGGTAAGGGGATTTACGGCCGACCGACGTTACGGAACGCGGGCGCCGGGAGCAAAAATGTCACCCATCCGGACAATTTCGCGTGCGGCAGGGGTTTCACCTAGGTGCGCTGCGCGATCGCAACGACGGCCATGCCCGTCACGCGCCGCTCGCCGTCGCACTCGAGCACGAGGTCGCATTCGACGACGGTGTCGCCGCCGCGCGAGCGCACGTCGGTGACGAAGCCACTGCCGACGATGCGCTTGCCCGGAAGCACCAGACCGCGGAACGTGACGCCGAGCTTTTCGAGGCGCGCGCCGGGAAGCCAGTCGAGCACCATCTTCGAGAGCAGAGCCATGCTCATGTTGCCGGGTACGATCTGCCCGGGGAGGCCCTCTTTGCGCGCCACCTCGTCGCTCACGAAGCGCTTGCCGGGCAGCCGCGCGACGACCGCGTAGCGCCGGATCTGATCCGGCTCGAGCACGGTCTCGAGCCGGGGGATCTCGTCACCGATGTCGAGCGACGATGCCATCACTCGTCCGGCTTCGCCTCCGAGCGCACGACGAACCGGCTGTCGATCACCGCGACCATCTCGTCACGCTGATTCGTCAGCGTGTTCCGCGAGACGATGAACGTCATCGTGCCGCTGCGGCCGGTCTTCTCGTAGAGATCGTGAAGCACGTTTCGCCCGGTGATCACGTCGCCGACACGAATCGGAGCGCCGAAGGCGATGTCCTTGCCGGCGTCGAAGCCGCGGAGGAACACTTCCGTCGGGATGCTCGGGTGAAAGAAGCGGTTGCCGCGGAAGCAGATGCAGAAGGTCGGGGGCGCGAGGACGTCGTCGTCGGCCACCTGCGGCGGCTCACCGACCGACGCCGAGTATTCGAGGATCTCCTCGCGCGTCACCGGCTCGGAAACCGCGACCTCGAACTCCTCTCCGAGGACGGACGACTCGATGCCGAACGGCAGGCTGCCGCGAGCGTCTCCGGACATCCCGCCGCTCACTTCAGTCGGTCGCGGTAATCGACCGCGCGGTAGTTCCCCTCCTTGAGCGCGCGCACGAGGTCTTCCTCGTCGAGCACGTCGCGGGGGAACTCCGTGGCGCAGATGCCGACGAAGCTCACGAGGTGGGAGTCACTGCCGCCGACGGCGCCGTACCCGTGGTTGCGAAGCAACGCTTCCGCGCGCTCGTTCTCGCCTTTGCGGCTGCCGCCGTTCAGGAGCTCGATCGCACGCACCCCTTCGAGCGCCGGCTTCCCGTCGTAGTGCTCGCAAAGCCCGACCGTCGGGCGTCCGGGGTGACACGGCACCACCAGCCCGCCCAGGCTCTCGATCTCGAGGACGAGGTCCTGCGCGGGCAGGCGCACGTCGGAAAAGTCGAAGCGCTCGAGGATCGTTTCGTTGACGCCGAACACCAGCATGTGCCCGTAATCGGTCTCGACCTCCGAGCCCTTGAGGATGCGCATGCCGTACTCGTCCTCGAGGCCGCGGTAGTCGCTCTCGCGATCGAACTGACGGTGCTCGGTGAGCACCAGGCCGTCGATCGGCAGGAGGTCGCGCTTCTTCTCGAGCCAGCGGAGATAGCCGACGACGCTCGCACGGCTGTCCTCCGACTTCTTCGAGTGCGTGTGGAGATCGAGGATCATGTCGTCCGCGTGCCGCTCAGCGCCCGCCGGAAGCGAGGGAGGCTCGTACCTTCGTCGATGTCCTCGAACTCCACGGTCACGGGCATGCCGATCGTCACCTCCTCCGGCGAGGAGCCGACGACGTTGGTCAGCACCCGTGGTCCTTCTTCCAACTCTACATACGCCATGACGTAAGGCAATTGCTCGCGGAAGCCGGGTGTCTGGTTCTGGTGGGTGACCGTGAACGTGTACACGCGGCCGCGTCCGGACGCCTGCACGTGACGAACGCTCGACGACAGGCAGGCGGGACAGAGCCCGCGCGGGTAGTAGCGGAGCTCACCGCAGGCGCCGCACCGCTCGAGCCAGAGCTCGTGTCGCGCGCAGCCCTCCCAGAACCAGCGATTCTCCTCGTCGATCCGCGGCAGCGGCCGCCGCACTTCCTTCTTCGGCATCAGACCGAGCTCCCGAGGATCAGTGTCGCCCCGCTGTGTCGGCGGCCGACGATGCCGCCGGTGCCGTGACAGAGCACGACGTCGCATCGTCCGAGCTGCCGGGCGCCCGCCTCGCCGCGAAGCTGCCGCACGGCCTCGATGACGAGGAAGATGCCGCGCATGCCCGGATGGTTCGACGACAGGCCGCCGCCGTCCGTGTTCGTCGGGCACTCGCCGTCGAACGCGAGCCTTCCGTTCGAGACGAACGCGCCGCCCTCGCCGCGGGCGCAGAAGCCGAGGTTCTCGAGGGTGAGCAGCACGGTGATCGTGAAGGAGTCGTAGATCATCCGGAGGTCGACGTCGCCGGGGCGGATCCCCGCCATCGCCATGGCCTTCGGTCCCGATTGCGCCGCGGCGATCTCGAGGATGTCCTCTCGTCCCGCGCCGGTGTGGCGGACGGCCTCGCCGGCACCGAGCACGTACGCCGGCTTCTTCGGCAGGTCGCGCGCCCGCTCCGCGGACGTCACGACGAGCGCGCCGCCTCCGTCGGAGATCATGCAGCAGTCGAGGAGGTGGAGGGGCGAGGAGACGATCCGCGACGCGAGCACGTCGTCGATCGTGATCGGGTCCCGGTACTTGGCCTGGGGGTTCAAGCCGGCGTGCCGCCGCATCGTCACGGCGATCTCCGCGAGCTCTGCGGGTCGCGTGCCGTGCTCGTGCATGTGACGGGTGGCCGCCATCGCGTAGCCGCCGACCACGGTCGGGCCGAAGGGGATCTCGAAGGCGTCGGGCGGGTCGGCGAGGTTGGCGCCGCCCGTCCCGACCGCGAACCGCTCCGACGCCGCCGTCGATCCGTAGACGACGAGCGCGACCTCGCAGAGACCGGCGAGGATCGCCGCCGAGGCGTGCGCCACGTGCGCCACGAACGACGATCCGCCGATGTTGGTGCCGTCGAGGAAGCTCGGCCGGAGGCTCAGGTGGTTCGCGAAGGAGATCACCCCCATGGGGCCGACACCCGCGGTGCAGAGGCCGTTGACGTCGCGAATCGACAGGCCGGCGTCCTCGAGCGCGCCGCGGGTGCTCTCCGCCATGATCTGGAACTGCGAGAGATGGGGCGCGTACCGGGTCGGGTGCTCGAAGGCGCCGACGACGGCCGTCCGGCCACGGAGGCTCATCCCGCCGCGCCCGCTGCGAGGAACCGCTGGATGGCGGCGCCGAGCGCCTCCGGCCGTTCGCGGTAGAGGAAGTGGCCGCCGCCCTCGATCGTCTCGAGCCGGGCCCCGGAGATCGCCGTGGCGAGCTCCTCCGACGCCTCGGGCGGCGCGACGGTATCGCGCGTACCGCAGACGACGAGCGCCGGCACACGCAGGTCGCCGAGCCGCGCGCGGTAGTCCATCGCGCGGCACGCCAAGAGATCGAAGTAGCGGACGCGCGGATCCGTCTTCACCTGCTGCTCCCATCCCTCGCGCAGCACCTCCGGCGGCACGTCGTCGCCGTAGCCGTCGGCGGTGAAGGGCTGCGGCTCGCGCCCGAGCATGACCCTTCGCCAGCGGTCGATCGACTCGTCCGAGAGCGAGAAACAGGCCGTCGTCGACACGAGCACGAGAGCCGCCACGCGCTCGGGTGCGCGGAGAGCGGCGTCGATCGCCACTCCGCCGCCCATCGACGTGCCGACGAGCACGGCGCGCTCGACGCCGAGGCGGTCGAGCAGGTCGACGGTGACCTCGGCGTACTCACCGATCGAGGGCAGCGCCTCGGTTCCCGTCGAGCGGCCATGACCCGGGAAATCGAACGCGAGCGGGCTCTCTCCGGCGGCGAGCTGCTCGATCTGGCGGTGCCACACGGAGCCGTTGGATCCGGCGCCGTGGAGGAACAGCACGGTGCGGCCGCGCGTCAGGTCCGGCGGGACGCCCGGCAACGTGGAGCGGCCCGCGTGGAAGACGTGGAGGACGTGCGCGCCCACATCGAAGTACTTCCGAAACATGAGTCGGGGAAGGAGAGGCTCCCGAGCGCCGCTCCGGAGCGCATCTCACCAGTCCCGGGCGCCGCAATCAAGGATGAAGAGCGCCTGCGACGAATGGGACCGTCGCGCCACAGGCCGAGAGTGTCGCGACGTCGCTGCTCACGCCGCGCCGAGTACGGCGCGCAGCTCGCGAACCCCGAAGGGCTTGGGGAGGATGCGCAGCCGGAAGCGGCCGGCGAGGTCGAGCGTGGCCGGAGCCGTCGCGTCTCCCGAGGTGAGGACCGTGCGGCCGAGCAGCTCCGGCCGATGTCTGCGAATCTGCTCGAGCACCTCGCGACCGTGGTTTATCCCTCCGAGATGGAGGTCGACGATCGCGCCGTCGAACCTCCGGTCGCCGACGAGCTTCACGGCTTCCGCCGCGGAGCCCACCGTCTCGCAGGTGCACCCGAGGTGACCCAGGATCATGCGACACGACTCGCGCACGATCGCCTCGTCGTCGACGACCAGGAAATGGCCGCGAACCACGGATCTCGGCGCCGCATCGCCGCGCAAAAACTGCTCGTCCGCCGCGGGCGCTTCGAGCAGCAGCGGCAGGTCGAGCTCCCAGCGGCGTCCGTTCGGCACCGGCGTCAGCGAGAACGTACCCCCGTGAGTGCGCGCGATCGCCGAGCAGACACCGAAACCGAGACCGCCGCCCCAGTCGGGCGGGTTGCGGAGGTTCAGAGGGTGGAAGAGCGGGTTCGCCTCTTCGCGGATCAGGGGAGGCGCGTTGCTGCGGATCGCCAGCACCGCGCGCGACCCCTGCCGCTGGACCTCGCAGCGGATCCATCCGTCGTCGCCCTCGCGGCGGAGGGCCTCTCGCTCTCCGGCGAGCACGCTCTCGAGCACCCGCTCGATCTGCGTCCGCGTGGCGAGAACGTCGGTCGGTCCGCGGCCGCCCTGAACTTCGAAGGCGACGCTGGGAGGGTCTCCGAGCGCCACCTTCGCCGCGCGCGTGGCCGCCTTCTCCAGCGCGAAGCGCTCGCGCTCCTCGCCTCGCGCGGTCTGCAATATCTCCGCGACGGTCTCGCGAGCGCCTCTCACCTGAGCGACCACCGCGGCGAGGTCCCCAGAGGTTCCATGACCGAGATCCCGCTCCCCGAGCAGCGAGAGCCTCGTGAGAAGTCCCACGAGCTGGTTCGCAAGATCGTGCGCCAGAAGCGAGATCTTGATCAGCGGCGGATCGGTGCTCTCGGTGCGGAGCTCGGTCACGGCTGCTCGGGAGAGCAGCAAAATGGGTGCCCGGATGCGCGGTCTACCGGATCGCCGGCTCGCTCGTTCCCTCGGGCGACGCCGTCCACTCCTCGGGGGAATAAGTGCGCAGCGCGAGCGCGTGAATATCTCCGCGCATCATCGGGGCGAGCGCGTCGTACACCAGGCGGTGCCGCACCAGCCGCGGCTGGCCGTGGAAGTCGTCGCACACGAGGACGACCACGTAGTGTCCGCCGCCCCCCGCCGCTCCGGCGTGTCCAACGTGGCGTACGCTTTCGTCCAGCACCTCGAGGTGCGCGGGCGCGAATCGCTCGCGCAGGATCGACTCGATGCGCTCGATGCGGGTTGCCATGCTCGAGAGGTAGCAGAGCCGCATGGGCAGCGCGACGGGCCGTTTTTCACCTCCACCGGGGCGTGGTACGGCTCGTGCGGAGGGAAGCGTCCATGGCCGAAGGGATCATTCTCTATACGAAGACCGGATGCCCCTACTGTGCGGCGAAGCGCCGCGACCTGACGGAGAAGAAGGTCGCCTTCACGGAGATCAACGTGAGCGAGCGGCCGCAGGTGATCCCGGAGCTCCTGAAGCTCACCCGCGGCGAGCGAGTCGTTCCGGTGATCGTCGACGGCGCCGAGGTCTCGATCGCGCCGGAGGGCGGCTGAAGCTTCTGAAGGTGTCCCGGTCCGGGACCTGATCAAGACGCCGCTTCCCGCGGCTCGACCTCGAGCTCGTACTTCTTGGAGGTGAGAAAATCGACGAACTTCGCCGCGGCGAGAGAGAGCTGCCGGCCCTTGCGGTGGACGATCGCCAGCGGCCGCATCATCTTCTCGTCGCTGAAGTGGATCACGCACAGGGTCTCGCCTTTGACCTCGGCCTGCACCGCGGGCTCGGGCACGATCGCGACCCCCTGACCGATCTCGACGAATCGTTTGATGGTGTCGATGTTGTCCACCTCGGAAACGTAACGGACGGTGACTCCGCGGGCGCGGAGGATCCGGTCGATCGCTCTGCGTGTGGCGATGTCGCGCTCGAAGCCGACCAGCCGCTCTCCCTGGAGTCGCTTGATCGAGATCTGCTTCAGGCCTGCCATCGGATGCTGCGGGTGACAGATGAGCACCAGGCGATCCTCTCGGAACGGCAGGATCGTGAGGTTCGGCCGCTTCGGCGGGTAGGCCACGATGCCGACGTCGATCGAGCCCTTGAGCACGTCCTCGTGGATCTTGCTCGAGCGGTTGTAGTCGAGGTGGACGTTCACCTGCGGATACGCGCGGAAGAAGCGGCGGAGCGGCTCCGAGAGCTCGTAGAGGCCGACGCTGTAGACGGTGGCGAGACGGATGTCGCCGCCGACCACGTTGGCGAAGTTCTGCAGCCGCTCCTCCATCTCTCGGTATCGTTGGACGATCTCCTTGCTCACCTGGAAGAGGATCTCGCCCGCCGGAGTCGGGCGAACGTGCCCGCGCGTGCGCTCGATCAGCTTGCGGCCGTACTTCTCCTCGAGCGCGCGGATCTGTTGGCTCACGGCGGATTGCGTGATGAAGTTCTGCGATGCGGCGTTCGAGAAGCTGCGGGTCTCGACCACGTCGCAGAAGACCTTCAGCGTCTCGATGTGCATTCGATAAGAACCGGTAATCGATTCGAATCGGATCGATTAGCGTCACCATAACGCCGCGACGTCGCCGGATGCAAGATGGCCCAAACCTGCCCGAAGAAGCGGGTGAAACGATGTCCCCCCAGCCAAGGAGGTCGTGAATGATTCGCCCCGGACGGCTGCACCACGCCTCGATCCGCACCAGTGACCTCGAACGCTCCCGGCGCTTCTACGAGGACGTGCTCAAGCTCGAGCTGATCCCGCGGCCAGACCTCGGATTCCCCGGGGTGTGGTACGGGCTCGGTGAGAGCCAGCTTCACCTGCTCGAGCTTCCCAAGCGGCTCGAGGGCATCGACCCGTCCGACCCGCACTTCGCCATCGAAGTGGAGGACATCGAGCAGACGAAGCAGGCCCTCCGGGACGAGGGCGTCGAGTACTTCGAGCTGCCCGGAGGAGCGTGGGTGCATGATCCGGACGGGTACGTCGTGGAGTTCCGGCAGAGGAGCTGAGTACTCGAGTCGTGCGAGGGCTCTTGGCGCTCCTCGCCGCGGTTGCCCTGGCGTGTCCCACGGCCGGCGGCGCCGGCGTCGAATCCATCCTTCACGTCTTCTCGGCACGGCCGAGCCTGCCGCCGGAGCTCGAACGCGCGCTCGACGCGTACACCGCCGGCCGCTGGTTTGCGGCGCTCGAAGCTCTCGCCGGGGCCGAGCGCACGGCGGCGGAGAGCCATCGAGACGATCTCGATCTCTTGCGCGGCTCGATTCTCGCGGAGCTCGGCTGGCACGCCGATGCGGCGCGGAGCTTCGCGGCCGTGCTCGATGGTCCCGGCCCGGGCCCGTACTATCCCCTGGCGCTTCTCCGCCTGGTCGAGGAGCATCGAGCGGACGGACGGCTGGGAGCGGTCAGCCGGGATCTCGCGCGCTATCTCGAGGATCCGTGGAGGCTCGATGACGACCGCGGCCGCCGCGTGCGCGAGCTCTTCGCCGCCTACGGAGACCTCCGCGAGGAAGGACCCCGGACCGCCCTCGAGCGGGAGCGCCTCGCCGGACGCCGGACCTGGCGGCGGCAAGGGGTGCTCGAGCGAGACCGGCCGAGCGAGCGCCTCCTCTACCTCGGGGCTCTCGATCTCCTGCGCTCGCGGCTCTACGACCGGAGCTTCGTGCTCCTCGACCGCATCGCCGTGACCAGTCCGTACCATCCCTTCGCGCTTCATACCGCGGCGCAGGATCTGTACGCGGCCGGACGCCGTGCCGACGCCGAGCACCGGATCGGCGAGCTGCTCGAGCTGCCGCCGGCGACCGCCGGGGAGGCGATGCTCGCGGATCACGCGCGTCTGGCGCTCGGCCAGATGCGCTTCGAGGCAGGGGATGCAGAATCCGCCCTCCGCGTGGCGACGAGCCTGCGGGCGAGCCCGGCGTACGGCGCCGAGGCGCGGCTATTCGCCGGCGAGGTTCACCTCGCACGCGGCCAACCGAGCCTCGCCGCGGCCTACCTCGCGGACCCGGGTGCCGGGGCGTTGCCGATCGCCCTCGAAGCCGCGCGAGGCCTCGGGCTCGGATCGGCGTACCGTGCGCTCGGCTCTCGTGCTTCGGCTGCGGACGCCGTTCGCCGTTCCCGCGATCGGGTGAGGGCGGCTCGTCTCCGGCTGCAGGCGGGTGCGGCGTCCGAAACCGCGCGCCTCCGGCGCATCGGCGAGCGCCTTCTTCGCGCGTCGGCGGAGGCCCGCGCCCGGGCGCGCGAGCGGCTCGCCCGCGGCCTCCGCCGGCTCGCCGCCGGAGATCGCCCTTTCGATCTCTGGGGGGTTCTTCGCCTGGTCACGATGTCGCACGAGCACTCGGTGCTCGGCCGCGAAGCAAACGACCTCGAGCTCCTGACCGTGATCGAGCCCGCCGCTCCCACGGCCGAAGCGAGGAGCGATGCCCTGTGGGAAGAGCTCCTCGCGAGCGAGCGGCGGCGACCGATCGAGGAGGCGCTCTGCTCTCGATTCGAGCGCATTCCGGCCGCCGGCCAGCGGGATCGCGAGGCGGGGCTGCGACTCCTCGACGTACACCTCCGGTGGCTCGCGGGTTCGATGGGACGGGCGTTCGACGAGTCTCCGGCCGGCGTCGCGGAGCAAGTGAACGCGCTCGCGCGAGAGCTCTGGCCGGAGGCGGGGCGACCGCCGCTCTTCGATCCGAAATCTCCTCCGCCTTCGCAGGTGGGTCTCTACCGGGCGGCCGTCGTCGCGCCGGCGGCGAAGCGCCAGGTTCCGAGCGCGTCCGCGATCGACGCGGCTCGCGCGTCGGCGGTCCGTCTCACGGAGCAGGCGGTCGATCGGGGGCTCGCCGCTTTGATCCGCGATCGTCTGGCCGCGCTGGCACACATCGAGTACGATCTCGATCTCGCGCTGTCCGAGACGCTCGCCGCGAAGGCAGGCGCCGCCGGCGCCGCGCTCCGGTGACACATGGCGAAGTCGTGGCTCTTCAAGACCGAGCCCTCGAGCTACTCGTTCGGCGATCTCGAGGCGGAGGGACGCACCGTCTGGGACGGCGTGCGGAATGCGCTCGCGCGGAAGCACCTGGCCATGGTTCAGCGCGGCGACGAAGTCCTCGTCTACCACACCGGCGACGAGAAGGCGGTGGTCGGCGTGGCGCGCGCCGTGAGCGACACGCGGCCGGACCCAGCCGACGGGAAGCTGCTCGTCGTCGACCTCGTGCCGGTGCGGCGGCTCGCGAGCGCGGTTACGCTCGCCGCCGTCAAGGCGAACCCCGAGCTCCGCTCGTTTCCGCTCGTGCGGCTGCCGCGGCTCTCGGTGATGCCGGTGTCGGCGGCCGAGCGCGCCGAGCTCGAGAAGCTGGAGAAGCGGGCTACTTGATCGCCTGCGGGTTCACCGGCGAGCCGACGGCGCCGCTGATCGGCAGCGGCGGCGCCACGAAGAAGAACTCGCTCACGCCGTCCGTCGCGCAGTCTTCGGCGAGGCCTTCGAGATCGAAGATCTCGCCGATCAAGATCCCCGTGTGGACGAGGGAAACGCAGTGGATCGGCTGGAACACGTCGGACGTCTCGTTGGGGATCACTTCGGTCCCCCACGTGTCGGTGGCGTAGCCGGCGATCTCCTTCTGGTAGATCCACTCGGCGCACGTGAGGCTGAGCCCCGGCGCGTCCCCGCCCATCGCGTACGTGCCCCAGCCCTGCTCGCGGCACATGGCCAGCTGGCCCGTCCGGATCAGCACGACGTCGCCGCGCTCCACCGTGACGTTCTGCCGGGCGGCCGCGGCGTCCAGGTCCTCGGGATAGATCGGCTCCCCCGGCTCGAGCCAGCGGACGCCCCGCAGGCGCGGAACGTCCAGCAGCACCCCCCGGGTGGCGAGCCGGTCTCGCAGGGCGAAGATGCTGTTCGCCTGCGCGCCCTGGCTGTTCACCAGCGCCGGCCCGCGGTCGTTGTACATCTTGCCGTCGAAGAAGATGTGGGCGAGCGCGTCCCACTGGGTGGCGCACTGCAGCGGCATGATCACGGCGTCGTCCGTGTAGCGGAGGCCGGGGAGCCAGTCCTGGGCCCCGGAAGCGATGTCGCCCCCGTCCTGGAGCATGTAATGGATGGGATTCACGCGTCCGGCATAGCCGGTTTGCGGCCCCGTCGAGTCGAACGGGATCGCCAGGCTGAACATCTTTCCCTGCCGCACGAGAGCGGCGGCGGAACGCAGCTTGTCGGTCGTGACGAAGTTGACCGTGCCCGCCTCGTCGTCGGCGCCCCAGCGTCCCCAATTCGAGAAGCGGCGCGCCATCTCGCGCACGTCGTCGATCGTGAATCGGAGCTTCTTGTCCGCCATCGCACGTTCCTCCGCCGAGCGCGGAAGCGTCGAGGCTCGAGGCGGGAAAGTCAAGGTCGTGGGTCTCGCGCCGGGACGTGGATGCCGGACCGGAAGGCGCTCAGCACTCGAACGATTTCGCCCTGGCAGCAGGGTTCTGCGAGCGTGGCTTCTCGCCGGCGGGTCGCCTTGCAAGCGAGTTCCCTTTGGGTAACGCTCGCCGGCCTATGACGCGGAAGGTGAAGTTCGGCGTGACGCTGCCGCAGTTCGGCGCGAGCTGGGCGGAGGCGCGGGAGATGGCGGAGCTCGCCGAGGAGGTCGGGTTCGACTCCGTCTGGGTCGCGGACCACGTCTTCGGGGTGGGCGCGGAGGACCCGCTCGAGGCCTGGACCGAGATGACGGCCGTCGCGATGGTCACACGGCGCGTGGAGATCGGCTTCCTCGTGCTCTGCAACAGCTATCGCCATCCACCGCTGCTGGCGAAGATGGCGACGACGTTCGACCAGATCTCCGAGGGACGGCTGATCCTCGGCTACGGCGCCGGCTGGTTCCAGCAGGAGTACGAGGCCTACGGCTACGAGTTTCCGAACATTCACACGCGACTCGAGCAGCTCGAGGAGGGTCTCGAGATCCTGAAGAAGATGTGGACCGAGGAGGCGCCCACCTTCAACGGGCTCCACTACAGCATCGAGAACGCGCGCTGCATGCCGAAGCCGACGCGGACGCCCCATCCGCCGATCGTGATCGGCGGGGCCGGCGAGAAGATCCTCCTGAAGCTCGTGGCCCGCTATGCCGACATCTGGAACAACCTCGGCATGACCCACCGGGACGTCTCGCACAAGCTCGAGGTGCTGCGCGGGCACTGTCAGCGCCTCGGCCGTGACTTCGACGAGATCGAGGTGTCGCAGCAGACGCTCGCCGCGGTCGGATCGTCCGCTGCCGACGCGCAGCGCCGAACCGAGGCCGTGCACCAAGAGATCGGCTTCCTGAGCGGCGCCCCCGAGCTCTGCCTCACCGGTACACCCGCGGAGATCGTCGAACGGGTGCGCAAGAACCTCGACCTCGGCATCACGAGCTTCGTCATGAGCTTCGGCAGGAGAGCGCAGGCAGACAGCTTCAGGCTCTTCGGTGACGAGGTCATCCCGGCATTCCGGTAGTTTCTTCCTCCCGTCGAGATCTCGCCGCGGCCCGTCGCGAAGTTGACGAAGGCAGTGCCGGCGAGCGCTCTACGCGCCAAAACTGCAGGTATTCCGCGGCTTCCCGCCCGGAATCGTCGAGGCATGGAAGGTGCAAGGAGTTCCTTCAGCGGCGTCTCGCTAGGCCGCGAAGGAAGCTCGAGAATGCATCAAGAAACAAGAGTGGGCCGGGGCTCCCGGCGTGTCGAAGGAACCGAGATCATCGGCATCGCGTTTCTCGCGATCTCGGTCTTTCTCGGAATGGTGAAGATCGTCCAGGCGACGATCGGAGAAGCCCGGGCGGAGCCCACGTCCTCGGTCGCGGAAGCAGGAGCACGCTGATGCTCAACCCCGCGATCCTCGAGGTAGGGTCCCTCTTCGTCATCGTGTGCTCGGCCTTGCTCTTCTGGCCGAACCCGGTTCCTTTCGACGCCGAGCATGCGATCCACCGGTTGATCCAGGCGATGCTGCCGGCCGCATGCTGCGCCGTCTCCTATTATTACAACGATCTCTACGATCTCCGAGTCGTCCGCAGCTGGGGCGAGTACTGCCGGCGGCTCCTGCGAGCGGTCGGCATCGCCTGCATGCTGCTGGTCACCTTCTACACGCTGGTACCGGAGACCCGACACGCGGGCGATCCGCTGGTGTCGACGGTCGGCATCCTGCTGTTGCTCGTCGGCGTCTCGGTGCCTCTGCGCCTGGCGCTCTACGCGGTCATCGAGAAGCGCGTCACCGCGCAGCGAGTCGTCATCGTCGGTACGAACCCGCTCGCCAAGAAGATCATCGAAGCGATCGAGTCGGAACGGCACTTCCGCTACCACATCGCCGGCGTCACCGACGGCGATTCCACGCCGGTCGAGGTGTCCGCGGACGAACCCGTGCTCCGCTACCCGTTCGTGACGCCGCTGTCGCAGCTCGCCCGCCTGATCGAGGAGACGCGGCCCGATCGCATCATCGTGGCCCGCACGAAGGACGCCGAGCTTCCCGTGCCGGAGCTCCTCGAGCTACGCGGCCGCCGCATCGTCGTCGAGGACGGCCTCGAAGCCTACGAGCGCATGACCGGCAAGCTCCCGATCGACTTCGTGGCGGCGAGCAGCATCATCTTCTCGACCGATTTCCGGAAGTCCACCCTACGCCTCGCCTTCACCCGCGTGCTCAGCATGACGATCTCGGCGCTCGGGCTGATGCTCACCCTGCCGGTGTGCGCGTTGATCGCGCTCGCGATCAAGCTCGATACGGGCGGTGCCGTGCTGTTCGTGCAGAAGCGTATCGGGCTCTACGGCCGCCAGTTCCGGCTCTTCAAGTTCCGCAGCATGCACCCGGTGACGGCCGGCTCCGCGTGGACCGGCAGCGACGACTCGCGGATCACGCGTGTGGGTCACTGGCTGCGAAAGTATCGGCTCGACGAGCTGCCCCAGCTCTGGAACATCCTCAAGGGCGACATGAACCTGATCGGCCCGCGGCCCTACCCGGTCGACAACCGGCAGGTTCTGATCGAGAACATTCCCTACTATCCGATCCGCTCGATGATCCGGCCCGGTCTCACCGGCTGGGCACAGGTGCGTAACGGCTACGCCGGGGGACTCGAGGAGGAGCGGGAGAAGATGTGCTACGACCTGTACTATCTGAAGCACCTCTCTCCCTGGCTCGACTTCCGGATCCTCGTCGACACCGTCAAGATCGTCCTGCTCGGTGATCCGCATCGGGAGCCCGCTCGCCGCGCGGCGCAGCATCGCGACGTCGCGGAGGCACCGTCCAAGGGCGCCGCCGAACGCGCCGCGGCTCCGGCTCCGGCGCCCGTCGCTCGCCCGGCCGTCGCGCATCGACCCCAGGACGGCGACCGTGCCGAAGGCTCGCGGCTGCCGCTCGGCAACGGAATGGGTGCGGCAGCGCTGCAGACGGTGGAAGACTCCGAAAGCCTCCTCGGCGCCGCGAACCGCTGCTTCGTCGACCCCGAGATCGCCATCGAGTCCCGCCGGCTGTTCCACCGGAACTGACGCCTTCCCGAGTTCGACGGACGCTCCGACCACGTGCCGACGTGGCGGGGCGTCCCGACCGCGGCCGCCTTCGCACCACCTTGACCGGTCTCGCCAAATGGGTCAGGAGTCCCCGGTTCGACTCGACCATCGCAAGGCACGATCAAGGAGGATCAAATGGCTCTACTCGAGGGGAAGGTCGCGCTCGTCACGGGAGCTGGCCGCGGTATCGGCCGTGAGGAGGCGCTGGCCCTCGCGAAGCACGGCGCGAAGGTGGTGGTAAACGACCTCGGCGGCGGCTTCGATGGCAGCGGCAAGGACAGCGGCCCGGCGCAGCAGGTCGTGGACGAGATCAAGGCCGCCGGCGGCGAAGCGGTGGCCAACGGCGACAACGTCGCCGACTTCCAGGGCGCCAAGCGCATGCTCGAGTGCGCGGTCGACAACTTCGGCAAGCTGAACATCGTCGTGAACAACGCGGGCATCCTCCGCGATCGCATGATCTTCAACATGTCCGAAGACGACTGGGACAGCGTCATCGCGGTGCATCTCAAGGGCACCTTCTGCGTCACCCGCCACGCCGCGGAGTACTGGCGGAACGAGCACAAGAACGGGAACGTCGTCGGCGGTCGGGTGATCAACACCTCGTCCGACTCCGGAATCCTCGGCAACGCCAGTCAGTCGAACTACGGAGCGGCCAAGGCGGCGATCGCGGCGTTCTCGATCATCGTCGATCAGGAGCTGAAGAAGTACGGAGTCACCGTGAACGCGATCGCGCCGGTCGCGCGCACCCGCCTCACGGTCGACGCCACGCCCGCGACGGCGGCGATCATGGGGAAGACGCCCGGCGAGGGCGAGTTCGACGTCTTCGATCCGGCCAACGTGGCGCCGCTGGTGGTCTGGCTCGGCAGCGACGATGCGGGCGACGTGCACGGACAGGTATTCCGCGTGGGCGGGCGCGCCGTGTGGCTGATGCAGCCGTGGCACACCGCGGCTGTGGTCAAAGGGGAGAAGCGCTGGGAGCCGGCGGAGCTCGGCAAACGGCTGAAGGCCGAGCTCGCCAAGGGCGTGGTCAAGCGCGAGACCACCGCCGACGTGTTCTCCAGCGGCCTCTAATTCAGATCGGGGCGGCGCGGCGACGGCCGCGCCGCCTACGCAATCGGCGGCGGGCGTGAACGTCCTCTTCGTCTGTCACGCGAACACCAGTCGCTCGATCATGGCCGAGGCCCTGCTCCGGCGCATGGTCGAGGAGAGCGGCGTCGGATCTCGCGTGCGGGTCGATTCTGCCGGCGTCGCGCCGTATGCCCGCGACGGAGCGCTCGTGTCGCTCGATACGCGCTTCGCGCTCCGCGACCTGGGCATCGACGTCGACGAGCGTGTCACCTCGACGGACCTCAAACGGAATCTCCACCTTCTCGCGGAGGCGGACGTCGTGCTGGCGATGACCGGCGAGCAGAAGGCGATCGTGGAACGCATGCCCGAGGCCGCCGGCAAACGGATCGCGACCCTCCGCGAGTTCGTCGGCGAAGCCGGGGACATCGCCGACCCGGCGACGCGGGACGAGAGCTTCTTTCGTGAGACCTGCGCCGAGATCCGCCGCTGTCTGGAGCTCGCGGTGCCGAAGCTCGTATCCCATTTGCCCGAGACGGTGCGGTGACGGCGACGAAGCGCGAACGCCGCAAGGCGCGACCCATCGCCAAGCCGGCGACGCTGTCGATCGACATCGGCGGCGGCGGAATCAAGGCGTCGGTTCTCGATGCAAACGGCAAGCGGACGTGCGACTTCGTCCGCGTCTGGACCGGCGATCCGGAGAAATGGCCGATGATCGAGCGACGACGGTCGAAGACACGGGCGAAGCCTCGGCGGAAGCGGGCTGGCGCGGCGGCGGGCGCTCGCGCACGCCGGACGCGTCGCGGCTGACGTACGGCGAAAGCTTTACGGAAGGCTCGCACGGCTCGATCCGGGGCGTTGAACTGGAACGAGATTCGGTAGAACCTCGACGGATGGCGGACCCGGGCATACGCGCAGGCGACGAGACGTACGACGCGCCGGGGTCGCGGCGAACGGCGCCGGATGCTCCATTCGAGGCGCCGGGCGAACCTTCCGCGGAAGAGCCGAGCCAGTTCTTCAATCGCGAGCTGAGCCTCCTGGAGTTCAACCGGCGCGTGCTCGAGCAGGCCCGGGATCCCGAGGTGCCGCTTCTCGAGCGGCTGCGTTATCTGACGATCTCCACCGGGAACCTCGACGAGTTCTTCGAGGTTCGCGTGGCCGGCCTTCTGGAGCAGATCGAGGCGGGGATCGGAAAACCCGGCCCCGACGGCCTCTCGCCGCAAGAGGCGCTCCGTCGCGTGCGCGCGGCCGTGCGGGTGCTGGTGGCCGACCAGTACCGCGTGCTGAACGACCTGCTGCTCCCGGCGCTCGAGAGCGAGGGGATCCGCGTTCTCAAGCGGTCGAGGTGGAGCGCGCGGCAGCGCACCTGGGTGGAGAGCTACTTCCGGCGGGAGGTGCTGCCCGTCCTGACCCCGATGGGTCTCGACCCCGCACACCCGTTTCCCAAGGTTCTCAACAAGAGCCTCAACTTCATCGTCTCACTCGAAGGGCGTGACGCGTTCGGGCGCGACAACGATACCGCGGTGGTGCAGGCGCCGCGCGTCTTGCCGCGGCTGATCCCGCTGCCGCGCGAGGTGTCCGCCGGTCCGTGGGAGTTCATCCTGCTCACGTCGATCATCCATGCTCACGTGGGCGAGCTCTTCCAGGGAATGGAGGTGACGGGCTGTCACCAGTTCCGCGTCACCCGGAACAGCGACGTCTGGGTGGATGACGAGGAGGTGAACGATCTGCTGCGGGCGCTCAAGCGCGAGCTCCAGCATCGCAACTTCGGTGACGTGGCGCGCCTCGAGGTCACCACGAACTGCACTCAGGCGATGGTCGACTTCCTCGTCGGCTGCTTCGGGATCGACCGCGAGAACCTGCTGCGCGTGGACGGCCCGGTGAACCTGAACCGCCTGTCGGCACTGTACGACCTGGTCGATCGACCCGACCTCAAGTTCCCGGCGTTCGTTCCCGGAGGCCTCGCGCGCGAGGGCCCCACCATCTTCGACACCATCCGTGGCGGGGACGTGCTGCTCCATCACCCGTACGAATCGTTCGCCCCGGTCGTCGACCTCGTCCGCGAGGCGGCGGCGGATCCGAATGTGATGGCGATCAAGCAGACGCTCTACCGCACCGAGCGAGACTCGCCGCTCGCGGAGGCGCTGCTCGAGGCCGCGGCCGCCGGCAAGGAAGTCACGGCCGTGATCGAGCTCCGCGCGCGCTTCGACGAGGCGGCGAACATCGAGCTCGCGACGCGGCTTCAGGAGCTCGGCGCCAAGGTCTCGTACGGCGTGGTGGGCTACAAGACGCACGCGAAGATGCTGCTCGTCGTCCGACGCGAAGGGGATTCGCTCCGGCGCTACGTTCACGTGGGCACGGGCAACTACCATACCGGCAACACGCGGAACTACACGGACGTGAGCCTCCTCACCTGCAACGAGGCGATCGGTGAGGACGTGCACTACATGTTCCAGGAGCTCACCGGGCTCGGAAAGATCCCGCGCCCGAAGAAGCTCCTCGACTCGCCCTTCTCGCTGCATCGCCGGCTGCTCGAGTGGATCGACCAGGAGGCGGAGGAGGCTCGTGCGGGAAGGCCGGCGTGGATCGCCGCCAAGATGAACGCCCTGATCGACCCCGCGATCATCCAGGCGCTCTACCGGGCCTCGACGGCGGGTGTCCGCGTCGACCTCGTCGTCCGCGGGATTTGCTGCTTGCGGCCTGGAGTCGCGGGGCTATCGGAGAACGTTCGTGTGCGCTCGATCATCGGGCGCTTTCTCGAGCACAGCCGGATCTTCCACTTTCACGCGGGCGGCCGCGAGCTCACCTATTTCGGCAGCGCCGACTGGATGCCCCGGAACTTCTTCGGACGCATCGAAGTGTGCTGTCCGGTCGACGATCCGACGCTGCGGGACCGCGTGCTCCGCGAGGGCCTCACCGTGTATCTCGAGGACGATACGCAGGCGTGGGAGCTCCAGCCGGACGGCACCTACCGTCGCGCCGAGACCTCGCCGGACCGCCCGAGATCGGCGCAGCGCGAGCTCTTGCAGGCGTTCGCCCGCAGCGCCACATGAATCCGAAAAAGGGGTCGGGAGTCTTTTTCGATCGGTCAGGCAAAGCGGCGGCCGCTGACCGGAGGAAAAAGACTCCCGACCCTTTTTTCATCGCCCCGCGCGGATCAACGCGGCGATCGAGAACCAGTCGTCCTCGACGCCCATCTTGTCCCCTTGGTTGATGTACCAGCCGGGCTCGTTGGGAAAGCCCATGCCCGGCAGCGCCGCCCGCGTACCGTGCTCGAGCTGTATGTCGACCATGACGAAGCCGTAGAGGAAGTCGCGCGCGAACGGATAGGCGAAGTCGGCCTTGGGGTTCGGCTTCGTCGAGTAGCGCCCGTGGTTGATCCCGACCTTCCAGAGCTGACCGGCCTGGTCATAGAGGTCGGTGTAGGCGATGAAGCCGCTCTCCGCGTCGAGAAAGATCAGGCGCTTCGAGTACGCGTAGCCCGACATCTTCGGCTTCCCCTCGACGACGTACACCTTCGGTAGCTGCTCCCAGTTCTCGCAGAAGGTGACGCCGCCGTCGCCCGTGCACGGGACCGGGGGCAGGTTGTCGCCGTGCCCCGAGGCGAGCATCGAGCGGACGCCGAGGAGCTTCCAGTCGAACCACGGGATCTGCCCGGCGTAGCCGCCGTACGAGTCGACGTCCACGTCCTGTCCGAAGAGCGCATCGGAGCGCTGCGCGCTCGAGAGCCGGCGGACCCGCCGCAGAGTCGGCAGATAGATGTAGGTGTCGTCCTGCTTCTTCGGATCGAGGTAGCGGTAGGAAACGCCGCCGACGCCCTTCAGGTCGAAAGGTTCGATCACGGGGTATTGTCCGGCCTTGGCGAAGAATCCGCCGGGGTTCGGCATCGCCGGAATCGGCGGCTGCTCGGTGCGGCCGACGAACTTGAGGATGCGGAGAGCGTCGAGCACGAAGTGGCGCTCGATGTCGTAGCGCTGGGTCGTGCCCTGGCGAATGATGGCGCCGGTCTCGGCGTCGAAGAACCGCGCCGTCAGGTCGTCGGTGAAGTACCGGGTGCGCTCGAAGTTGTACATGATCTTGATGGCGGC
>JAXDLK010000203.1:0-7392 GCA_034666665.1 Candidatus Binatota bacterium
CCGATCCTCTCCTCCATCGGTGTCATGCGGTAGGGAAAGCCGCCGAACGACCCGATGAGCTTCGCGACCTGATCGTTCTCGGCGAGGACCTGCGGCGACATCGGTCCGAACCCGGGGGTGTTGGCGATCACCGTGAGCCTCTTCGCGCCGTGATCGCGGAGCGCGAGGATCGTGCTCGAAGGCCAGCCGTGGAGCACGCCGAAGCCACCGATCAGGACCGACGCGCCGTCCGGCACGTCCGCGACCGCGGCCTCCGGGCTCTCGAAGATCTTGCTGCGATCCGTTCCACTCATTCGACTTCCCCCCGTCGGCCGATCCTAGGAGTCTGCGCCACGGATAGACGGATAGCTCGTGGCGCAGACCTTCCCAACCCCACCACCCGGGACGCGCTCGCTGTGAAGCGCTCGCGGGCGCCAGATGGCCCGCTTCACGCGGGCCGCGCCCTTCCCAACCCCACCACCCGGGACGCGCTCGCTGTGAAGCGCTCGCGGGCGCCAGATGGCCCGCTACACGCGGGCCGCGCCCTACAGAACCGTCCGTTCCTCGCGAAGCCGCGCGATCTCGTCGGCTCCGTATCCCGCTTCGCGGAGCACCTCGTCGGTGTGCTCGCCGAGACCGGGCGACGCGCGGTACCGGAAGGTCGCGTCGTCGAGCTTCACCGGACAGCCGATCTCGCGGATGCGGCCGCGCTTCGGGTGCTCGACCTCGACGACCATGCCGCGCGCCGCGACCTGCGGGTCCGCGAGCGCCTCGGCGAGCCCGTTCACCGGCGCACACGGGACGGCACCGGAGAGCCGCGCGATCCACTCGGCGGTCGGTCGCGCCGCGAAGATCGGCTTCAGGATCGCGATCAGCTCCGCCTTGTGCCGCCGCCGCTCCGCGAACGTCGCGAAGCGGCTCTCGCGAGCGAGATCCTCGCGGCCGATCTGCTCGCAGAGCCGCTGCCAGAACTTCTCCTTGAAGCACACGACCGCGATCATGCCGTCGGCGGTCGCGAAGTTCTGCGCCGGGACCAGCACCGAGTGACCGAAGTCCGGCGTGCGGCCCGGGACGAAGTCCTCGTTCAGGCACCAGATCGCCAGGTAGTTGAGCATGTGGATCGCGGTGTCGAGGAGGCTCACGTCGACGTCGCGCCCGAGGCCGGTGCGCTCGGCGTCGTAGAGCGCCGCCAGCACGCCGGCGAGCGACGCGTAGCCGCCGGCGAAGTCGATGATCGAGACACCGCACTTGGTCGGGGGTCCTGCCGGGTCGCCGGTCAGCTCCATGTAGCCGGCGAGCGCCTGGATCAGGTTGTCGTAGCCCGGCTCCGCGCGGCGCGGACCGGTCGCGCCGAATCCGGAGAGCGAACAGCAGACGACCGCCGGGTTGTGCTCGCGAAGGGCGGCGTAGGTGAGGCCGAGGCGCGGCGGCAGGTCGCCCCGCAGGTTGTTGTAGACGACGCGCGCATCGCGGACGAGGCGTCGCAACACCTCCGGCCCGCGCGGGTGCTCGAGGTCGAGCGCGAGGCTCCGCTTGTTGCGATTGAAGGACTCGAAGTAGAGGCCGTCGCGCTCACCTTCCGGCGCATGCGAGACGGTGCGCGCGGTGTCGCCGCCGCTCCGCGGATCCTCGATCTTGATCAACGTCGGCGCCGAGGTCGGCGAGCAGCGACGTCGCGATGGGTCCGGCACCGAACTGCGAGACGGCGAGCACGCGGACGCCGTCCAATGGCAGGTTCCGCAGCGTGCGCGCGCCCGGCTCCATTTCGCAGCGATATATGTCAGAAGCCGCCGGGAGCCCAGATGAGCGGAGTGGGTCGCCGCGCTCCGCTGAGCGTCCGTCAGCGTCTCGGGGAGCGAGCCAGTGCCGGCGGCTCGACGACGGCGACTCGAGAGGAGAAGGGCTCGAAATCCTTGCCGTTCAAGGTGAGGATCGCCGCGACCCGATGAACCAGCGCCGTCGCAACCAGGTGCGCATCGTGTATCCGCTTGCCGTGGCAGGGAATCGCTTCGAGGATCGAGAGAAGTGTCGGCAGCACCGGCCGTTCCTCCGGTAGCAAGCGCAGCGTTCGCCGGAACTCGCGCACGTTCGCGAGCGCGTCGGTGAGCGAGAGTCCGAGTCCATTGACTGCCGGGACTCGGGTGGCGACCACGAGATACTCCCGCACGACCTGGGCGGAGGTCCTCAGGCGCGTGTGCTGCTCGAGAAGCTTCAGGCAGGCTGCGTGGAACCGGCGTTTCTCGTCGGTCGCCTCGAGCAGGACGTTGGTATCGACGAGAAGAAGCTCAGTCGTAGATCGTGTCGCGGGTATAGACAGGCCCTCCGACCGCGACCGTACGGATGCGCAATTTTCGCCTCGCTCGCGAGCTTCTGGAGCCGCCTTCTTCGAGCGCGGCCTGCTCGAGGATCTGGCGGATCTCCCCCTGAAGGCTCCTCTGGTTCCGCGACGCACGTGCTTTGAGCGCCTCGATCACCGCGTCGTCGACCTCCCGGACGTGGATCGCTGCCATGGTGCTACGGTATCGAATCGCTATGATATCGCAACCGCCGGCCGCGACCCGCGGGCGGCCTCACCAAGGAACGCAGATCCAGTAGCGATCTCTGCCGGAAGCCCGCGCGAACCCAGATGAGCGGTAGCGGAACCCGAATCCTCGTCGCCGGTGCCGGAGCGCTCGGCTCGATGTTCGGCGGCTTCCTGCGCCTCGCCGGGCACGACGTGACGCTGCTCGGGCGCGAGCGCCACGTCGCTCGCATCCGCGAGCGCGGTCTCGAGATCGGCGGCATCTGGGGCGAGCACTGCGTGTCGGGGCTCCACTGCGCCACGCTGGCGACCGAGCTGACGCCGCCGTTCGATCTCGTGATCGTCGCGGTCAAGTCCTACGCCCTCGCCGAAGCGGCGGCGGCGCTCTCGGGAACGCTCGCCGAGGGCGGCGCCGTGCTCTCGCTGCAAAACGGCCTCGGCAACGTCGAGACTCTCGCGCGCTTCTTCCCGCGCGAGCGTGTCCTCGCCGCACCCGTGCTGATCGGCGCGGCGATGCCGTCGCCGGGAAGCGTCCGCGTCACCGTCTACGCGAAGCCGGTGAAGATCGGCGTCTCCGGAGAGACGGCGATCTCCCCGCTCGCGGCGCGAACCGCCGCGATGCTCGCGTCCGCCGGCATTCCCGCGGAGGCCACGGACCGCATCCTCGCGTACCTCTGGGAGAAGGTGCTCTACAACGCGGCGCTGAATCCCCTCGGCGCGATCCTGCGGCGGCCGTACGGCGCGCTGGCGGCCGCACCGGAGGGGCGGGCGATCCTCGACGACGTGCTCGACGAAGGACACGCCGTCGCCACCGCCGACGGCGTCGACCTCCTCTGGACGACCGTGGCGGAATGCCGGCGGCACTTCTACGAGGAGCTGCTGCCGCCGACCGCACACCACCGCTCCTCGATGCTGCAGGATCTCGAGAACGGCAGACCGACCGAGATCGAGGCGATCAACGGCTATCTCTGGCGGCGGGGCACCGAGCTCGGCGTCGACACGCCCGTCAACGCTGTCCTCACCCGCCTGATCCGGCTAGTGGAGTCGCGATGAAGCTTGGACTGCGCCGGTCGACGATCGACGAGATCGACCGTCACGCGCGCGAGACCTATCCCGACGAGTGCTGCGGCGCGGTGGTGACCGCCGGGGACGAAGAGTCGGTGCGGCGCATCACCAACGTCCAGGGTCGCCTCCACGCGGAGGACCCGCAGGCGCATCCTCGGGACGCGCGCACCGCGTACTTCATGGAGCCGAAGGAGCTCTACGCCGTGATCCGCGAGGGGGAGGAGCCTGGCCGCGCGCTTCGCGCCTTCTATCATTCCCATCCCGAGCACGACGCCTACTTCTCGGCCGAGGACCAGGCGCGGGCGATGGCGTGGGACGAGCCAGCGTATCCGGACGCGGCCTGGGTAGTGGTCTCCGTCCGAGGCGGCGAGGTGCGCGACCGCCGCGCCTATGCCTGGGACGCGAACGAACGGCGATTCGCGGAGATCCCGTTGGCGATCGAGAGCTGAGGCCGATCAGCCGAGAAAGTTCGTCACCACGGAAGTGAACGCCTTCGGCTGCTCGTAGGGAATCATGTGCGCGGCCTCGTCGATCGTCACCAGACGAGATCCCGCGATTAGCTCGCGCCACTTCTCGCCGTACGCGAGCGGCATCAGCACGTCGCTCTTTCCCCAGACGAGGAGCGTCTCCGCCTTGATGCGATAGAGCCGCTTCGACGTCCGCCGGTTCGGGATCGGGAAGAGCAGCTTGCCCGCCGTCCCCATCCGCCGCGAGTTCGCGATGTAGAACTCCGCGAGCACGTCGATGTTGGAGAAGTCGAGGCCGCCGGTGAGCAGCGCCAGGCCCTGCGCCGGATCGTGGAACAGCACCTTCGGGTACTCGTGCGGCAGCATCGCGTAGAGATCGGCGATCGGCTGCTCGGGAATCCACAGGCCCGCGGCGGCGACGAGGACGAGCTTCGAGAGATCGTTCGGCGCGATCGCCGCCATCTCCGCGGCGATCATGCCGCCGAGCGAATGGCCGACGAGATGCGGCCGCTCGATGCCGAGGCCCTCGATCACGTCCCAGCCGTGGAGCGCGAAGTCCTGCATGTCCTCGAGCAGGTCCTCGCCCGTCGACTCGCCGAATCCCGGGAGCTCGGGCGCGTAGACGTGGTAGCGCTCCGCGAGCAGGTCGAGAAACGGGTTCTCCGCGAAGAACCCGCCGGCGCCGTGCAGGAAGACCACCGGCGCGCCGCGGCCGCCCTCGAACACGCGCACGCTCGTGCCTCGCTTGGTTTCGATCCGTATCTGGTTCATCGGCTTCGCTCCGTTCCGGGAGGAATCTTGTCGATCTCGAGGCGGTCCTCCATGGGCTTCACCCACCAGCGGTCGTCGTCCTTCCACTCCGGCCAGATGTTGCGGAGCTTGGGCATCACCTTCTCCGCGAAGAGCTTGGTGGAGTGGCGCGTCTTCCAGTCCGGCATGTTGCCGTTGTGCATCAGGCAGAAGACGTGTCCCACGCGGAGGCCCTTGATGAGCTCCTCCATCTGCTGGCGCACCGTCTCGGGGCTGCCGGCGATCACGTAGCGGTCGTCGAGGAGCTGCTTCCAGGTGAGCGTCGGGAACTTCGCCAGCGCGTCCTCGGTGAGCGCCGAGGCGGCGCCGGCCTTGAGCGTCTTGATCGTGCGGTAGCCGGGCGGATCCGCGAAGCCCGGATAGACGTGCAGGCAGCGGTTGAAGAAGTAGCGGACGTGCTCCGAGTAGAGCTCTTCCGCCTGACTGTCGGTGTCGGCGACGCAGATGATCTGCGCGAAGGCGGCGCGGTACGGCGAGTCGTCCTTGCCCTTCGCGGCGACGCGCTCCCAGTAGCCGTCGAGATACTGCTTGCCCCGGAGATACCCGGTGAACGAGAGGTAGGAGTAGTTGTAGTCGAGGTCGGCGCAGAAATCCCAGGTCTCGATCGAGCCGCCGCCCGGGATGTAGATCGGCGGGTGCGGCTTCTGGATCGGCTTCGGCCAGCAGTTCACGTAGCGGAGCTGCGTGTACTTGCCGTCGAACGCGAACGGCTCCTCCGCGGCCCACGCGCGCATGATCAGGTCGTGGCCCTCGTAGTACTTGTCGCGCGTGAGCGCGGGGATCTGCCCGTAGCAGAAGTTCGTGTCCATCGGCGTACCGACGGGGAAACCCGCGATCAGGCGCCCGCCGGAGATCACGTCGAGCATGGCGAATTCCTCGGCCACTCGGATCGGCGGGTTGTAGAGCGCGATCGAGTTGCCGATCACCGCGATCGCCGCCTTCGACGTCCGCCGCGCGAGGCCGGCGGCGATGAGGTTCGGTGACGGCATCAACCCGTAGCCGTTCTGGTGGTGCTCGTTCACGCCGATGCCGTCGAAGCCGACGGATTCGGCGTACTCCAGCTGGTTCATGTACTCGTGGTAGACGAAGTGCCCCTTCCGCGGGTCGTACAGAGTGTTCGGGATGTCGACCCAGACGGAGCGATGCTTCTCGCGGAAGTCGTCCGGGAGGTACGGCCACGGCATCAGGTTGAACCAGGTGAACTTCATCTACGTTCTCCTTCGAGAGCCCTGAGCGTCAGTTCGATCCGCACGATCTCGACCGGGCCAGGCGGAGATCGCCGGATCGGGATCCTTCTGGCAGAGGACGTCGACGCGCGTCCAGAGGCAGCGCCAGCCCGAGGCGGGAGGCGAGCTTACGCATTCTCCAGCGCCTCTCCGATCAGCGTGTGCGGCGTGGAGTCGCGGACGGACACTCGGACGAGATCTCCGGGCGCGTGACGATCGGACGCGAAGACGGTGGTCTTGAACTCCGCGCTCTTCCCCGCGAGCCAGCCGGGAGGCCGCTTCGCGGGGCCCTCGACGAGCACCTCGACCTCACGGCCGTGCCAGGCGCGGTTCCGTGCGGTCGAGATCGACTGCTGGAGCGCGATCAGCTCCTCCAGACGCCGCCGCTTCTCGTCCGGCGGGACCGTCTCGGGCCAGCGAGCGGCCTTGGTCACTTCCCTCGCGGAGTACGCGAAGAGGAACGCACCGTCGTAGCCGGTCGCGGCCAGGTAATCGCGGGTCGCGCCGAAGTCCTCCTCGGTCTCGCCGGGAAAGCCGACGATGACGTCGGTCGAGAGCTCGAGGCCGGGAATCGCCCGCCGCAGGCGCCCGACCAGCGCGTCGTATTCCTCGATCGTGTAGCCGCGCTCCATCCGGGCGAGCACCGGGTTCGACGCGGATTGCAGCGGCAGGTGGAGCTGCGGGCAGATCTTGGGCTCGGCGGCCATCGCCTCGATCGCCCGCTCGCTCATGTCGCTCGGATGCGGCGAGGTGAAGCGGATGCGCTCGATCCCGTCGACTTTCGCCGCCCCGCGAAGCAGATCGGCGAAGTCGCGATCGCCGTCGTGGTACGCGTTCACCGTCTGTCCGAGGAGCACCACCTCGCGGAAGCCCTCGGCGGCAGCGTCACGCACCTGCTCGAGCAGCACGTCGAGCGGGAGGCTCCGCTCGCGGCCGCGCACGAACGGCACGACGCAGAAGCTGCAGAACTTGTCGCAGCCGCGCATCACCGTCACCCACGCGCGAACTCCCGGCGTGCGCGCGGGCAGGAGGTCGGCGTAGGTCTCCTCGCGGCCGAGCCGGACCTCGACCATCGGGTCGTCGAAGCCGCCTTCCGCGAGGAGATGCGGGAGCTTCCGGTACTCGTCGGGTCCGAGGATGAGATCGACGAACGGCAGTCGATCGAGCAGGCGCTCGCGGTAGTGCTGCGCCATGCAGCCGATGACGCCGATGCGCACTCCCGGCGAGCGCTTCTTGTGCGGCAAGAGCTGCGTCAGCCGCCCGACCACCCGCTCCTCCGCGTGCTCGCGGATCGCGCAGGTGTTGACGAGGATCACGTCCGCAT
>JAXDLK010000204.1:0-5186 GCA_034666665.1 Candidatus Binatota bacterium
GGCCCGTAGTGGTAGCGGGCGACGTCGCGGAGCGTCGTGAAGGTCGAGACCAGGACGAGCGCGGCCAGCGGCCGGCGGCTCGCCAGGTGAACGGTGACGGCACCGCCCAGGGATTCGCCGAAGCCGAGGATCCGTTCGGGAGCCACGCCGAGCGTACGCAGGTGATCGTATGCGGCCTCCGCGTCGAGGCCGACGCCGATCTCGCTCGGCCGGCCGGAGCTCTTGCCGTATCCGCGGTAGTCGTAGGCGAGGACGCCGACGCCGCGTGCGGTGAGCTCGAGGAAGGTCTCGCGTCGCGTCGATACGTTGCCGGCGTTGCCGTGCGACCAGAGAAGGACGGGTGCGTCCCCGGCGCCGGCTGCATACCAGGCGTGAACGCGTGTCCCGTCGGCCGCGTCGATCCAGCGCTCCTCGACACCGCGGGGAGGCGGCTCGGACCCGCGATACGGTATGAACACCAGCGAGTCGATCAGCATTCCGCCGCACCCCGCCAGCGTGCCGGAGAATGCCGCGGCCAGGATCCGGGTGCCACGCTTCAACCGCCGCCGGAGGCGACCGCCGCCGCCGGGTCGTAGCTCCAGCTCCCGCCGATCTGGCGAACGACGATGCGGTCGCGATCGGAGCCGGCCGCCGCGAACAGGCGCTTCATGGCGTCGCCGACGGGCTCCTTGCCGAGACGGAACGTGTCCCAGTGGATCGGCACCAGGTAGTGCGCGCCGCTGTCGCGGAACATCTTCCACACCTGCTCGGGGTTCGCGTGATTGCGGATCCACGGGTCGTAAGCGCCGTTGCCCAGGATCGCCACGGTCAGTCGCCGCGCCCGTCCGAGGGCGCCGATCGCTTCGGTGTAGGCGGTGTCGGATGCGAACAGCACGCGGAGATCTCCCTTCGACAGGACGTACCCGTTGTAGCCGCGCCACGCGTCCCACGGCCAGCGCTCGCCCCAGTGACGAAGCTTCACCGCCTCGATCGCCACGCCACCGATTCGCGTGCGCTCTTCCCAGGGAAGCTCGACGACACGCGCGTAGCCGAGGCCGTCGACCAGGTCGGCGGTACGCTCCGGGGTGATCAACACGGCCGCCGAGCTGATCGAGCTCACTTTGGCCAGTGACGGCGGATCGAGGCTGTCCATGTGCGCATGGGAGAGCAGCACGGCGTCGATCGGCGGCAGCTCGTCCGGGCCGAGCGCGACCTCGACGAGCCGCTTGGGACCGATGGTCACCGGCCCGATCGTCACGCCGACGCGATCGAAGAACGCCGGGTCCGTGAGGAATCGCGTGCCGTCGATCTCGATCAGCACCGTCGCGTGTCCGAGATATGCGACGTGGATCCCGCGCGGCGACCAGGATGCAGGCTCCGGCCGGAGTGGGGCCGGCGCGGGCGAATCCAGCACGTGACGGCAAGACCAGGCGGCGGCGAGCAGCGCGAGCCCTCCGAGGATCCAGAAACCACGGCGCATGATCGCGGCTGCGCATTCTACGCGCGGTGCCGGGCTTGTCGAACGATTGCCACCGCACGTGCGGTTGACGCCGCTCCGGGCCGCGCTTAGAACGGCCGCGTCATGGATCCGAGGGAAGTCGTCGCCGTCGTCAGCGGCGGAGCCTCGGGTCTCGGAGAGGCCACGGTCCGCCGCTTGCTCGCCGACGGCGGTCGCGTGGCGATCCTCGACCGGCCGAGCTCGGCCGGAGGCGAGCTCGTGCGCCAGCTCGGTGACCGCGCGCGGTTCGTCGCCGCGGACGTCACCGACGGACCGGGAGTGGAGAACGCGCTCGCGGAAGTCGCGCGCGCATTCGGCAAGATCGACGTCGTGGTCAATTGCGCGGGTGTGGGCACGGCCGGACGGGTGCTCGACAAGAAGGGCGAGCCGCATGCGCTCGAGCTCTTCACGATGACGATCCAGGTGAACCTGATCGGCACCTTCAACGTCATCCGCGTCGCCGCCACCCACATGGCGAAGAATTCTCCCAACGCCGACGGCGAGCGCGGGGTGATCGTGAATACCGCGTCGGCCGCCGCGTTCGACGGGCAGATCGGACAGGCGGCGTACTCCGCCTCGAAGGGCGGGGTCGTCGGCATGACCCTGCCGATCGCGCGCGATCTGTCCTCGCTCGGCATCCGCTGCGTGACGATCGCTCCCGGGACCTTCGACACGCCCATGTTGGCGATGGGCGGCGAGGAGCTGAAGAACCGGCTCGCCGCCGGAATCCCGTTCCCGAAGCGCGTGGGCCAGCCGGGGGAGTTCGCCGCGCTGGTCGCGCACGTGGTCGGCAACGCGTACCTGAACGGCGAGACCATTCGTCTCGACGGGGCGCTGAGAATGGCGCCGCGCTGAGGGAAGGCGAGCGCGCCAGACCCATGGTCCGCGTCGAGAAGAACGGTCCGGTCACGACGGTCGTCCTCGATCAACCCGAGGTGCGCAACGCCGTCGACCGTGCGACGGCCGACGCGCTGGCGGCGGCGTTCCGCGCGTTCGACGCGGACGAGGCGGCGCGGGTGGCGGTCCTCTGGGGATCGGGAGGCATCTTCTGCGCCGGCGCGAACCTGAAGGCGTTCGGTACGCCGCAGATGAACCGCGTGAGCGACGAGGGCGACGGGCCGCTCGGCGCGAGCCGCATGCTGCTGTCGAAGCCCGTGATCGCTGCGGTGGCGGGTCACGCGGTCGCGGGCGGCTTCGAGCTCGCGCTCTGGTGCGACCTCCGCGTCGTCGAGGAGGACGCCGTCTTCGGCGTCTTCTGCCGGCGCTGGGGCGTACCGCTGATCGACGGCGGGACCGTGCGGCTGCCGCGCCTGATCGGGCTGTCCCGCGCGCTCGACCTGATCCTGACGGGCCGTCCGGTGCGGGCGGACGAGGCGCTGGCGATGGGCCTGGCGAACCGCGTGGTGCCGCATGGCCGGTCGCGCGCGGAGGCGGAGCGCCTCGCGGCCGAGATCGCCTCCTTCCCGCAGGACTGCGTTCGCAGCGATCGCCTCTCGGCGTACGAGCAGTTCGGCTGTTCGATCGAGGAGGCGCTCGCGCGCGAGCTCGAGCTCGGCCGGCGCGCGCTGTCGTCGCCCGAGATCGGGCAGGGCGTCGGCCGCTTCCGTAGCGGCGCCGGGCGTCACGGCACGTTCGAGTAAAGGCGTCGCGGCGAGCACGCTTGCCGCGTGTGGCCGCGCGGGCGACACTCCTTCCGCGTGGTATCCGAAGAAGAGCCTCTCTTCCGTGAGCTCGACCACACCGCCGACATCGCGATCGAGGTCGTGGCCGATTCGCCCGCGGAGCTCTTCCGGCGCGCCGGTCTGGCCCTCCATTCGTTCCTGGTGGAAGCCGACGGGATCGAGTCTCGCGAGGAGCGTCGACTGGACGTCGAGTCGACGGGCTGGGCGGACCTGCTCCACGATTGGCTCGCGCGGCTGCTGCGCGATTTCCTCGTCCAGGGATTCGTCGCGCGCGAGATCGCCGTCGACGAGATCTCGGACCGCAGAATCGCTTCGCGGATTTCTGGAGAGACGCTCGATCACGACCGCCATCAGTTCATCGGCGAGATCAAGGCCGTGACCTACCACGAGCTCGTCGTCGAAGAGCGAGACGGCCGCTGGCGGGCGCACCTGATCTTCGACGTGTGAGGGCGGGTGTCCGTGCTCGAGATCCGGCAGATCAGCGACTACGTCTGGGAGATCCCCAAGCACGGCGGCATGCGCGTTCCCGGCCGGGTGTACGCGAGCACCGAGCTGATGCAGAACATCCGCAAGGATGCCTCACTGCAGCAGGTGGCGAACGTCGCGCACCTGCCGGGAATCGTCGGCTACTCGCTGGCGATGCCGGACATTCACTGGGGCTACGGCTTCCCGATCGGTGGGGTCGCCGCAGTGGACGCGGAAGAAGGCGCGATCACGCCTGGAGGAATCGGCTTCGACGTCAATTGTGGCGTCCGGCTTGCTGCCACGAAGCTCCGAGCCGACGACGTGAAGAGGGATCTGCCGAAGATCGCCGACGCACTCTTCCAGGCGATCCCCTGCGGGGTCGGCGCCAAGGGCTCGATCCCACGCCTCACCAGGGCCGAGGAGAAGAAGCTCGTCGTCGAAGGTGCGAAGTGGGCGATCGACCGCGGCTTCGGTCGCGAGGCGGACCTCGACAACATCGAGGAGTACGGCCGTCTCGCGGGCGCGGACGCGGAGGCGCTGACCGAGGAGGCGCTCGAGCGCGGTCTCACCCAGGTCGGCACGCTCGGGTCCGGGAATCACTTCCTCGAGGTCGATCGCGTGGACGAGATCTACGATTCGCGCGTCGCCGAGGTCCTCGGACTCGAGATCGGGCAGCTCGCGATCATCGTGCACTCGGGCTCGCGCGGTCTCGGCCACCAGACCTGCGAGGACTCGCTCAAGGTGATGGACCGGGCGATGGAGAAGTACGCGATCCGCGTCCCCGATCGGCAGCTCGCCTGCGCGCCGGTCTCGTCACCCGAGGGGCGGCGCTATCTTTCGGCCATGGCCTGTGCGGCGAACTACGCGTGGGTGAACCGGCAGGTGATGATGGGCCTCGCCGAGAACGCGATCATGCAGGCGCTCGCGATCTCGCCGCGCGATCTCGGCATGCGGCTCGTCTACGACGTCTGCCACAACATCGCCAAGCCGGAGACCCACGAGGTCGACGGCGAGAAGCGGAAGCTGTGGGTGCACCGCAAGGGAGCGACGCGGGCGTTCGGGCCCGGCCATCCGGCGATCGCCGCGCGGCTCCGGCCGATCGGCCAGCCGGTGCTGATCCCGGGGGACATGGGCCGCTACTCGTTCCTGCTGGTCGGAACCGAGAAGGCGATGACGGAGACCTTCGGCTCCACGTGTCACGGCGCCGGCCGGGTGATGAGCCGCGCGCAAGCGAAGAAGGCCGGCCGCGGTCGGAACCTCGAGCGCGAGCTCGCCGACGCGGGCGTCATCGCACGCTACCGCGGCCGCGGTACGTTCGCCGAGGAGATGCCCTACGCCTACAAGGACGTCGCCGACGTCGTCGAGGTCGTTCACGGCGCCGGGATCAGCAGGAAGGTCGCGAAGCTGAAGCCGATGGCCGTGATCAAGGGGTGATGCCGGCGTTCGCGCGAGACGCGGCCCGCCCGAGCAGGAACGCCGCGAGCGCGTAGAGCACGGCCGCGGCCATGGCGAGCGCGCGGAACCCGAGGATCATCGCGATCAGCGAAGCCAGCGTCGCGCCG
>JAXDLK010000205.1:0-11448 GCA_034666665.1 Candidatus Binatota bacterium
AGCGCCGGATCAGATCGTAGTAGAGTGGATTCGTGTCGCGAAACACGGTCTGCAGCCGAGCGCTGCCGTCCACGTGGGTCACCGCCGGCACCCGGTCGTTCTTGACCGGCACCACCAAGAGCATGAACCGCGCCGGATCGTGGCGGGGGCTGTCGGCGAGATCGAAGAACTCCTCGGCCGATTCGGCGAGCACGGACGGCGCAAAGGGCCGGTACGGCTCGCGGAACTTGATCTTCGTGTTGACCACGTCCTTCATCTCGGCACGACGCGGATCTCCGAGGATCGAGCGGTTGCCGAGCGCCCGCGGTCCCCACTCGAAGCGGCCCTGGTACCAGCCGATCACCTTGCCGTCCGTCAGGTCCGCGACCGCCGCGTCGACCAAGCGGTCCTCGTCGTCGCAGTATTCGAACCGGAGGCCGCGCGAATCGAGCGCGGAGCGGGCCGCGGCGTCGTCGTACGCGCGGCCCCAGTACGCGTGGTCCATGACGAAGCCGTTCCGCGACTGGCCGAGCAGGGCATGACACGCGTACAGCGCCGCGCCGATCGCACCGCCGCCGTCGCCGGCAGCCGGCTGGATGAAGAGCTCCTCGATGCCGGTCTCCCGGAGGATGCGCCCGTTGGCCACGCTGTTCAATGCGACGCCGCCTGCCAGGCACAGGCGCTTGAGCCCGGTCTCGCGTATGACGGCGCGGGACATGCCGAGCATCACCTCTTCGGTGACCTTCTGAATGCTCGCCGCGACGTCGGCATAGTGCTCGTTGTCGCGACGGAGCTCGTCGTAGTTCGACGGCTTCGGTCCGAAGTAGCTCGGGTACCCGGAGCTCGAGGTGAAGAACGGCAGCCCCGGCATGCGTGGCGGACCGAAGAGCTCGATGAACTTCGGGCTGTACCCGGTGTCGCGGGAGTAGTGGTAGGCGAAGTACTCCAAATTCAGGCGGAAGGACCCGTCGGGCGCGAGGTCGATCAGCTTCCAGACCTTGTCCACGTAGCGGGGCTCGCCGTATGGCGCCATCCCCATCACCTTGTACTCGCCCTCGTTCACCTCGAAGCCCAGGAACGCGGTGAAGACGCTGTACAGGAGGCCGAGCGAGTGCGGGAAGCGGATCTCCCGCAGCAGCTGGATCTTTTCCCCCCGACCCACGGCCATGCTCGCGGTCGTCCACTCCCCGACACCGTCGACGGTGAGGATCGCCGCCTCCTGGAAGCGCGAGGGATAGAAGGCGCTCGCCGCGTGAGAACCGTGGTGGTCGACGAAGAGGATCTTCTCGCGCGGGATGCCGAGCTCGTCGCGGAGATGCTCGCGCACCCAGAGCTTGTCGCCCATCCACGTGGTCATCGCGCGGGCAAACGACTGCCAGGAGCGCGGATAGCTCGTCAGCATGGTCATCAGGATGCGCTCGAACTTCACGAACGGCTTCTCGTAGAAGACGACGTAGTCGAGGTCGCCCGCGGTGATGCCCGCGGTCTCGAGACAGAATTCGACGGCCGATCGGGGGTACTCCGAGTCGTGCTTGACGCGCGAGAAGCGCTCCTCCTCCGCCGCCGCCACGAGCTGACCGTCCACCACGAGTGCGGCGGCCGCATCGTGGTAGTAGCAGGAGATGCCGAGGATTCTCATGCAGGAAACGACGAGAGCACGATCCGAGCGGTTCCGCGAGGATCCCGGACGAGAGCCCGGAGCCCGCGGGGTCGCCCGCGAGCCGGTTCAGAACTGCCTGCGGGCGTCCTCGAGCGTCAGGGTTTGCTTCGGCAACGCTCGCCAGCCGGCAGGGGTCGTCTTCTTCATCCGCAACGGGTCACTGGTCGCCTTGAGCGCAATTGCGAACGGCGTCACCACGGCGAAGTAGAGGAACGTGAAGATGACCGCCGCTTGGAAGTGCCCGATCGCTTCCGCCATCGCCTTCCAGCGCCGCCAGAGAGCACCGGGGAATCCGCGCATCCGCGGCCGGATAATGCCGGTTCACCGCATCAAGTCAATCGCGCCTCCACCGGCTTCTGCGGGGACCGCGAACCGGCCAAGAGACGACTGATGGCGCGAGCCGCGCCCAAAGTTTCGGCAATCGTCGTGTGCTTCAACGAGGAGGAGCACATCGCCGCCTGCCTCGAGAGCATCCGCTGGTGCGACGAGATCGTCGTCGTCGATTCGCGGTCGACGGATCGGACGCTGGACATCGCCAGCGGATTCACCGAGCGCGTCTTCGTCCGCGATTGGCCCGGGTACCGCGAGCAGAAGCAGTTCGCTCTCGATCAGGCCCGGCACGAATGGGTGCTGAACGTCGATGCCGACGAGCGGGTCTCGTCCGAGCTCCGGGCGGAGATCCAGCGAGAGCTCTCCCTCGGCGATCTGGACGTGGACGGGTTCTGGATACCGAGACTCGTCTTCTACCTCGGGCGCTGGTGGTACCGGGGAGGTTGGTACCCCGACTACCGGCTGCGGCTCTTTCGCCGCGAGCGCGCGGTGTGGGGTGGGGTCAACCCGCACGAGAAGGTGATCGTCGACGGCCGGACGCGGCGGCTCGGCGGACATCTTCTCCACTTCACGTATCGCGACGTGTCGCAGCACCTGATCACGGTGAACCGGCTGACGAACATCTCGGCGGCCGAGGCTCTGCGGCGGCGGCGTACGCGCCGCCGCGATCTCTATCTCCGCCCGGCCTGGCGGTTCTTCCGCTCGCTGGTGCTCGATCGCGGTGCTCTCGAAGGCTGGGCGGGCTACTTCGTGGCCTCGACGGCAGCCTTCTACGTCTTCTTGAAGTACGCGAAATCCCTCGATCTCGCCGAGCAAATCGAACGCCGGCAGTGACTCCGGCGCCGTCCACGGGTGGGCGAAATTAATTGTTGACACCCCCCGGGACCGACACGTACCTTCAGCCCATCGGACATTAACGCTCGTGTCCCGCGATGTTGCGGGACGAGGCGGCCGCGTGAGGGCCGCGATTACCAGGCCCGGAGAGGTTCTCCGGTTCGAGGCCACGCATGAATCGCTCGCCGAGGTGGGGATTGAAGCAAGCCATTAACGCGCTGGTCGTCACTACCAGCTTCACGCTCTTTTTCAGCTGGCTGATCGCGCCCGACTACGTCGACGGGCGGCGGACGGCCGCGATTCAGCTCCTGCAGCTCGCCCCTGCGCCATTCGCTCGTTTGCTCGGGGTGCTCGCGCCGACCGAAGCGGTTGCGCAGAGCGGGATTCTCTCGCGCCCGCCGCCCCTCACGCTCACCCGGGCCTCGTTGGAGATCGCCAATTCGGGAGTCAGCCGATGAAAATTTTGATCGGTGGAATCGGACGTCACGGCAAGCCGCTCGCCTATTGGTTGAGCCTCGGCTTCTTCATCGGCTGGCTGTCCGCGCCTGACTTCATTCGCCACTTCGGGCAGTCGGATGCGGCGCCTGCGGACCAGGTCGCCGCCGACGAGCCCGTGTGGAACGTACGCGCGCCACGCTGGATCGCCTCGGCGCTGCGCGATGGGCGCGGTGGGCACGGCACCCGGCCGGTGGCGGCCCGCGGCGCGGACGAGCCGCAGCTGGTGATGGACGAGGAATGGATGGAAGGCGAGGGGGACGAGGCGCTCGACGAGGATCCCGGCGACGGCGCGGAGCTCGACGACGAGAGCGAGTCCTCCGAGCAGGACTTCCGTGGTGATCGTCCGTCGGAAGAAGGCGACGCGGGGTTTCAGTCGACGGACGGACGGCGTCTTCGTCGGTCGAGCGGCGCCGCCGTCGGCGAGCCCCTCCAGGTGGCGAGCGCGCGCTCCGTTTACGGTAGCGGCAGGTTCGGTAACGGCGGCGGGCTGATCCAGGCGGGCCAGCCGGGAAACGCCGGGTCATCCGGAAGCGGATCGCCGGCACCGGTGATCGGCAGCTCTGGTGGCAACGGCCCGGGAAGCGGTGGCGGCCAGGCGCCGCCGCCGGCACCCCGTGGCGAAGCAGGCGGCCCGGACGGCGGTGGCAACCCGGGGCCTGGGCCTGGTGATGGCGGCGATGGTGGCGGGGATCCGCCGCGGGGGCTTCTGTCGCAGCTGCAGGACCAGATCGACCAGGCGATCGGTTCACTCTCGCAGAACCCCTACGTGCCCGGCCGCGTGCTGCTCCAGTTCGCGGCTTCTTCCTCGCAGTCGGATCGCGACGCCCTGCTCGACGCTCTCGATCCTTCCCGAAGCGAGGAGTACCTCGAGTCGATCGACGTCTACATCGTCTCCGTACCGACGGACACCGACATCGAGGAGCTCGTTGCCACGCTACAGGAGAATCCCGCCGTGAAGGCGGCATCCGCTTCGTACCTGCGTCCCGCGATGGCGGCGCTCGATCCCTACTATCCACTGCAGTGGGACCTCGACAACGTCGGCCAGATGGGTGGCGTCGCCGACGCAGACATCGACGCATCCGAGGGATGGCTGCTGCTGCCGCCTCTCGGCACCACCCGCGTCGCGATTCTCGACATGGGCTTCGACACCGACCACCCGGATCTCAGAGACGTCGGCGGCAACGTGTACAACGCGGCCTCGTCTCCCAACAAGGTCGCGCAAGCGCTGCATGGCACGGCGATGGCCGGGGTGCTCGCCGCGCAGGGTGACAACGCCGAGGGGATCGCCGGCGTCAACAAGAGCTGGGCGAACCTCTGGCTCGCGAAGGTCTCCGACGACGGCATGTACGCGGAGGACGCGTACGTGCTGCGCGCGATCGATCGCATCCCGCGCGGCGTTCGCGTCGCGAACCTGAGCTTCGGTGGCCCCCAGGACGCGGCGCTGCTCTGCGCGGGCGTAGCGGCGCGCAGCGACGTGCTGTTCGTGGCCGCGACCGGCAACGAAGGCACGACGGTGCCGTACTACCCGGCCGCGTGTCCGTCGCCGAACGTGCTGCCGGTGGCGGCGACCGACTCGTATGACGTGCTCTGGGCGAAGTCGAACCTCGTCCTCGGCATGGTCGCGGCGCCGGGCGTGAGCGTGCTCACGACGCAGGCGGGTGGAACGTACGCGAGCTTCACCGGAACGTCGGTCGCAGCGGCGGTTGCGAGCGGCATCGCCAGCCTGGTCGCGCTCGAGGACCCGAGCTTGTCGGCAGCGAACTTGGCGGCGCGTCTCCGCTCCTCGGGCGATCTGCCCGCCGGTGCGCTCGGCCACCCTCGGCTGAACCTCTGCCGTGCGCTCGGCGGAGCCTGCAGCTACGCCCCGATCCGAATTCCCGGAAACTGACTCAGTCCGCTTCCTCTGCCGGCTCCTCCGGCGGCGCTTCCGGCGCCGGCACTGCTTCCGGCACCGGCGCTTCCGGCGCCGCCTCTTCCGGCGGAGCGGCAGGGATGCCGAAGCGGCCGGACGATCCGGAGGCCTTCGAGAGCTCCTTCAACGTCTCCTGATACCGCTCCTGGAGGAGCAGCATCTGCACGGCGCGCTCCATCGGAACGCCACGGTCGAGCAGCGTCTGGAGCTGCTCGCGCGATTCCGGCCCGAGGTCGTCCGCGCTGTAGGTTCCCGGGATCGGCGTCGCCTGCAGCTTCTGGACCTCGCGGGTGAGCTCGATCACCTTGTCCGCCGTCGCCGGCGCCACGCCGGCGTCGACCATCTTCTGTCGCCGCTCCTCGAGGTCGGGAGTCGGAATCGGACCCGGAGTCGGTGCGGACGCGTAGATGTCCGCCGAGGCCGGGCCGGATGCCTTCCCGCCGCCGTAGATCATCACCAGCGTCGGATGCGAGTTCCCGTCGGCTTCCCGCGAGTAGGAAACCGAATGCCCCGCCGCCGAGGGGATCTGCTTGACGAGGTTGTCGATCGCCCGCTCGAACTCGAGTCCCTGGATCTCGATCGTGATCGGGCCGGGCTTGAGCTCCTTGTCGACGACGACCTTGACTCCGGTACGAGCCGCGATCGCGGAGAAGATTTCCGCCGCCGGCGCATCGCGCGCCTCCAGCCACAGCCGATCGTGCTCCGACCGCACGCGCACGCTCGCCGCCGACGCCACGATCGCGAGCAGCGCGCCCGCTCCGACGACGGCTCCGCCGAGTAGGGGACGCAGCGAGGGAGGCATGGCGGCAGCGTAGCACTTCGACCGCCGAGCGTCAGGGCGCGCCCACGACGGAGAGGCTGCCGCTCGCCGTTTTTGCGCCAGCGCGATTTCGTTCTTGACCGGGGCCGGAGCCGCTCGGTATGAGGGAAGCGTTCCTCAAAATTCGGCAGCAGGGATCGCCGGCGGCGCTCGCAAGGGCTCCGAACGGCGACGGCACCTTGGACAAGGAGGGGGTCATGAAGAGGCTCGGACTCGCGATCGTGGTCGTCATCGTATGCTGGCTCGGCGCCGCAGACGTGTACGCGCAGTGCTGCGACCGGCAGTGCCAGGGAGCGCAGACCTGTCGGCCGGGACAGGTACACGAGAACTCGGTTCGCTGCCGCGCAGTGTCCAACGATGGCACGATGGACGGCATCGGCGTCGAGCCGAACGCCGCACTCGTGGCTGGATGCGTCGAGCAGGCGGATTCCTGCGTCGGCGGGCGGGCAGGGTACCTGAACCCGGTTCCGATCGAAGGCTGCGCGTGCGTCGGTGGACAATGCACCACTGGCAGCACTCCCAACGGGAATTATGCGGCGTGCACGGCGTCGGCGATTCGCGCGTGCGCGAACGGCGCCGGCACGGTGATGCAGGTGGACGACCCGGCCTGTCCTGCATGCCCCGAACCGACGCCGACTCCGGCACCGTAGCGACGTCCGCAGATGAGCCGCAGGCGAGACCGCTCGCCTGCGGCGTGCTAGCGTGCAGGCGTGGAGCTCGCCTGCCTCGATCTCGAAGGCGTCCTCGTTCCGGAGATCTGGATCAACGTCGCCGACAAGACGGGGATTCCGGAGCTCCGTCGGACGACGCGCGACGAGCCCGACTACGACAAGCTGATGCGGGAGCGGCTCGGGATCCTGGAACGCCATGGGCTCCGGCTGCGCGACATCCAAGCGGTGATCGCCACGATGTCGCCCCTCGAGGGAGGAAGCGAGTTCCTCGAGTCGTTGAAGGCGCGCTTCCCGGTGGTGATCCTGTCCGACACCTTCTATCAGTTCTCGCAGCCTCTGATGCGGCAGCTCGGCTATCCGACGCTGCTTTGCAACGCGCTCGAAATCGATGCCGAGGATCGCATCACCGGCTACCGCCTGCGTCAGCCGGACGGGAAGCGCAAGGCGGTGATCGCCTTCCGCTCGCTCCGTTTCCGCGTCATCGCCGCCGGCGACTCCTATAACGACACCGCGATGCTGGCGGAGGCCGAGGCGGGGATCTTCTTCCGGCCCCCGGAGAACGTCGTCCGCGAGTTTCCTCAGTTTCCGGTGACCCGGACGTACGACGAGCTCCGCACGGCGTTCTTCGAAGCGGCGGCACGCATCGGTGAGTGAAGCTTCCCGAGGCTCCGCCGATCGTGCGGCCGAAGAGGACCCGCGCCGCCGGCTCGAAGACATCCGACGCCGGATCGCGGCCGCTGACGCCCGGCGCGTGGATCTGACCGCCGAGCCCGCACGCGCCGCGGTCGGGGTGATCCTCGAACCGCGCGCCGACGACCTCTATTTGTTCTTCATCCATCGTGCGGTCGACGAGCGCGACCGCTGGTCGGGTCAGATGGCGTTTCCCGGCGGTTTTCACGAGTCGACGGACGCCGATCTGCCAGCGACGGTGCACCGCGAGGTGCTCGAGGAGGTCGGCATCGACCTCCAGGCGAGCGCCGAGTCGATCGGACGCCTCGACGAGATCCAGGGGGTGGCCCGCGGCCGTCAGCTCGCGCTGGTGATCACGCCCTTCCTGTTCGCGCTTCGCGCGCCGGTCGAGCCGAAGCCGAACGAAGAGGTCCAGGGCGTGCTGTGGGTGCCGCTCTCGTACTTCGAGGATCCGCGGAACGAGACGGAGATCGAGTATCCGGAGCGCCCGCCGTCCGTGCGACTGCCGGCGTTCATCTACCAGGGCCGGACGATCTGGGGACTGACGCTCCGCATGGTGAAGAACTTCGTCGAGCGAATCGGCGGCGCGTGAGCGGTGCCTCAGCCGGCCCGCATCATCACGCGCTCGACGATCGCGTCGATCTCGTCCTCGTTCGCGGCCAGGCCCTCGCGCCGGATGGCTTCTCGAAGCCGCTGGATGCGCTCCGCGTCGAGCAGCGTCTCACGGCAGCTCGAGCAGACGAACACCTCGTCGAGGAGAGGCCTTCCCTGGAACGCGAGCTCGCGGGTGACGAGCGAGAGCGTCCCGGCGTTGCAGAGCGGGCAGTGGAGCGCCACGTGAGGTCGGTAGCTGCCGCGGCGGCGCGTTGCAAGACGACCGCCCTTCGGCGGAACGACCGTCGGTGCTCGTCAGCGGAGATGCCGGAGCTGCTTCGGTGCCAGCATCCACAGGAGCGTCGCATCGCTCGAGCGTGCGGCGAAGTCGAGCTCCAGACAAACGACGGCGCCCTTCTTCAGATCGAGCCGCAGGGCGCTGGACGATCCGGTGAGCACGAGCGAGACCAGCGCCCCGAGCGTCGGCTGGTGCCCGACGATCGCGACCGGCGAGGTCGGCGCTCTTCTCCGCAGGGCTCCGAGGACCTGCGGCGGCGCACCGCCGGTCGAGAGCTCCGTCATGTCCTCCACGGATGGGGCCCCGAGACCGCGCGCAAGGATCTCCGCCGTCTCGCGCGCGCGACGGATGGGGCTCGTGAGCACCGTGGCCGCGCGCACGCCGATTGCCGCCAGCCCGGCGGTCGCGCGCTCCATTTTCTTCCGACCTTCCTCGGTGAGCGCGCGCGCTGCGTCTCCGCCACCGCCGGTGGCGCGCTCCTCGGCGATCGCATGGCGGACGACGTAGAGCCTCATCGCGGCGTCCGACGGCGGAGCGAAGCCGCATGATCGACGGCGAAGAGGTCGAAGCGAAGTTCCTGATCGACGACGCGAGCGTCGCGGTGCTCGCGTCGCTCCGGCGGATCGGCGATTACCGGCTCCGGTCGCAGGCCGACCAGCGCCTGCGGACGGTATATCTCGACACGGCGGATCGCCGGCTCGCGCGCGCCGGCGTCGCATTCCGCGTTCGCTACGGGGGTGATCGTCTCGAGGCCTCGATCAAGAAGGGCGGCGGGATCGAGGGGGACGTGCACCGTCGCCGCGAGGTGACGGTGGCGCTCGCACGTTCGCCACGAGCGTCGTACCGGCCCCCCGCGGGACGATTGCGCGACGAGGTCGACGCCGTCGCGCCGGGCGCGAGGCTCTTCCGAACCGTCGAGACCCGCGTCTTTCGGCGCCGCCGCACCGTACGCGACGCGGCGGGGCGAATCGTCGCCGAGCTCGATCTCGACCGCGTCGAGTTTCGCGCCCCGGGAGTTCGCGGCAGCGGAGGTCCGGAGGTCGAGCTCGAGATCGAGCTCGGCGACGGCGGTCACGGTCGCGACCTCGAGCGGATCGTCGACGCGCTTCGCGAGCACGTGACGCTTCGGCCGTCGCCCCGGTCGAAGCTCGAGCGGGCGCTCGCCTGGGCCGACGCCGAGCGGCGGCGGTCCGAGGAAGCCCCGCGCAGGCGCGGTCGGTCGAGCCGCCGCCTCGGGGATCGCGGCGGCGAGGCCGCCCGATCCGTCGGCGCGCGGTGATCGTCGAAGCACCGGATGGCGGCGCGATTCACCGCGGCTCGGCGGCGGCATCGCGTTCGGCGGGACCTTCGACCCCGTCGGTGCGCCCGCGGCGCTTCCGCGCCTGGAGCAACCGTCCGACGCGCTGCCGGATGACCGCCTGGATCACTTCCACCGGCTGGCGCGCGTCGATGGTGACGAAGCAGAACTCGCGCGCGAGCGCGTTGTATTCGCGGATCAGGCGCGTCTGGTAATTCCGGAACGATTCGAAGATGTCGCTGCCGAGCGCGAGGTGCATGCCGCTCTCCCAGTAGTCCATGCCCTTGCCGCCGAGGACCCGCGGGATCAGCGACTGGACGTCGATCTTCAGGTAGAGCACCAGGTCCGGCACCAGCCCGAAGCCGAAGAGCGTCCGCGACCACCCGGGGTCGGCGCCCATGACGTCGTTCCGCGCGAACGCCGTGTACATGTAGCGGTCGGCGATGACGACGAACCCCGCCTGCAGCGCGGGAATGATTTCGTTCTCGAGCCGATCGGCAAAGTCTGCTGCGTAGAGGAGGCTGAACGTGAGCACGTTCAGCTCGTGCCCGCGCTTCGCCTCGTCGATCGTCTCGGCGAGGAGCAGCGAGCGCGTGAGCCCGGTGCTCGTGACGCCGTACCCCTCGAGCTCGAGCCAGGGCTTCAGCAGCTCGGTCTGAGTGGAGCGTCCGACTCCGTCGGTTCCTTCGATGACGATCAGCGATCCCTTGAGCTCGCCGATCTTCTTGTAGGGCAACCCGTGACCGAAGAACCGCGCCGCGTCCGATTTCATCCGGCCGCCCTCGCCTCCGGCTCGACGCCGCGGAGCACGCGCTGCACCATGCGGCGGACCGCCCGCTGCTGGTCGTCGATCTCGCCGACGGCACCGACGACCTTGAGCCCGAACTCGCGTGTGATCGAATCGTAGATCGACAGCACTCGGCTCTGGAAGAGACGGAAGCTCTCCACCGGGTCGCGCGAGAGACCGAGGTCCATCCCGGCCTCGTGATACTTGAGCTTCTGGCGGCCGCTCAGGATGCGCGCCAGCGAGACCTCGATCGGCACACGGAAATAGAGGGCCAAGTCGGGACGAGGCGCGATCGAGTACACCTCGCGGACCCACTCCGGATGCACGCCCCGCGCGACGTCGCGCGCGAACGCGGTGTACACGTAACGGTCGGCGAGCACGACCATTCCGCCTTTCAGCGGCGGGATGATCTTGTAGGTCAGCCGGTCGAAGAAATCGACGGCGTGGAGCAGGCTGAACGTGGTCGGCGTGAGGAGATCCTTCTTCTTGCCGCGCCGCATCGCGCGGCGCACGAGCGCCGACGAGTTCCACTCCGTGAAGAACACGCGATACCCCTCGGACTCGAGCCACCGGTGAACGAGCGACAGCTGCGTGGACTTTCCCGAGCCGTCGATGCCCTCGACGATGATCAGCTTGCCGGGGTAGGGATGTGGCTCCTTCAGACGCATGGCGGCGGGCGACGTTTCTCGCGTCATGGGCTCACCCGGAAGTCGAGCTCGCTGCCGAAGCAGCGCTCCCAGAGCTCCGACTTTCTCCGCGCCCCCCAGAGCTCGAGCTCCGCGTCGCGGCCGTCGGTGTCGAGGCGCACCTCCCACTTGCCGTTCCGAGCGCCCAACTTGAGGCCTCGTACGACGCCATGGTGGCCGCGATCGAGGCTGTCGGCAACCCGCAGGATCGCTGCCAGCTTGACCACCTGCCGCCGTGCGGGCGGCGAGAGCTCGGCCAGCTCCTCTTGAGATCCCTTGGGCGGCGCACCTTTGTGAAAGCGGGCGATCGCGGCGATCACCTGGATCTCCTCGGCGCTGAAGCCGCGCAAGCCACCGTTCGTGATCAGGTAGTGCGAGTGACGGTGGTGCTT
>JAXDLK010000206.1:0-2734 GCA_034666665.1 Candidatus Binatota bacterium
ACTGGTCCAGATCGGCGACGCGGCGGACGTCGAGCAGCGAGGCGGGCATGAAGCCGCGCACCCCGAGGTCGACGATCAGGCCGCCCTTGACGACCTCGATCACCGTGCCGGAGATCGGCTCGCCGGATTCGGCCACCGCCTCGATCCTGCGCCAGGCGCGCTCGAAGCGAGCGCGCTTCTTGGACAGCATCAGGCGGCCGTCGGGATCCTCCTTGACGAGGACGACCGCGTCGACCTCTTCGCCGAGCTCGACCTCGTCGTGCGGATCGACCGACTTGCGGATCGACAGCTCGTTGTTGAGGATGACGCCTTCGCTCTTGTACCCGATGTCGACGAGGACTTCGTCCTTGTCGATGCGGACGATCTTCCCGGTGACGACGTCGCCCTCTTCAAAGAGGACCATCGTGGCGCCGTAGTTCGGGACGATCTGACCCTCGATTTCGAGGAGCATGCCGTCAGAGCCGTCGACGACGCGTGGATCGTCGGCGAACGCGACCGCTGAACCACTTCCGCTGGACGGGGTATCTGACACTTCGGTGGCGAGATCTGCGCTCATTCGTAAAGGCCTGGCTCTGTTGAGGGTAGAGGACGCGGCGCGCGCTCGCTCAGGCGACCGTTGCAACTGACTGCGCGATCTCGCGCATTCGGGCTACGACGGGCAGCAGTGCGCCACCTCGCCAGGCTAGCGCGATCTACACAGTTGGCCCCGAAGCACGCAGACGAGCGGCTCGCGCGACTTCCTCTCATCACGCCATCGTCAAGTGGGACTGGCAAGAGCGCTAGGACCGGGGGTGTGGAGATACTTCCACACTCCCCGACGGTGTTCGCGGCCGGGGCGAGCGGCGAACATCCCGGCGTGCTAGATCGCTGGGGGGCGGAACGTGAACGACGGGTGTGGCGGGACGTAGGGTCCGATCTCGAGCACGACTTGATCGCCGCCGTGCACGACGAGTGCGGCAGGGTCCCCCGGCCAGCGGCGGCCGGCGACGTAGACGCGGACGCGGCCGGTGAAGCTCAGCAGCCGGTCTCGCGCGAGTGGCTGACCCCAGACGGCGAACACATCGCCGAGCCGCAATCCGGGCCGCGCAAGGTGGATCACGCCACCGGCCTGCAGCGTCCAGGCGGGTGCATGCCAGAGCGCGTCGGTCACGAAGCCATAGAGCGTCGTACGGCCGCCGGAGACGCCGATGCCGCCCGGCACGACGATCACGCGGCCGTTCGCGAACAGCTCGAGGTGCATGCGCGCACCGGCGCCGACGTCGCCGCGCAGACCGCCGAACGCCGCCGCTCCGGCCAGCGGCCAGCGCGCCGCCGGCTGGTACTCCGGCCCGGCGCCGATCGGCACCGGCGCGAAGCACAGGCACGCGGTCGCGGCGAGGGCGGCAAGCATCGGTTCCGACGGTACCTGGGGGTCGCGTGCCTGCTCGGGCTGCTGCTCGTCTCGGCCCCCGCGGCCCGCGCCGACGGCGATCCGCCGAGCGACATCCTCCCGTCCGAGGACGTCTACTACGGCTACGGCATCGACCTTCGCACGAAGGCCGCGGCGCAGCTGCCGGCGCTGCTGGCAGTGGCGCGCGAGCGCGGCTACGAGCTCAAGGTCGCGCTGATCAGCGGTTATGCCGACCTCGGAGTCGTGGGCTCGCTGTGGCTCGATCCGCGCGAGTACGCCCGCTACCTCGGACAGGAGCTCTCACTCGTCTACAAGGGCCGCCTAATCGTCCTGATGCGCAATGGCTACGGCATCTACTACGACGGGGTGGTCCCGGGGAAGGAGCGCCGGGTGATCTCCCGCCTGGGACCGCCGGGGCCCGCGGCGCGTTTTCTGGAGAGCGCGATCGCCGCGGTGCGCGCGCTGGCGGCGTCCAACGGCGTCAAGCTGGCGGTGCCGGACGTCGAGCCGCCTCCAGGCGGGATCAAGATGGGGCAGATGCACGCCACTCCGGCGGTCACGGCGACCGCGTCCGCAACCGCCGCCGCGTCCGCCGCTCCCGTCCCGTCTGCGTCGCACTCCTCCGCCGCGTGGCTCTTCCTCGCTCCGATAGGCCTGTTCGTGTTCGCCGCGCTCGCGGCGATCGCCCTGTCGCGCCGTCGCGTCGGGTGACGTCCACTCGAGATCGCGAGCGGGTGACGTTCACGCTGTCGACCACGACGCCGTGATCACCGGGAGGGCGCCGGCGCACTGCCGATGCCCTCCCGCAGCGGCTGCACGACGCCCTCGCCGACCAGCCGGACGTTGATCGCGACTCCGGCGCGGACGCCGTCGGCGATCGCCAGCGGGACGTTCTGCATCGGGTCGGCGCAGTTGCCGGCGGCGTAGACGCGGTCGACGCTCGTCTGGCGATCCTCGGATGCGGCGGCGATGAAGCCGTTCTCCTCGAGTGCGCAGCCCAGCGTGGTGGCGAGCGCGTTGCGGGGCTCCATCGCGACGTGGAAGAAGAGCGCGTCGCGATCGATCGGCTCGCGGCCGGCGAGCTCGATCGCGGTGAGCTGGCCGTCCCCGTTCGCGACGAAGCGCTCGACGGGCTCGCTCACGACCTCGACGCCGAGCGCGGACAGTGCCGCCTCGTCCTCGGCCTCGATGCCGGCGCTGAAGACCATGACGTCCGGGGACCACTGCCGCAGCAGCGGGCCCATGTGGATGCCGGCGAACGGCGGCCCGAAGATGGCGAGGCGCTGGTCGGCGTGCTCCCAGCCGTCGCAGTACGGGCACGTGTGGGCGCTGACGCCGTAGATG
>JAXDLK010000207.1:0-3154 GCA_034666665.1 Candidatus Binatota bacterium
CGAGCCGCAGTTCGAGGGGCAGACGAAGACTCGTCTGGGCAACGCCGAAGTCGCGGGCCAGGTCGCGACGGCGGTGAACGACGCCCTCGGCCAGTACCTCGAGGAAAGCCCGACGGACGCGAGGCGGTTCGTCGAGAAGTGCCTCACTGCGTTCCGCGCCCGCGAGGCGGCGCGCAAGGCGCGAGTCCTCGTACAGCGGAAGGGCGCCCTCGACGGGTTCTCTCTGCCGGGCAAGCTCGCCGATTGCTCCGAGCGCGACCCCGAGAAGAGCGAGCTGATCATCGTGGAGGGCATCTCCGCCGGCGGCAGCGCCAAGGGCGGCCGCGACCGCCGGTTCCAGGCGATCCTGCCGCTTCGGGGAAAGATCCTGAACGTGGAGAAGGCTCGCGCCGACAAGATGCTCGGGAACGAGGAGATCAAGGCGCTCATCACCGCGCTCGGCACCGGAATAGGGGACTACTTCGACATCAAGAAGCTCCGCTACGGCCGGACGATCCTCCTCGCGGACGCCGACGTCGACGGGTCGCACATCCGGACGCTCCTTTTGACCCTCCTCTACCGCCACTTCAGGCCACTCGTGGAAGATGGCCGCATCTACATCGGCCAGCCGCCCCTTTATCGGCTTCAGCTCGGCAAAGAAGTTCGCTGGGCGTACACGGACAACGAACGCGACAAGGCGATCAAGGAGCTGAAAGCCAACGCCAAGACGAAGCGCGATGACCGAAAGAAGGCTGCCGGCGAGAAGGCCGCCTCCGAGGGAGACAAGGCGACCGCGCGCACGCGCCGGCACGCCGCGGAGGAAGCCGAGGAGCAAGCCGACGCCCCTTCCACGAACACCGACGAGGGCACCGACGACGGAAAGGGCGGGCGCGAGCCGGCGATCGCGCGGTACAAGGGACTCGGCGAGATGAACGCCGACCAGCTCTGGGACACCACGCTCAACCCCGCGACTCGAACCCTCCGGCGCGTGACGCTCGACGATGCGGAGCTTGCCGACCTCGCGTTCGATGAGCTCATGGGGAGCGAGGTCGAGGGTCGGAAGAAGTGGATCATGGCGAACGCGGGCAAGGCGGACCTCGACATCTAGTGGCGAAGCTGTCGGAGCTCGGGGTCGACTTCCAGCACTGGTGCTTCGCGTGCGGCGAGCTGAACCCGGGCGGACTTCACCTCGACTTCGAGGTCTCCCGCGACCGTGCGGAGGCGCGTTACACCGCGCTGCAGCGCCATCAGGGGTACGACGGCCTGCTGCACGGCGGCGTCGTAACGGCGCTTCTCGACGAAGCGATGGGCTGGGCGATCTTCCACCAGGGCATCTGGGGCGTGACCGCAAAGATCAACGTCACGTTTCGCCAGCCGGTCCCGATCGGCGAGGAGCTGCGGATCGTCGGGGAGATCGCCCGGGACCGCGGGCGGCTGATCGAAACACACGGCAGCGTCGAACGCGCGCTGGACGGCACAATGCTCGCCGAGGCCGACGCGACCTTTCTGCGCATGCCCGAAGGCCGCCGCCGCGAGCTCGAGCAGCGCTACTCGGGCACCGATGACGCCTTCGCGAGAGTGCGAGCCGCGGTCGAGAGCGAAGAGCACGCGACACAACACGGACGGACGTAGAGGGTGAGAACAGAAGAGTGATCGAAGAACCAAAGAACGAGCGCGTGATCGGCGTCGAGCTCGAGCACGAGATGCGCCAGGCGTACCTCGACTACTCGATGAGCGTCATCGTCGCCCGTGCACTTCCCGATGTCCGGGACGGGCTCAAGCCCGTTCAGCGCCGGATCCTCTTCACGATGCTCGAGGAGGGGCTGCGGAACGATCGGCCGTTCCGGAAGTCGGCGAACGTCGTCGGCGTGGTCATGGCGAAGTACCACCCGCACGGCGACGTCCCCATCTACGACGCTCTCGTCCGGCTCGCGCAGGACTTCGCGGCGCGGTACCCGCTCGTCCAGGGGCAGGGAAACTTCGGTTGCTTCACCGGCGATACGAAGGTCGAGCTCTACAACGGGGATCAGAAGCCCTTCACGGAGCTTGTCGAGATGGCGCACAAGGGCCTGCGCGCCGAGATCTTCACGGTCGATCCGCATCGCAACGTCCGGATCAAGCCGCTGCGCGCGCCGCGCCTCGTCCGGCGCAACGACCCGGTCGTAAAGGTCACCCTCGAGTCCGGTGCCGAGATCAGCTGTACGCCCGACCACCGATTCATGCTCCGCGACGGGACCTACCGCGAGGCGCAGCAGCTGAAGGCGAAGGACCAGCTCATGCCGTTCTCGCGAAGCGCCATCCCGGAGCGCCTGCATCGAACCGGCGCCTTCCCGATCCCGGCAAGCCTCACGCAGAAGGTGAGCAAGGTCGAGCCGGCCGGTCGCGCGGACGTCTACGACCTCACCGTCGACCTCACTCAGAACTTCGCTCTCGCCGCGGGGGTCTTCGTACACAACTCGATCGACGACGACCCGCCCGCCCACATGCGCTACACGGAGGCGCGCCTGGCCGCGATCTCGACGGAGATGCTCTCCGACATCGAGAAGGAAACCGTCGACTGGATGCCGAACTACGACAACCGGCACCAGCAGCCCACGGTCCTCCCGGCCCGGGTGCCGAACCTCATCGTCAACGGCTCGGCCGGCATCGCCGTCGGCATGGCGACGAACATCCCGCCGCACAACCTGCGCGAGATCGTCGCCGCCACCAAGCGGCTCATCGACGACCCGGAGCTCACCACCGACGACCTCTGCGAGACGGTGATCGGTCCCGATTTCCCAGGCGGCGGGGTCGTGTATCGCTTCGACGAGCAGCGGAACGTCGAAACAGGCGCCGCGGAGCGCGTCGACGCGATCCGACGGGCCTACGCGCAGGGCCGCGGGCGCATCGTCGCCCGCGCGAAGGCGCACAACGAGCAGCTTCGAGGCAGCCGCGACGCGATCATCGTGACCGAGCTGCCCTACGCCGTGAACAAGGCATCGCTCATCGAGAAGATCGCCGATCTCGTCCAGAACAAGAAGCTTGCGGGAATCTCCGACATTCGTGACGAGAGCGACCGCGAGGGCATGCGCATCGTCATCGAGATCAAGCGCGACGACGACAAGACCCTTGTGCTGAACAACCTCTTCAAGCACACCGCCATGCAGTCGGCGTTCAACTTCAACATGCTCGCGCT
>JAXDLK010000208.1:0-13484 GCA_034666665.1 Candidatus Binatota bacterium
TGCTCGCCGCCTTCGACGAGTTCCTGCTCGTCGGTCCGGCGAACAACCTGACGTTCCTGCGCTCCCTGATGGAGCTCGACGAGTTCCGCGAGGCTCGGATCGACACGCAGCTGATCGAACGGGAGGCGGGTCGCTGGACGGCCGATCGCCGCCACCACGATCTGGCGCTGGCGATCGCGACGCACGTCTTTCTCAGCGGAGGTGCGGCCGATCCGTCGGCCGGCGACGGCAAGGCGGCCATGCCGACGCCGTGGGAGACGCTTGGGGGCTGGCGGCTCGGCGCCGGCGGAGGGGAGCGCGCGTGAAGCTCCTCGTGGTCGAAGCGAACGAGCCGATCGAGGTCGACGCCTCGCCGGCGGCAGACGGCCGCGAGGTGCGGATCGGCGAAACGTCGTGGCGCGTATCGTCGCTCGCCGCTGCGACACCGGCCGGCGCGGCGCTGGTCGACGATCACCCCGTCCGCTACCTCGCCCTCCGCGAAGGCAAGGTCGTGCGGATTTCCGTCCAAGGGGAGTGCTACGACTTCGATTTCAGCGGCAAGGCGGCCGTGAGACGCGGCGGAACTTCCCTCGCGAGCCCCGAGACGCGCGCGCCCATGCCGGGGAAAGTGCTCAAGGTCGAGGTGAGCGTCGGCAGCCGCGTCGAGCCCGGCACGGCGCTCTTGATCCTCGAGGCGATGAAGATGGAGACGACGCTCTATGCCGAAGTCGCCGGCATCGTCAGCCACGTCGACGCTCGGCCCGACGAAATGGTCGACCCCGGCAAGGTGCTGGTGCGCGTCGCGGTGGATCCGTAGTTCCTCGGAAGTAAACGCCGTTCTCGGAAGTGCGGAGCGGACGCCGGCACGGTGTCGATCGATTTCGGCGCCTGGTGCATCCGTAACCTGCGGCGCCGCCTGCCTATTTCGAGTGGTTTGACAGGGTTTGTCGGACGCTCTACGTTAAAACGCCTTTCCCAGAGCTCGGGAGGTACGGCGTGCGTAGAGAGAAAACAAACTACGTCATACAATCCGTCGCGCATGCGCTCGACGTGCTCGAGCAGTTTCGCGGCGACGTCGACGAGCTCGGCGTGACGGAGCTGTCGAAGCGACTGAAGCTCCACAAGAACAACGTCTTCCGGCTGCTCGCGACGCTCGAGTCGCGTGGCTACATCGAGCAGAACAAGGCGACCGAGAACTACCGACTGGGAATTCGCTGCCTGCAGCTGGGACAGACCTACATCCAGCAGATGGGCCTCCTGCGGCAGGCGGAACCGATCCTGCAGAAGGTCGCGCAGAAGACGCGCGAGAACACCTCCGTGGCGGTCATGCGCCGCGCGGCCGCGGTCCCGGTGCGAGTGGTCGAGTCGAACCTGCCGGTGAGGATCACCGCCAACGTCGGCGAGGGACTGCCGCTTCACTCGACGGCGTTGGGCAAGGTGTTCCTGGCGTTCGAGTCCGAGGAAGACTCGAAGGCGATGCTCGGCATGAGCCTCGACCGTTTCACGGACAAGACGATCACCGACATCGGAGCGCTGCTCGAGCACCTGAAGCAGGTCGCGGAAAAAGGCTACGCCGTCGACGGCGGTGAGTTCCTGGTGGACGTGCGCGGGATCGCCGCGCCGATTCGCGACTACACACGGAACGTCGTCGGCGCCTTCGGCGTGAGCGGTCCCGCCTATCGGCTCGACGCCGAGCGCATCGAGCGCGAGGTCGCGCCGATGGTGCTGCAGGCGGGCAAGGAGCTCTCCTCCCGCCTCGGCTACCACGAGTAGGGGACGTTTCACACATTGAGCACATTCCTCTCACGAACGAGGCGCGGCGGTGGCCGCAGCGAATGTGCTCAATGTGTGAAACGTCCCCGGATTGAATCCGGGAGATTCGAGTGGTAACCACGAACGCTTCCTGCACCTCCGCGAAAATGCACGCAAAAGAGGCGACTCCGTGAAGATTCTGGTACCCGCGAAACGCGTTCCGGATCCGAACTCGACGATCAAGGTGAAGCCCGACGGCAGCGGCATCGTCACCGACAACCTGAAGTGGGTGATCAACCCGTTCGACGAGATCGCGATCGAGGAGGGTCTCCGCATCAAGGAGAAGAGCGGTCCCGCGGAGGTGGTTCTGGTATCGATCGGCAGCAAGGCCGCCTCGGAGCAGCTGCGCACGGGACTCGCGATGGGCGCGGATCGTGCGATCCTCGTGCTCTCCGAAGAGGCGATCGACTCCCTCGCCGTGGCACGCGTCCTCGCGAAGATCGTGGAGACCGAGCAGATCGAGCTCGTGCTGATGGGCAAGCAGGCGATCGATGCCGATTCCAACCAGGCGGGCCAGATGCTGGCGGAGCTGCTCGGCTGGCCGCAGGCGACGTTCGCATCGAAGATCGAGCTGGGTGACGGCCGCGCGAAGGTGACGCGCGAGGTGGACGGCGGCCTGGAGACCTTGGACCTGGCGCTGCCGGCAGTGATCACCACCGACCTCCGCCTGAACGAGCCACGCTACGCCTCGCTCCCGGGCATCATGAAGGCCCGCAAGAAGGAGCTGAAGGAAGTTCCGATCGCCGATCTCGGCGTCGACGCGGCCCCGAAGCTGAAGGTCCTGCGCATGGTCCCCCCGGCGAAGCGCGAGGGGGGCCGGAAGGTCGAGAACGTGCACGAGCTCGTGCAGTCGCTTCACAACGAGGCCAAGGTCATCTGACCTGAGTCCCGGCTCGCGGAGGATCGATGGGGGACGTGTTGGTTTTCGCCGAGCACCAGAAGGGCAAGTTCCCGAAGACCACGCTCGTCAGCGTGGCTGCCGGGCGTGAAGCGGCCCAGAAGACGGGCGGCGCGTGCCACGCCGTCGTGCTCGGCAAGAACGTCGACGCGGTCGCGAACGAGCTCGCCGGCTACGGCGTCAAGACCGTATACGCCGTCGACGATGACGCGCTCGAACACTACGTCGCCGACGCGTATACCGAGGCGCTCGCCGAGGTCGTGAAGCAGAAGGGCATCGACCTCGTGGTCGCTACCTCGACCGCCGTCGGCAAGGACCTGCTACCGCGGCTCGCCGCCAAGCTCGGCGCGGGCATGGCGAGCGACGTCACCGCCTTCCATGAGGACGGCACGATGGAGCGCCCGATGTACGCGGGGAACGCCATCGCCACGATCCAGATCGAGGGCAGCCCGAAGGTGGTCTCCGTCCGCGGCACGGCCTTCGATGCCGCGAAGAAGGAAGGCCAGGCGCAGGTCGAAAAGCTCAGCGTCTCGCTCGATCCGTCGCGGCTGAAGACCAAGTTCGTCGACTTCAACGAGACCAAGTCGGACCGGCCGGTGCTGACCGAGGCGCGAATCGTCGTCTCCGGCGGCCGCGGCCTCAAGAACGGCGAGAACTTCCAGACCTACCTCGAGCCGCTGTGCGAGGTGCTCGGCGCCGCGATGGGCGCGAGCCGCGCGGCGGTCGATGCCGGCTTCGTGCCGAACGACCTGCAAGTCGGCCAGACCGGCAAGGTCGTCGCACCGACGCTCTACGTCGCGGTCGGCATCTCGGGCGCGATCCAGCACCTCGCGGGAATGAAGGATTCGAAGGTGATCGTCGCGATCAACAAGGACGGAGAGGCGCCCATCTTCAGCGTCGCCGACTACGGCCTGGTCGCCGATCTCTTCAAGGCGGTTCCCGAGCTGACCGAGGAGCTCAAGAAGCTCAAATCGCACTGAAGCCGTTCACAACGGCAATTCCACCGTCACTCGGGTGCCGCCCCCGGGCACCGAATCCACGATCAGTTGCCCCCCGAGCAACGTCGCCCTCTCGCGCATTCCGGAAAGCCCGCCCGTAATGCCGGTGGCCACGGAAGCGGGAGGAAATCCGACGCCGGCGTCCCGAACTTCGATGCGGAGCACGTCGTCGTCTGCACGGACGTTCACCTCGGCTCTTTCGACCATCGCGTGGCGGGCGACGTTGGTGAGCGTCTCCTGCACGATGCGATACGCCGCGGTTTCGAGCTCACGTCGAAATCGGCGTCCCTCGAGCCCGGCATGCTCGAACGCGACCTCGATCTCGAGCTGACTGGTGTAGCGCTCGAAGTGCCACTTCAGGGCGGGCAGCAAACCGAGGTCGTCGAGCATCGCCGGCCGGAGCTCGAGGGACAGATCGCGCACTCGCCCGATCAGCTCGTTCGCCGCCTCCAGCGCTGGCTCCAGACCGGGTGTGACGTTGGGTCCCCGCGTGGTCTTTTCCAGGATGAACTTGATCCCCGTCAGAGCCTGCCCGATTTCGTCGTGGAGCTCGCGCGCGATCCGGCTCCTTTCGTCCTCGCGCACCGACTGCAAGTACGCCGCCAAGGCACGCAACTGCTCTCGCGACGTGCGTAGGGTCTCCTCCGCATGCTTCCGCTCGGTGATGTCCTGCGCCGTGCCGAAGATACGGATGGGCATTCCGGCTTCGGCGACCACGGAGCCTCGTTCATGGATGATTCGCACGGCGCCATCGGGCCGGGTGATGCGATATTCGCAGCCAAAGGGCCGATGGTGCTCGAAAGCATCCTCGACGACGGCTCGCACGGCTGCGCGGTCCTCGGGGTGTACTCGTTCCAGGAACGCCTCGTACGTCGTGCCGGCTTTCTGTGGCTCCATGCCGAAGATGTGGAAGATCTCGTCCGACCACGTGACGACGTTCGTCGCCACGTCGCGACTCCAGCTGCCGAGTTGTGCGAGTTGTTGCGCTTCCGCCAACTGCGCCTCGCTCTTGCGCAATTTCTCGTTCGCGGATCTGCGTTCCTCGACTTCCGTTCTCAGCGTTTCATTGGCGGCCGCGAGCTCTCTGGTCCGCTCGACCACTCGCTGCTCGAGCTCTTCATTCAGTCGCTTGATGTCGGCCTTCGCCTGCTTCAGCTCCGGGGTTTCGATGAGCTCCCAGTTTCCCCGACGCCGTGCGATCGCGAACTGATGCGTGTGCGCCACGTCGAACAGGTCCGCCGCGGCGCTCCCTGCGAGCGGGTAGGTGCACGAAGCGATGATGCGGTGATCGCGGAACAACTGGTCCACTACTCTTTCGAACTTGCGAAGCTGTGTTCCGTCCTCGGTTGCGATCCAGGCCGGATTCCCGTTGACGCGCATCCCGACATAGCCCCGATCCAGAGCTTCATCGGCTTTCTCTTTGAATCGATTCCCGACTCTCCGCGGATCGAACGCGCCTCCTTGGAGAAACCAATCCTCGTGGGCGACCACTTCTACACTTCCTTCCGCGACGTAGCGGTCGCCGTCGGGAAGAGCTTCGCGCAATGCGCTCGTTGCTTCCTCCACCGTCAGCAACTCGGAGCGCGAGATCACCCACAGGCAGAACTCGCCGTTCTCCAATCCCGCCTTGAAATAGGGAATCAAGATATCGAGCAGATCTTCCTTGGTTTCGTAGAAAGAACAGAAATGAGTGCCCCACGGCACGTCACCCACGACGCTGATGCCGGTCTTCCTCAACTCCATCACCGTCTCCTCCGTTCGCCGGTTCTCGGCGATCCGGACACTGAGGCTGGAAAGCCGCCGGTGGCGAGCAGCTCTTGGCGGACGGGCGGCTGCCTGTTCACGTCTCGGCTACTCGCTCGGCAGCAGACCGCGCTTCAGCGCGTAGCGGATGAGCTCCGTCTGATTCCGGAGCCCGAGCTTCTGCATCATGCTCGCGCGATGACTCTCCACGGTGCGCGGGCTGATGAAGAGCCTCGTGCCGATCTCGGCGCTCGTATGGCCCTCGACCGCGAGCTGCAGGACCTCGCGCTCGCGGGTGCTCAGGGCGTCGTGCGGTTCCGGCGCGAGCGAGCCTGCCGTCTGCATGTAGGCCTCGATCGCCGCTTTCAATAGAGGCGGGCTCAGGTAGAACCGCTTCTCGGCGGCTTCCCGGACGGCGCGCGCGAGCTCCTCGGCGCTCGCGTCCTTCAGCACGTAACCGGCCGCGCCGTTCTTCAGGGCCTCGAGCACGTAGGACTCGTCACGGTGCATGGACAGCATGACGACGCGCGTCCGAGCAGAGCGCTTCCGCACCTCGGGGATCACCGCGAGGCCGTTGAGGCCGGGCATCATCACGTCGAGGACGAGCACGTCCGGCTGGAGACGCTCGACGAGTCGAACTACTTCCAACCCGTCTCCCGCCTCGCCGACGACGCGGAAGCCGAGCTCGGCGTCGAGCAGCGCACGCAGCCCTTGCCGCACGAGCTTGTGATCGTCCGCGACGACGATGGTCGTCTTCGAAGCGTCTCTCGACGATCCCTCGGTCATGCTCGCTCGGCCCGAACCATCCGCCGAATTCGACTCTCGACGCGAAGCACGTCCTCCTCGGCTCGGACGTAGCCGGAGATGATCGTACTCCTTTCCCGCCGACGGGCCCAGGCGAAATCAGGGCTCTCCCGATCGATTCAGGGCCATCGGTCCAGGCGAGAGAATCCGTACGCCCACGGAGCAAGTTCCGTAGCTCACCGGGGCCGACGCTGCGCCGCCCCGCTGCTAGCCTCCGGCCATCAGCCGCAGCACCTCCCGTGCCGGGAATACGAAACCGGGAGACCAAAGTTCCGCTGCGCGCGATCGGAAAGTGATCCATCCTTGGCGAAGATCGTGGTAATCGAGGACGATTTTCCGAGCCGGGAGCTCCTCGCCCGGCAGCTACGCCACCACTCGCACGACGTGCGGGAGGCCGCGGAGGCGCGCGGGGGGCTCGACCTCATCCGCCGCGAGCGGCCGGACGTCGTATTCACCCATCTGCCGATGCCGGCGATGGACGCGTTCGAGCTCGCGCATCGGCTGCGCACCGATCCTGCGATCGCCGCGACGCCGCTGATCTTCTACACCGGGAGCGACCAAGCCTCCGAGGCGAGAAAGCTGGCCGCGATCTGCGGCGCGGCGCGCGTTCTCCCCAAGCCCTCCGAGCCGGAGGTGATCCTCGCAGCGGTGGACGCGGCTCTCTCGGACGTGACTGGGCGCCGCCGGGCCGCCGCGCAGATCGCCGAGCGTGCCCGCATCACCGCGCTCGTCGCCGACGTCGGCCGAGCGCTCACCGAGGGGCGGACACTCCGCGAGATGCTGCAGGGCTGCACCGATGCCCTGGTAGAGCACCTGGGCGCGGCTTTCGCCCGCATCTGGAAGCTCAGTCGCGACGGCATGGTCCTCGAGCTCCAGTCGAGCTCCGGAATCTACACCCACATCGACGGCGGGCACTCGCGCGTGCCCATCGGCAAATTCACCATCGGGCTGATCTGCGTTCAGCGGGAGCCTCACCTGACGAACTCCGTCGCAGACGACCCGAGGGTGGGCGACCAGGAATGGGCGCGGCGCGAAGGCATCGTCGCCTTCGCCGGCTACCCGCTCGTGCTCGACGACGAGTTCGTCGGCGTGATCGCCATGTTCGCGCGCGAGGCGCTGAATGACTCCGTTCTTCGGGGTCTCGAGGCGGTGGCGAAGGGGATCGCCGCGGGCATCGAGCGGAAGCGCACCGAGGACGAGCTTCGCCGGAGGGAGGAGCGCTATCGCTTGCTCGTAGAGCAGTCGCCGGATGCGATCGCTCTCCACGACGGCACGCGACATCTGTACGTCAACCCGGCGGCCGTCGCTCTGGTGGGAGCCGGAGACGCCGAGGAGCTCCTCGCGTGCTCGCCGCTGGATCTCATCCACCCCGATGACCGTGCGAAGGCGGGATCACGGATGCAACGAGTCATCGGCGAGAGGGTGGCCTCGACCTCCGCCGCGGAGAGAATCGTCCGCTTCGATGGGCAAGTCCGTGACGTGGAGATCTGCTGGATCCCGATCCGCGATCAGGGTCGCCCCGCCGCGATGGCATTTGCCCGCGACCTGACGGAGCGCAAGCGCTCGGAGCGCGAGCTCCGTGCGGCGCTCGCCCGCGCTCGGGAGTCCGACCATCTGAAGGGTGCGGTCCTCGCCGGCATGAGCGACGTGATCCGCACGCCCCTCGACGTGATCGTCGGGTTCCTCGACCGCTTCCAGGATGACTTTGCGGCGGATGACGCTCCAGGAATGTTCCGGGCGGTGAAGAGGGCGAGCGAGCGCCTGATCAGCACCGTGCGCGACGTCCTCGAGATCTCCCGGCTCGAGACCGGCAAGGACGAATACCGGCCCGTGCCTCTGGACCTGGCCGACTTCATCGCGGAGCGCGTGAAGCCCTTCGAGACATCGGCACGCGAGAAGGGGCTCACGCTCGAGGTCGACGTCCAGGAGGCCGGGGCGGTCCTGTCGTTCGATGCGCTTTGTCTCTCGCGCGCGCTCGATCAGATCCTCGACAACGCGGTCGAGTTCACGGCGACGGGCAAGATCGTCGTCCGGCTCCGTCGCGAGCGAGACGGGACGATGGCGATCGAGGTGAGCGATACGGGCGCGGGCGTAGACGAGGCCTATCTGCCGCGCCTCTTCGAGTCCTTCTCCGAGGACGAATCGGGCCCTGCGCGCGGCTACGAGCGCCGCGGCGTCGGGCTCGCGCTCGCAAAGAGGTTCCTCGGCCTCGGCGGAGCTCGGGTCACCGCGACCACGGCCAAGGGAAAGGGCAGCACCTTCACCATCCGTTTCGGCGGGTCGTCGCCGCCTGAGTGACCGGATCGAGAAAGCTCTCGCCGAGTCGCCGGCCGCCGGCCGATTCGCACTTTCGGCAGCGAGCGTCCCCCGCCAGGGATGCGATCGGCAAACGACCCACCACCGGAAATGTTGACTTCGCCTCTCCCCTCCGGGAGAAGGCGCTCGACGTTTTCCCCTCTCCGCTTGCGGGAGAGGGCCGGGTTGGGGGGATACGAAACCGTGACCGAGCCGACGCGTCCGATCCTCTGGAACGTCCCGGACTGGTTCCGCGAGCACTTCGTCTCGATCCTCGGGCTGATCGATCTCGGAGTCCCCTTCCTGCTCTTCGGCGCATGGATCGGGCTGATCGCGTGGGGGCTCTACCGCTGGCTCCGCCTGCCCCCGCTCGGCACCGGCAGCGTCCGCGAGCGGCTCGATCGCATCCCGGAGCGCCTGAAGGGTGCGCTCTTCGACGGCGTCGGCCAGCGCGTCGTCGTGCGCGAGCCCTCCGGCATCGCGCACCTCGCGCTCTACGTCGGCTTCGTCGGCCTCTTCGCCGGGACGGCGCTCGTCACGCTCGAATTCGACACCGCCCTCGAGTTCTACTCGGGTACCTTCTTCAACGTCTACAAGCTGATGATGGACGTATTCGGCATTCTCCTGGTGAATGCCGCCGCGTACTTCCTGGTCCGCCGCCTGGTCGATCGACCGCGGCCGCAGCTCGACGAGCCGCCGCCGGAGAAGATGCTGCCGACCGCGGAGAACCTCGCCGGGTACACCGCACCGCTGACGCTCCTGCTGCTGATCGGCCTCACCGGCTTCCTGCTCGAGGGGGCGCGCATCGCCGCGAATCCCAGGAGCTTCGCCGGCTGGGGGTTCGTCGGCGCGAGCATGGGGGCGGTCTTCCGCCGGGCGGGCACGGGCACCGGGTTCCACGCGACGATCTGGTGGGTGCACATCGCGATCGTGCTCTCGTTCCTCTACACGATGATGCTCACCAAGCTGCGGCACATGTTCATCGCGCCGCTGAACCTCTTCTTCCGCAACCTCCAGCCGCGCGGACGGCTCGCGCCGATCAAGGACTTCGAGAACGCGGAGAAGTTCGGCGTCAGTCAGGTCGAGGAATACAACTGGAAGATCCTCCTCGACATGGCCGCCTGTCTCGAGTGCGGGCGGTGCACGACGAACTGTCCGACCGTCCTCACGGGCAAGACGCTGAACCCGAAGAAGCTCGTCATGACGCAGCGCGAGCATCTGCTCGACAAGTCGCCGGTCCTCCTGGCGCGCAAGAACGGCAACCCGGACGCCGAGTACGTCGGCCCCGACATGATCACCGAGGTCGCGACCGAGCCGGCGATCTGGGGCTGCACCACCTGCGGCTGGTGCGAGGAGGGGTGCCCGGTCAAGATCGAGCACATCCAGCGGATCGTCGACATGCGCCGCCACGACGTGATGATGGAGGGTCGCTTCCCCGAGGAGGCCGCGACCGCGTTCAAGGGCATGGAGACGCAGATGAACCCCTGGGGGCTCGCCTACGACAAGCGCGCCGAGTGGGCCGAGGGCCTCGAGGTACCGCTGCTCTCCGAGAACCCGAACGCCGACGTGCTCTACTGGGTCGGCTGCGCCGGCTCGTACGACCAGCGGAACCAGAAGGTCAGCAAGGCGCTGGTCTCGATCCTCAAGGCGGCGGGGGTGAACTTCGCGATCCTCGGGCCGGAAGAAGCGTGCACCGGTGATCCCGCTCGCCGCCTCGGCAACGAGTACCTCTTCGCCACGCTCGCGCAGCAGAACATCGAGACCCTGAATCGGTATCAGGTGAAGACGATCGTCACCCAGTGCCCGCACTGCTTCCACACGATCGCCAACGAGTACCCGGACTTCGGCGGCAAGTACCAGGTCGTGCACACCGGCGAGTACGTCGCCGAGCTGATCGCCGCAGGGCGGATCCGTCCCGAGCAGGCGAACGAGACGCGCGTCGTCTACCACGACCCCTGCTACATGGGGCGCCACAACGGGAAGTTCGAAGGCGCGCGCGAGTCGCTCGGCTCGATCCCGGGAGTCGCGCTCGCGGAGATCGACCAGTCGAAGCGGCGGACGGTGTGCTGCGGCGCGGGCGGCGGATGCTTCTGGAAGGAAGAGCACGAAGGCACGCGCATCAATCTCACCCGCGTCGCGCAGCTCGAGACCGCGAACCCGGAGACGATCGCGGTCGGCTGTCCCTTCTGCATGACGATGATCGACGACGCGGTGAAGGCGAAGAGCCTCGAGGAGCAGGTGCGGGTCCGCGATCTCGTCGAGATGGTGGCGGAATCGCTCCCCGGCGCCGGCGGCGCCCGGCCCGCGGAGGCCGCGCCCGAGCCCACTCACGGGCAGCATGCGAAGCCGGCGCATCACTGAGCTTCGGTGCTCGGAGCCCCGATTCTTCGAGCTCCGGGGCCTCGCTCTCCTCGCTCTCGCTCTCGCCCTCGCCGGCTGCACGCGCGCCGAGGGCCCGACGGTCGTGCTGCAGCCGAAGAACGGCGCTCCGGTCTCCGTCCGCGTGGAGCTCGCCGACACGCCGCGAAGCCAGGCGGTCGGGCTGATGTACCGGAAGGAGATGCCCGAGGATCACGGGATGCTCTTCCTCTTCGACGACGATTCGGATCACGGCTTCTGGATGAAGAACACGCCCCTGCCGCTCGACATGCTCTTCATCTCCAAGGAAGGGACGGTCGCCGGCATCGTCGCGAACGCGGTGCCCTATTCGCTCGATCTCCTGCGCGTGGGTGCGCCCTCCCGGTTCGTGCTCGAGGTCAACGGCGGATTCGCCCTCCGGCACGGAATCGCGGCCGGCGACCGCGTGACCTACGAAGGCATCGCGTCGGCGAACGTCGCCGCCGGCGAGCACCGCGCGTCGCCTTGAAAACACGGAATTGCTGGCATAAGCAGCCGACTTCGCACCGGCCTCGGACGGGCTGCTGATGGGCGTCAAGGAGAATCTCGAGGAGCTCGCGCGGCGCAGCCGCGAGGCGGAGCTCGCCGGCGGCGAGGATCGCATCCGCCGCCAGCACGAGGCGGGAAAGCTCACCGCCCGGGAGCGCATCGACCTCCTGATCGACCCGGGCACGTTCGTCGAGCTCGACAAGTTCAAGACCCACCGCTGCACCGACTTCGGCATGGAGAGGCGGAAGATCCTCGGCGATGGCGTGGTCACCGGGTACGGCAAGATCGACGGCCGTCTCGTCTACGTCTTCGCACAGGACTTCACCGTCTTCGGCGGCAGCCTGTCAGGCGCCTTCGCCGAGAAGGTCGTCAAGATCATGGACCTGGCGATGAAGGTCGGCGCACCGGTGATCGGCCTGAACGACTCCGGCGGAGCGCGCATTCAGGAAGGCGTCGTCAGCCTCGCCGGCTACGGCGACATCTTCACCCGGAACGTCCTCGCCTCCGGCGTGATCCCTCAGATCTCCGCGAACCTCGGGCCGTGCGCCGGCGGCGCCGTCTACTCGCCGGCGATCACCGACTTCATCTTCATGGTCGAGAAGACGAGCTACATGTTCATCACCGGCCCCGAGGTGATCAAGACGGTCACCCACGAGGAGGTGACGATGGAGGAGCTCGGCGGCGCCCACACCCACAACACGCGGAGCGGTGTGGCGCATTTCGCGGCGCCGAGCGACGCCGCCTGCATGGGCATGATCCGCGAGCTGCTCTCGTTCCTGCCGAGCAACAACCTCGAGGATCCGCCGTTCGTCGCGACCGACGACGACCCGAACCGGCGCGACCCGGCACTCGACCAGCTGATCCCGGCGAACCCGAACAAGCCCTACGACATGAAGGAGCTGATCAGCACGGTGGTCGACGAGAACTACTTCTTCGAAGTGCAGAAGGAGTTCGCCGAGAACATCATCGTCGGCTTCGCCCGCCTCGCCGGCCGCGCGGTCGGCATCGTCGCGAATCAGCCGGCGCACCTCGCGGGCTGCCTCGACATCGACGCCTCGATCAAGGCGGCGCGGTTCGTCCGTTTCTGCGACTGCTTCAACCTGCCGATCGTAACGTTCGTCGACGTGCCCGGCTTCCTTCCCGGGACCTCGCAGGAATTCGGCGGCATCATCAAGCATGGGGCGAAGCTGCTCTACGCGTTCGTCGAGGCGACCGTTCCGAAGGTGACCGTGATCACGCGCAAGGCGTACGGCGGTGCCTACGACGTCATGTCGTCGAAGCACCTGCGGAGCGACATCAGCTACGCCTATCCGGGCGCCGAGGTCGCGGTCATGGGTCCGGACGGCGCGGTCAACATCATCTTCGCCGACGCGATCCGGAAGTCGAAGGAGCCGGAGAAGGAGCGCACGCGGCTCGTCGACGAGTACCGCAAGACGTTCGCGAACCCGTGGAAGGTCGCCGAGCTCGGCTACATCGACGACATCATCATGCCCGAGGACACGCGCCCGCGCCTCGTCGCCGCGCTCGAGATGCTGCAGAACAAGCGCGACAAGAACCCCCCGAAGAAGCACGGCAACATCCCGCTCTGACCAGCCGCGTGGCGCCCAGACCCAGACCCTGACCCTGTCCCCTCGCGAGAGGATGGTCGGAGGCGCAAGACGGCGCCGGTCCGAGCTGGCGAGGAGTAGACCTGCGCCGTCGGCTCGCAGCGCGCTCCTGAAGGGAGACGGGGCTGTCGCGCGACCGCCTCGACCTCGAGCGCGGGTTTCCGTTCTCAGCCCTCTCCCCTGGACGGGAGAGGGGCAGAAGGGGGGCAGAAGGGGAGCAGAAGCTCGACGAGGGCGCGGGTCATGAACCCTCACCCGGCCCTCTCCCCCGACGGGGAAAGGTGAGGAGGAGAGGTCGGCGCGGTAACGGTCCACGTCCCGCCCGTTCTTCACCTCGCCCCGCAGGAGCGGGGAGAGGTCGCGAGCGAAGCTCGCCGGGTGAGGGGCCCCTCTCGAGCGCGTCCCGAAATCAGTTCTTCTCGACCACTACGTCGAAGGCGATCAGCGCCGGCGCCTGCGGCA
>JAXDLK010000209.1:0-3483 GCA_034666665.1 Candidatus Binatota bacterium
GCCGCTGACGTAACGTCAGCGGATGGATCGCCCACTGCGCTTCGGCATCTTCCTCGCTCCCTTCCATCCTTCCGGTCAGAACCCGACGGCGGCGCTTCACCGCGACGTCGAGCTGATCCAGCTCCTCGACCGCCTCGGATACGACGAGGTGTGGGTCGGAGAGCACCACTCGTCCGGGTTCGAGATCATCGCGTCGCCCGAGGTGTTCATCGCCCATGCCGCCGCCCGCACGGAGCGGATCCGCTTCGGTACCGGCGTCGTGTCGGTGCCGTACCACAACCCGTACATGACGGCGGAGCGGATGGTGCTGCTCGATCACCTGACGCGCGGCCGCGTGATGCTCGGCGTCGGACCGGGCTCGCTGCCGACCGACGCGGCGATGATCGGTCTCGAGCCCGAGTGCCTCCGAGATCGACTGGAAGAGGGCGTGGAGGCGATCATGGCGCTCCTCGCCGACGAGGAGCCCGTCACCCGCAAGACCGACTGGTTCACTCTCGACCGGGCGCGTCTTCACCTCCGCCCCTACACGTACCCGTCGTTCGAAGTCGCCGTCGCGGCCGTGGTTTCCCCGTCGGGGCCGCGCGTGGCCGGAAAATTCGGCGCGGGGCTGCTGTCGATCGGCGCGACCATGGCGGCGGGATTCGACGTGCTCGCGCTCCACTGGAACGTGATGGAGGAACGCGCTGCCGAGTTCGGTACCGAGGTGGACCGCGCGGCGTGGCGGCTGGTCGGACCGATGCACGTGGCGGAGACGCGCGAGCAAGCCGAGCGCGACGTCGAGCACGGCATGGTCGACTGGTTCCGCTATTTCCAGCACGTCGCCGCGTTCCCGCAGCTCGCGGTCCAGGGCGACGAGCGCGACGAGATGATCCACTGGATCCGGGAAGGCGGCTTCGGCGTCATCGGCACTCCCGACGACGCCGTGGCGCAGATCCGGCGACTGCTCGATCAATCGAACGGCTTCGGCTGCTTTCTCTTCCTCGCGCACGAATGGGCGAACCCGGAAGCGACGCGTCGCTCGTACGACCTGATCGCCCGCTACGTGATGCCGCACTTCCAGGGATCCGCGGTGAGCACCCTCCGCGCGCGTGACTACGCGCGCTCCGTACGCCCGGAGCTCGCGGCGAAGAACCTTCGCGCCGTGGAGAGCATGACGCGGAAGCACGAGGCGGAGCGGGCGGCGAAGAGGCACTGAGCCGGCGCACGTCTGCCGTCGCGGGCGGCCGCCGCACGAAAGAGGAGCTTCCGGATGGATGCCAGCCGCATGAACGACCTCCACCGCGTCGTCGCGCGCATCGGCTACCTGGCCGACGATCACGGGCCGGTACACTACCGCGTCTACCCGCCGTCGAGTGGCCGCCCGGTGGAGACGCCGCCGAAGCGCTACCACGAGATGCCGATTCTCGACTGCCGGCCGGTCGCGGGAGAGCTGTCTCTCGACGTGGAGGGCTTCGCCTTGCGGCGGCACGCCTCCATCGTCGGAGACTTCTACGACGACGATCTCGTGCGTCGCGAGTACTATCCCGAGGTCGAGCGCCTGATGCGGGAGGCGACGGGAGCGCTCGCCGTCTTCGCCTTCGACCACAACGTGCGGAGCGCTCAGGGCGCGGCGGAAGGCCGAGCGGGAATCCGGCAGCCGGTCGACATGGCGCACAACGACTACACGGAAGCCTCCGGTCCGCGCCGTGTCCGCGAGATCCTCGCGGAGCGTGGCCGGGACGACCTCGGCGGACACCAGGCGGCGCTGGTGAATGCGTGGCGGCCGACTCGCGGCCCCGTCCAGGACATCCCGCTGACCGTCTGCGAAGCGCGGAGCACTTCGGCGGCGGATTTCGTCGAGACCAGCATCGAACATTTCGGCGAGGAGGACCTCGCCCACGCGCGTCACAGCGGCGCGATCTACTCGTTCCGGCACAGCACCGGCCATCGCTGGTTCTACGTCTCGAACATGGAGCCGGACGAGGTGCTGCTCCTCAAGTGCTTCGACTCGAGGAGAGACGGCCGCGCGCGCTACACGGCGCACACCGGCTTCGCGAACCCGGACTCTCCACCCGAAGCCGTACCGCGCGAGAGCATCGAGGTACGGACGCTCGTCGTCTTTCCGGAATGAGCGCCGAGGAAGCGGAACCGGCGGCAGACCTGCCCTTCGGCTTCGATCCGCTGTCACGCGTCTTCCGCTCGGATCCCTGGGCGACGTACGACCGTATGCGAACGGACGACCCGGTTCATCGGTCGCCGCTCGGCATGTGGGCGCTCACGCGTCACGAGGACGTCGCGGCCGCGCTCCGCGATCCCCGTTTCGTGATGGGGGATTTCTGGAAGCGGCAGGAGAGGATGCTCGGGCCCGGAGCGGCGAGCCGGATGGGCGTCACCTGGATGCTCTTCAAGGATCCGCCGGATCACGGCCGCCTGCGCGGCCTCGTCAGCCGCGCGTTCAGCCCGAACGCGATCGCCGAGCTCCGGCCGAGGATCGAGGAGATCGTCGACGAGCTTCTCGAGCCGGCGCTCGAGCGCGGGACGATCGACGTCGTGCGTGAGCTCGCGTTCCCGCTGCCGGTGCGGGTGATCGCCGAGATGCTCGGAGTTCCCGCAGACGACGGCGACCGCTTCCACGCGTGGACGCAGTCGATGAACCTCGCCCTCGAGCCGGCGATCACCCCGGACGAGACACGGCGGTGTCATGCCGCGATCGAGGAGCTCGATGGATACCTGCGCGCGCTCGTCCGCGAGCGCCGTTCCGCTCCGCGGCAGGACATCGTGTCGGCGATGATCGCCGCCGAGGAGGGTGGGGATCGTCTGTCCGAGGACGAGCTCGTCGGCAACACCGCACTCCTGCTCTCGGCCGGCTACGAGACCACGATGGGGATGATCGGCAACGGAGCCCTGGCGCTGCTGCGTTTCCCCGGGGAGATCGCCCGGCTCGCCGAGCACCCCGAGCTGCTGCCGAACGCGATCGAGGAGTTCATGCGCTACGAGTCTCCCGTTCAGTTCACCGGGCGGCAGCCGCGCGCCCCGATCGAGATCCGTGGCCGTTCGATCCAGCCGGGCGAGCACTGCTTGCTGCTCGTCGGCGCCGCGAATCGCGATCCCGACCGGTTTCCGGACGCCGCGCGTCTCGACGTCGGCCGGTCGAACGCGGCGGATCAGGTGTCGTTCGGCGGCGGCCGCCACTTCTGCATCGGCGCGCCGCTCGCGCGCCTCGAGGGGGAGATCGCCTTCCGCAAGCTCCTTCCGCTCCTCGAAGGAGCGGAGCTCGCGAGCTCGCACGTCGAATGGCGCGACTCGTTCCTGAATCACGCCCCCGAATCGCTGCCGGTTCTTCTGCGACGAAGCTGAATGCCCGGCTCGGCACGACTCGTCGGCTCCGCGCTTTTCGTGAACGTCCTCGCCGCTCCGGATCGACCGCCCCGTCGATCGACGGCTCGAAGCGGATCGTGAAGGTGCCGCCCTTCCCCTTGGCGGCCGCCACGGTCAGCCGAGCTC
>JAXDLK010000210.1:0-7838 GCA_034666665.1 Candidatus Binatota bacterium
CACCGATGCGATCTTGTCAAGCGCGCGGGCGGCGTTTCTGCCCGTTGGCGCTACGAAATCGCGGCTTCGGCCCCTCTCAGCGGTGCTTGCGGAGCTCTTCCTCCATCAGCTGACGGTAGAGGATGTCCCACTGACGGCTGCCGGGGGGGATACGCGGCGGAATTTTCCGCCGGATCGCCTGGTCGAACCGGTCGTCCGTCTGAAAGACCTCTGCCAGCACCCGCTTCGCCTCCATCAGGGCGAGCCGCTCGTTGCGAATGCGAGCGTGCGGCCGGACAGCCCCGACCGAGAGATGGGCAAGATGCGAGATCCGCTCTTCCGAGAAGGAGGCCACGGATCAGACGTCCGCGCCTCGACGACTCCGCGTCGCTTCTCTCAAAGAATGAAGCCGCGGTCGCGTGCGAGCTTTTCCTTGATCTTGAGGAGCATCTTCCTCTGATCCATGCCGGTGGTCTGCCGCTGATTCTCGACCATGAGGCGCTCGGCCTCGCGGTCGATCGCGGCCTCCTCCTCGACGTTCCGTTCGAGGGCCTGGAAGACGCGCCGCTCGAGGTCGTCGGGCTTCTCGTTCGGCTCCAGCAGGTCCTTCTGCATGAGGGTCTGGACGAGCCGCGCGGCGGCCCGCCGGAGGTCCTGCGTCTTTGGGAGCACCGCGGGCGAGACTATCGGGGGCGAGCATCCTTGACAACTCGGGCCGGCGGGACCTACTCCGGCGCCGACATGATCGTCGTGATGAAGGCCGGCGCCACGCCCGAGGAGATCAGCGGCGTGATCGCCGACATCGAGCGGCTCGGCTACCGCACGCACCCGATTCACGGAGTCGAGAAGACGATCGTCGCCGCGATCGGGGACGAGCGCGGCAAGGTACAGCTCCAGTCGCTCGAATCCGCCGCCGGGGTCGAGGCGGTGGTACCGATCCTGAAGCCGTTCAAGCTCGCGAGCCGCCAGGTGCGGCCGGGCGACACGATCGTCGAGCTCGCCGACGGAGTGACGATCGGCGGCGACAAGCTCGCGGTCATGGCCGGCCCTTGCTCCGTCGAGAGCGAGGATCAGATCTTCGCGGCCGCCGACGCCGTCAAGCAGGCCGGCGCACACGTCCTTCGCGGCGGAGCGTTCAAGCCGCGGACGTCGCCGTACAGCTTCCAGGGTCTCGGGCGCGAGGGCCTCGAGCTGCTCGCGCGGGCGCGCGAACGGACGGGGCTCCCCGTGATCACCGAGGTGCTCGACCCCCACGACGTCGACGTCGTCGCCGAGTACGCGGACGTGCTCCAGGTGGGCGCGCGGAACGTGCAGAACTTCGCGCTGCTGAAGCGGCTCGGCAAGATACAACGGCCCGTGCTCCTGAAGCGCGGCATGATGACGACGCTCGAGGAGCTGCTGATGGCCGCCGAGTACATCCTCTCGGAGGGCAACTCCCGCGTCGTTCTCTGCGAGCGCGGCATCCGCACGTTCGAAACCGCGACGCGCAACACGCTCGACCTGAACGCCGTTCCCGTGCTGAAGGAGTGGGCGCACCTGCCGGTGATCGTCGACCCGAGCCACGGAACCGGCCACTGGCAGTACGTGACGCCGATGGCCTACGCCGCGGTGGCGGCGGGTGCCGACGGCGTCATGATCGAGGTCCACCCGGATCCGGCCCACGCGCTCTCCGACGGCGCCCAGTCGCTGAAGCCCGCGCGATTCGCCGAGCTGATGACGGGTCTCCGCAAGTTCGCCGAGGCGGCCGGCCGCACGTTGTAGGATCCGGTGACGAGGTCGATCCGCCGGCCGCCGCCGCTCCGGCGCGGCGACCGCGTTCGCGTGGTGGCGCCGGGGTCGCCTGCCGATCGCGGTCGACTCGAGCGAGGTGCCCGGGCCCTCGCGGCGCTCGGCTACGACGTTCGCGTCGATCCGCAAGCGCGCGCACGCGCCGGTCATCTCGCCGGGGACGACGACGCTCGAGCCCGGGCGTTGCTCGCGGCTCTGAAGGACCCTTCCGTTCGAGCGGTCTTCTTCGCTCGCGGAGGATACGGAACGACACGGTTGCTCCCGAAGGTCGCGCCGGCGCTCGGCCGCATCGCTCCGAAGATCGTCGTCGGGTACAGCGACGCGTCCGCGCTCCTCGGATGGCTGACGAGCCGGCACGGCTGGGTCACGTTTCACGGTCCGATGGTGGCGAGCGACCTGCCCGAGCTCGGCGCCGCCGACGCGCGCTCGCTCGTGCGAACGCTTCGCGGCGATCCGCCGCCGGCGCTCCGCGTCCGTGGCGTGCTCCATACGGGGTCCGGCGAAGGACGTCTCGTCGGCGGCTGTCTCTCGGTCGTGGTCGCGCTCCTCGGCACGCCGTACGCGCTCGATCTCCGCGGCGCCGTGCTCTTCCTCGAGGACGTCGCCGAGCCGCCGTACCGGCTCGACCGGATGCTCACGCAGCTCCTTCAGTCGGGAGCGCTGCGCGGCGTCCGCGCCGTCGTGTTCGGCGAGATGGCTCGCTGCGGGACGCCGGGTGCGGTGAAGCGCGTGCTCGCCGAACAGACGGCTTCTCTGCGGGTTCCGGTGCTCTTCGGCGCCCCGAGCGGCCACGGGCGCGGCAAGCGTACCCTGCCGTTCGGCATCCGCGTTCGCGTCGACGGCACGCGGCGGACGGTGGAGTTCCTCGAGCGCTGCACTGCGACGTGAGTCGCCGCGTAGAGTTTCGGGCACTCGTGTCGTAAAGTCGTCGTCGATGCCCGATTTTTCTGCGGTCGAGAAGGCCTTCGAGGAGGCGCTCACGCGCCGTGTCTTCCCCGGAGCCGTACTGCTCGTGAACCGCGGCGGCGAGGTCGTCTATCAGCGCGCCTTCGGCAAACGCAGCATCGAGCCCGAGGTGACGCCGCTCCGCGACGACACCATCTTCGACCTCTCGTCGCTCACCAAGCCGCTCGCGACGACGACCGCGTTCCTGATGCTGGTGCGCGATCGCAAGGTGTCGATGGACGACCGGGTCACGCGCTTCTTTCACAACTTCGGCGTGCACGGGAAGATCCACATCACCTTCCGCCATCTGCTGAACCACACCTCCGGGCTGCCCGCGTGGCGTCCTTTCTACAAGGACGTCATCAAGATGGAGAAAAGCGGCCGCGTGAACTTCATGTGCAGCCGCGGGGCGAAGGAATACGTCTACGAGCTGATCCACCGCGAGCGGCCCGAGCGCGAGCCGGGACGGACCACCACCTACGGCGACCTGAACCTGATGCTGGTCGGCGAGGCCGTCGAGAACGTCACCGGCGTCCCGCTCGACCGCTTCTGCCACGACAAGATCTTCAAGCCGCTCGGGCTCCGGTCGATCTCGTTCATCGACCTCTCGATGGTCCGGACGCGGCGGCTGGTCCCGGTCACGGAGATGATCGCGCCGACCGAGCGCTGTCCGTGGCGGAAGAAGATCCTCTGCGGCGAGGTCCACGACGACAACGCGTACGCGATGGGCGGCGTGGCGGGGCACGCCGGCCTCTTCGCTGCGGCGAAGGACGTCGACGTCCTGGTGTCGAAGCTGAGAGACGCGTACCACGGGCGCGACCCGTTCCTGCCGCAGGCGCTGCTCGAGGAAGCGTTCGCGCGCGATCCGCGACAGCCGGACTCGACGCGCACGCTCGGCTGGGACACTCCGTCGGCCACGGGCTCGGCCGCCGGCACGCGGTTCTCGAAGAAGACGGTCGGCCATCTCGGCTTCACCGGCACGTCGGTGTGGCTCGACCTCGAGAAGGACGTGCACGTGATCCTGCTCTCGAACCGCGTTCATCCGAGCCGCGACAACGAGGCGATCAAGGACTTCCGTCCCCACGTGCACGACCTCGTCATGGACGCGATCCGGAACTGAGGCCGCTTCAGCGGCTCCTACGCGATTGACCCGCGGGGGCGTCCACAGGGTCTCCGTCTCCCCCGATCGGCGGTGCGCGGCCTTCGCGCGGCAGGGTAGGTGTGTCGTTCGCGACCTCGGATCCGCCGAGGACGTCCGTCGGGCGCGGGAAATGCCGAGCTGAGGCGCTCCGTCCGGCGTGTCCCCGAGCTACCGAAGCCGCAGCCGCTCGACGAACGCGCATTTCGGGCGCGCGCGTCCCTGGGGTACGATCGAACGAGTCCGCCTCCCAGACGCGAAGCCGCGAGCAGGGCACGATCCGCTCCGGGCCGCCCGGCAGGATCGGGCGAAGAAGACCGAAGCTCCGGAGAGGAGCCGAAGGCGACGCTCCGCGTGATCCTTCCGGAGCTCGCTCAGGCGCTTTACGAGTAATCAGGCCCGACCCATGCAAACCTTCCGAAACCTTTCGATCCGCAAGAAGTTGGCGATCATCAACACCGGGGTCAACGCGCTCGCCCTGTTGCTCGCCGGAGGGGGCTTCTTCGCTTACGAGCTCGTCACCTCTCGGAGCACGATGTCGAAGGATCTTTTGACCCTCGCGGAGATGGTGGGTACGCACATTGCCCCCACGCTCGCCCTCGCCGACCGCAAGGACGCCCAGGTGACCCTCTCCATGCTCTCGGTGAACGAGCACATCCTCGCGGCAGTGCTCTACGATTCCGCGGGACAGCCGTTCGCGAGCTACGCCCGACCGGGCGTGAACGCGCTCGCCGAGGCGCCGCTTCGGGCGCCGGGTCTCTACTTCGATCAGGGGGATTTCGACCTGGCGCGCGAGGTCCTGGTCGACGGCAAACGGATCGGATCGCTGTCCCTTTGCTCCGACATGCACGTTCTCTACGCGCGGCTCGAGCTCTACGCCGCAATGGTGGCCGGCATGCTGCTGATCTCGACGGCGCTCGCGTTCTTCCTCTCGGCGCGCCTGCAGCGCGTGATCTCGCGGCCGATCTCCCATCTCGCGGCCATCGCGAGGCGCGTGGCGACCCGGGACTACTCGGTACGCGCCGTCAAAGAGAGCGACGACGAGCTCGGCGCGCTGATCGACGGGTTCAACGAGATGATGGGCCAGATCGCGGAGCGCGACCAGGCGCTGCAGGAGGGGCACGACCAGCTCGAAGATCGCGTGCACGAGCGCACCCGCGAGCTCACGCACGAGATCTCCTGGCGGAAACGGACGGAGGAAGATCTCGCAAAAGCGTGCGACGCGGCGCTCGACTCCTCGCGCCTCAAGTCGGAGTTCCTCGCCAACATGAGCCACGAGATCCGCACGCCGATGAACGCGATCCTGGGGATGACCGGCATCCTGCTCGACACCGAGCTCACGGCGGAACAGCGGGAGTTCGCCGAGACCGTGCACTCGAGCGGCGACATCCTGCTCACGATCCTGAACGACATCCTCGACTTCTCGAAGATCGAGTCCGGGAAGCTCACGATGGAGGTCATCGACTTCGAATTGAGCGACGTCGTCGACGGCGTCATCGATCTGCTCGCGGAACGCGCGGCGAAGAAGCAGTTCGAGCTCGCCGCCTTCGTCGCACCCGACGTGCCGAACCATCTCCGGGGCGACCCGGGGCGGCTCCGGCAGGTGCTCGTCAATCTCCTCGCCAACGGAATCAAGTTCACGGATCGCGGAGAAGTGATCCTGACGATCGTGAAGGAGAGCGAGACGGACGAGGAAGTCGTTCTCCACTGCGCCGTCCGCGATACCGGAATCGGCATCTCGGAGGAGGCGCAGCGCCGACTCTTCCAGCCGTTCATGCAGGCCGACGGCTCGACCACCCGGAAGTACGGCGGGACGGGGCTCGGCCTCGCCATCTGCAAGGTGCTCGTCCACATGATGGGCGGCACGATCGGCGTCCAGGGGGCTCCCCGGCAGGGATCCACGTTCTGGTTCACCGTCCGGTTGGAGAAGCAGATCGCTCCGCAGGTTGCCGAGAGTCCGCCGGCGCACCCGCTCGAAGGAATTCGGCTGCTGATCGTGGACGACAACGAGACGAACCGGAACATCCTTCACCATCAGGCGGCGAAGTGGCGCGCGCGAGCGGACCGCGCCGTCAGCGGCCGCGAAGGTCTGTCGATGCTCCGCCACGCGCAGGCCGCCGGCGATCCGTACCGGATCGCCGTCATCGACATGCACATGCCCGAGATGGACGGGCTGATGCTCGCGGAGGCGATCAAGTCCGATCCCGCGATCGCGGCGACGGCGCTCGTGATGCTCACGTCGCTCGTCAACCGCGACACCGAGACCATCCGCGCGGCTGGTGTCGCCGTGCAGCTCTCGAAGCCGGTCAAGGAATCGCAGCTCTTGAGCTGCCTCGTCCGGGCGATGCGGACCGACGGCGAGGGCGGAGAGCTCGACGCGAGGACGGCACCGGCGCCGCAGCGGACGGGCGGCGAAGGCATCGTGGGGCGCGTTCTGGTGGTGGAGGACAACGCGGTCAATCAGCGCGTGGCGGTCCTCATGCTGCGGGGGCTCGGATGCCGCGCGGACGTCGCCGCAAACGGCCTCGAGGCGCTCGCAGCCCTCGAGCGGCGCGCCTATGGCCTCGTCTTCATGGATTGCCAGATGCCCGAGATGGACGGCTACCAGGCCACCCGGGAGATCCGGCGGCGCGAAGGCGATACGCGCCACACGTCGATCGTGGCGATGACCGCGCACGCGCTCGAGGGCGAGCGCGAGAAGTGCCTCGAGGCCGGGATGGACGACTACCTCTCGAAGCCGATCAAGAAACAGGGCGTCGCCGACGTGCTCGCGCGCTGGATCGCGTCGCCCGCCGCCGGGGAGTCGGCGGCCGCGCCGCCGGAGCAAGCGCTCGATCCGACGGCCCTCGAAAGCCTGCGCGGCTCGGACGCCGATCCTTCCGGAGTGCTGGACATCGTCCACGTCTATCTCGAGGAAACGCCGTCGCTGCTTTCGCAGTTGGGAGAAGCCGTGGATGCGCGCGACGCGGGAGCCGCCTCGCGGACCGCTCACGCGCTGACGGGAAGCAGCGACCAGGTGGGAGCGGCGGGCTTCGCCTCACGGTGTCGCGAGATCGAGGGCTTCGCCGGCTCCGGCGAATGGGACGCGATCGAGGGCTCTCTCGAGCAGCTGAACGATCAATTCGAGCCGCTACGGGAAGAGATGCAGGCACTATCGCGGCGAATCCGCGCCGAAGCGGCGCCGCACGGCCTATGACGATGGCCGGTGTCGCGACGGACAAGCCAGTGGTTCTGGTCGTCGAAGACGACGTCGAAACGCAGAAGTTCATGAGCGCGGCCTTGCGCAATGCGTACACGCCTCTGCTCGCGTCCACTGGGGAGGAGGCACGCCGCCGGGTCGCCGATCACGGGTCGGAGATTCGCCTGATCATCATGGACCTCTCGCTCAAGGGAGGCGAAGACGGTCTGACGCTCACGCAGGAGCTCCGCCGCCAGGGCTTCGTGCAGCCGATCATGGCATTGACCGCGCACGCCCTTCCCGAGGACCGCACCAACGCGCTCGCCGCGGGATGTGACCTCTACGTCGCGAAGCCCATCGATCATCGCGAGCTCGTCTCGATCATCTCCGGATTGATCGCTTCCCGGAACGGGTGAGGACGGCCCGAGCTGCCCGCGGCGGCTCGGCGAGGTGCTCGGCCTCGGCGCTGCTCGCGCTGGGCTCGTGTGGACGCCGCGAGCTCGAGTGTCGGCGCTCGCTGATGCGCTGACGGCCGAGCACCTCACCTCGCGGATCTGGCTCGCATGGCGCCGTACCCGCGGGTACCGAGGCCGCGCGTCGGTCTCTCGTCACGACGGCGAGGCGGCCGCGAGGGCTACGCTCTCTCGACCCTCGGGGATCCACTTGCGAAGGACCTCGTCGAGCCGCTGCGCCGTGACCGGCTTCGAAACGTAGTCGTCCATGCCCGCTTCGAGGCAGTGCTCGCGATCTTCTTGCAGGGCCCGCGCGGTCACCGCGATGATCGGCACGCGCCGCCCGTGGTCCTCTCTC
>JAXDLK010000211.1:0-3459 GCA_034666665.1 Candidatus Binatota bacterium
GGCGGTCCTTTCAACTGGCTGGTCTGGCGCTTTGTGAGCGCGCACGCCGATCTCGTGACGGCGCCGCCCGGCGGGCACTGGGAGTACGGCGGCACCGACGCGCCGTACGTCGCGGCGCGGCATTGGATCGCGCGCGGCGAGCGGCCCGCTGAAGAGGAGGCGCTCGAGGTCCTCGTCCGGCGGTGCCTGGCCGCTTTCGGGCCGGCGACCCTCGCGGACATCGCCAAGTTCGCGGGGCAGATGCCGCCTAGAGTCCGTCCGACGCTCGAGCGGATCGCGCCAAAGCTCCGGACGTTCAGCGACGAGCAAGGCCGCCTGCTGTACGACCTGCCACGCGCGCCGCGTCCGGATGGTGCCGTTCCCGCGCCGGTCCGTTTTCTCCCGCGGTACGACGAGCTCCTCATCAGCTACGCGCACCGCGATCGCGTGATCGCGCAGGCACATCGGCGCGCGGTCTATACGAAGAATGCGATCGTCGAGGCCGTAGTCATGGTGGACGGATTCGCGGCGGGCACGTGGAAAGTCGATCGCGCGAAGACCGAGGCGGTGCTTCGAATCGCGCCGTTCGCACCCCTCGCTCGCCGCGACCGAACGGCCATCGAGGCCGAGGGCCGCGCGCTTCTTACCTTTGTCGCGCCCGAGACGAAGGCCGTCGCGGTGCGGTTCGCATGACGCGCGCGATCCTGCACTGCGATCTGGACGCGTTCTATGCGTCCGTCGAGCAGCGCGATCATCCCGAGTACCGCGGAAAGCCCGTGATCGTGGGAGGCGACGGACCGAACGAGCGAGGCGTCGTGATGGCGGCTTCGTACGAGGCGCGCGCGTTCGGGGTCCGTTCCGCCATGCCCCTCGCGATCGCCGGACGGCTCTGCCCCGACGGCATCTACGTTCCCGGCAACTTCGATCGTTACGAGGAGGCGTCCGACAAGGTCATGGCGGTCTTCGAGGAGATGACCCCGCTCGTCGAGCCGATCTCGCTCGACGAGGCTTTCCTCGACGTCACCGCGACCGAGCATCTGTTCGGCGGCGCGGTCGCGATGGCCACCCAGATCAAGCGTTCGGTGCGCGAGGGATGCGGGCTCGTCGTTTCGGTCGGCGTGGCAACAAACAAGCTCTGCGCGAAGGTGGGTTCCGATCTGCGGAAGCCGGATGGCCTGGTCATCGTTCCCGCCGGCGGCGAGGCAGCCTTTCTGGCGCCGCTGGCGCTCGAGCGCCTGTGGGGCGTGGGGCCGCGTACCCGCGAGGTGCTCGCCGGATGGAATCTGCGGACCATCGGTCAGCTCGCCGCGTTCGACCGCGCCGTGCTCGAGACCCGCCTGGGCGAGCACGGAGCCGACATCTGGAATCGCGCGAACGGGATAGACGAGGGCGAGGTCCAGAGCGAGCACATTCCGAAATCCGTGGGGCATTCGCACACCTTCGACACGAACACGCTCGACTCGGCGAAGATCGAATCGACGCTGCTTCGGCTATCAGAGGGGGTCGGCCGGCGGCTGCGCGAACACACGCTGCGCGGCCGGACGATCACGATGACCCTCCGAGTCGCTCCGTTCGAGACCCGAACCCGGCAGCGCACGCTTCGTGAGCCAACGGACGACGACGTCGCCATCTTCCGCATCGCGCGACAACTTCTTCGCGACGCACTCGCGCAGGACCGCGACGGCGGACGCGCCAGTCCGGTCCGGCTCATCGGCGTCTCGGTCTCCGGAGTCAGCGCGGGACAGCAGTTGGGATTATTTGACGCCGGCCGTCACGCGCGGCTCAACGCCGCGTTAGATGCGGTTCGCTCTCGCTTCGGTGACGCGGCGCTCGATCGCGTGAGTGCACGCGAGGTAAAGGAACGTCGTCGTTTCAGCGGACACCGGTCGCGATGACGGTCACATCTGTGGATATCGCAATGAATTCGACCATGAGCGCATGTGGAGAAGTCTGTGGAGAAGTTCGTGGACAGATCGTCTTGTTCGCGGACGAGGACGTGGCGATGATGCGCAAAGCCGTCAAGGCGAAGGGGAAGGAAGGGGTGCCTGAAGATCGTGTCGCCCAAATTGCGATTGATTTCATCTCGTTCTGTTTGTCACGGCGCGCGGTCGACTGGCCGTTTCTTTACGACGAGATGTGCTTCGTCGCCTCGAACAAGCTCTATCGCGGACTGGGATACGAGGAGCTTCGTGAGGTCGGTCTCGACCTCGCGCTCAGCGGCCTGGTGAAGACGAGCCGGATCGCGAACGAAGTCACACGGCAGATGCGTATTGGGGATCGGCCGCTGCGGGAAGCACTGCTCGTAGCGAGCTGAACGTCAGTTTGGCCACACCGGCGGGGCGGCGAGTGAAAGGAAGCGCACTCGCCGCCTCTTTTTCTCCATAATGGAGTGACGGGGAGCGCGCGAAAGCGCACTTCTACTAGCCGGTCCCGTGGTGCAGCGGCCTAGCATACGTCCCTGTCAAGGACGAGATCGCCGGTTCGAATCCGGTCGGGACCGCCAGTTAATTCTTGCGGTAGAACGTGGAACCCACAGCCTTGAGTTGCCCCAGGACTTCGTCGTCGCTGTCGAACAAAAGGAAGTACATCTCCTCCGCCTCCAGCAACGATTCGACCCATGCGAAGAGGTCCCTCGTTAGCGCCTCCCGCTGATTGGCGGCCAGGCCGGAATCGAGCACGGCGCCCAGAACGAGTGCGCCTTGACCCTCGATTGTTGTTCGGACGAGATAGGCAGCTGACACGTGGGAGTTGGCGATGAGACCCTGCGTCAGCCGCTGCCGGAGCGGAGCCTTCAGCTCCGCGACTCTCGCATCGGCTAGATGGACCGCGGGGTCGAATGCGGTCGAGGCGACAACCACGGGGTTCGGCATGTCGGACGATCCCGCCGCGATCGACTGTATCCAGTTGGGCGGCGCGATTCCTCCGCTCACCGTCCCCGGGTTCACGTGGACAGCCAGCCCCATCGGCGCGATCTGCTTGCACAACTCGGCGAAAGGCATCACCACGTGAGGCAGGTCCGCCGGCGCGACTTCGGCGTTCGTGTAGACGGAGATCGTCGTGCGGCCGTCGTACTCAAGACCGACCCGTGTGAATGCTTCTCGACGACTGTCCAGACGCAGCCGACTCTCGTGCCGCGACAGGATCACTACCGCGCCGCGCAGCGCCGCATAGATTCGAGCTGCGAGCGCAAGTTCATCGCCGGTTGGATCGATCTGGATCACTTTCCTGATGGCCGCGAACGCGAGATCGCTGCCGCGCGCGGCCGCTAGGCCCATCGCCTCGATCAGCTCTCGGTTCCGCGCCTCGGGAGGGCTCATCCGAAAATGTTGGCACTCACTGCTCTTGTACGCTGCCCGTCGTGAGTCCGCGCCTTGCCCTGGTGATCGGCGGTATCGCGGCTTTCGTCTTCGGCCTCGCCCTCCTGGTCTTCCCCACCTCGACGCTCGCCGGTTTTGGTCTCCCCGTCTCGACTGAAGCGAG
>JAXDLK010000212.1:0-6597 GCA_034666665.1 Candidatus Binatota bacterium
CGCTCGGTCTGAACGCGGATCACCGACGAGAAGAAGGGGTTCACGACGAGCGCCCAGCCGATCGCCGCGAACGCAGACGCGAGCGTGGCAAAGCCGGCGAGCCTCGCGGCCGACGGGACGCGATCCGACCAGTGGAAGCGGCCGACGTCGAGACCGGCGACGACCAGGTGGCCGTACCACACCGATGCCGCGGCCATCGATGCGACCGCGAGGCTCTCACGCGCTCCGGGACCCGGGCGGACGCGCTCACGGAGGAGGACCGGATCGACGAAGATGACGGTCGCCGTCGCGAAGCCGAACCACAGCGCGACGTAGGCCCACGCCCAGGGAACGTCGACGCGGCCGAGCGACACGAACAGCACGGCCGCGATCGAGATCGCCGAGACCAGCGGCGCGGCGGCCGGGACCCCGCGCTTCATCGGCACGGCACGCCGCGGACCGGCGTCAGAAGACCACGTAGAGGATCGCCGTCACGCGAGTGCCCTCCGGTCGATTCCGTGCCTCGAACTCTCGCAGCACCGATACGTCCACGAGGAGGCGGCCGAACGCTGCGGTGACGAGCGGCCCGAGCATCCGTCCGCGCTCCACCGAGCCGTGGATCCGGCTGCCGTCGAGACGATCGTCGGCGAGCTGGAAGTCGAAGAAGCCCTCGAAGCCGACGCTCCACCGGGAGCTCACGTGATACAGCACGGTCAAGAGCTGCTGGTACGCGGGTGCGAACCGGTACGTCGAGTGCGAGCCCGTGACCGGATTCTGGAAGTCGTCGTTGTCGGTCGAGCCGGCGAGGTAGAACGCGGGCGAGACGTAGAGGCCATTGCCGAATCTCGGCAAGTGGAAGATCAGGTCGCTCCAGAGCAGGTACGAATACGTGTCGAAGCTCAGGTTGTGGAGACCACCGGGCCGGTAATGGCCCGTCGGCAGAAACACGTCGACTCCCGCCATCGCTTCGGCTTCCAGCCACTTGCTCCGGTAGGTATCCGGGAAGAGCAAGCCGGTGCCGAGCCCGAGATCGCCGAAACCGGCGGTCGACTCGGCGATGCCGCCGATCGTGAAGTCGCTCGCGAGGACGATGGGAATCGCCTCGACGTAGTGTTGCACGAACGTCGTCTGCAGCGGTGTAAGAACGAAGATCCGCTGGACGAGCGCGTAGCTGTCGAGCTGGAAGCGGAGATCGACCTCGTCGCCGCGGTCGTCGCGAAGCGTTCCGGCCCCATAGTACTGCTGGTAGAAGCCCCAGTAGATCGTCCCAGGAGGGGCGCCGGCGCTGATACCGAGGCCGGCGAACGAGCCGTGAGCGCCGTCGATGTTCAGATGGAAGAGCGGTAACCCCGCTCCCTTGTGGATGCCCCGCTCGCTCAGGTTCTCTCCGCGCCAGCGGAGGTCGGCGGCGGCAACGGAGGCAAGCGCGAGGAGGAATGTCGCCGCGCCGAGAGCGCTCCCCCTGTGCGGTGTCACTTCCTACCCCCGAACCCGCCGGCTGCCGAATCTCACCTGCGGATTGATCGGCCACAAGTGAGCGAACGGATAGGGAGGCGAATCTTTCGGCGTTATCGCCTCGATCGATCGAGGAGCGCTCCGGGACCGAGACAGTCGAACCGCCGACGCGGCCGTCGCCGATGGATGGACCGTGAACGATCGAGGTCGAGAGAGTCGGCCTGACCCGCGGATGCCTTGCGGCTCGAAGCCGCCCGCTCAGCGATCGCCGCTGCTACGCGTGGTGCTCGTCGACGAGTGGCCCTGGTTCGAGGCGCGACCGCGGTTGCCGCGGCCGATGTAATCCGTCGTCCGAGGAGCGTCGCCGAGAATCTCGATCGAGCCCGCCTCGACGAGCTTCTTGACGGCCGCATGCTCGAGCGCCGTCGGCGAGATGTCCCCCGTCTTGCCTGGACCGAGGTGAAGCTTCTTGCCGCGCGGCAGTGAGATGCTCAGCGGCGCCCGCGTCTTGTTGCTGATCATCGTCATCGCGGAACCCGATTACCGTTTCTTCGCCCCAGGCACTGCCGTGGTGTGCGTGTGGCTGTCCTGCTTCGACTTCGCCTTCGCGGCCGCCTCGCCGGAGGCGGCAACCTTCTGCTTCTGGCCCTTCTGCTTTGCCTTCGGTGATTTGTCTCCCATGTACGCTCCGATCGGTGGTCTTCGCCAACGATCGGACGATCGCAGGAGCTGCCGGAAACAGCAAGAGCATGAACCGAGGCACTCATAGTGGGCTGGTTGCCGTCGCCCTCTGCAGAGTCACTTCTTCGATGGAAGGCTGTTCCAGATGTCACGGTGGAGCTTCCAAGAGCGATCCGCCTCACGCTTCCACACCACGACGTATTTCGCCTGCTCCGTGGCGGGCTCCTTTCCCTCGGGCTGAATCGTAAGCAAGACTTTTCCCACCTCGTAGGCGACGTCACCGCTCCTGCCCACGTCGAGCGTCGTCAGAGTCGCAGTCTTGACTCCGCTGGCCCTCGCACTCTTCCAGAACTCTGCGATCGCGTCGTTTCCGCGGATCATCTCGCTATCCGGCGGAAACGCAATCGCGTCCGACGTGTACATGCGAGCGAGCGCCTTGGTATCTCCGCGTTCGAACGCTTTGCTGAATTCGCCGTTCGCCTCCTCGATCGCTGCGCGTGCCTCGGCGACACCGTCGTCCTTCGCCGTCGATCCGGCGTATGCGAGCGGCGCAAGCACGAGGATCAACGTAAAGGGCAGGGCCATTCCGTTCGCCGTCATCGTGGCACCTCCTTCGGGCTCATGGAGCTGAACGAAGCATGGTCGAGTTACTCATCGCAAGTCCGACACGTCACGGTCGCCTTCCGACAGCGATCGAACCCTCACTTCCGGCCTGTCAAAGGCTCTGAGTACGGGGCATCCATGGCCCTTGCGTCATGGGCGTGGACGGCCGCGAATGGAAACCCCGAGTGAAGTCTTGATAGTACCGGGGTGGAGAGGAGCACGGCCATGAGCAGGATCTTCGGCGAGATGCGCCAAATCGCATTCGTGGTTCGCGACCTCGACGATGCGCTCCGCTACTGGACCGAGACGCTCGGCGTCGGTCCTTTCTACCTGATGCGCGATCTCGTCCCGGAGAACTACCGCTACCGCGGAGAACCGGCACCGCCGCCGCGGATCACGCTCGCGCTCGGGTACTCCGGTGAGTTCCAGGTCGAGCTCATCCAGCAGCACGACGATCGACCGAGCGCGTACCGCGACTACCTCGAGAGCGGACGCGAGGGCTTCCAGCACGTGTCGTCGTGGATGACGCGGCCGGAGTACGACGCGGCGGTTGCGCGGATCCTCCGCTCGGACGTGAAGCTCGCCCACGAGGGGGCGATCCCCGGAAGCGGCATCCGCTTCATCTACTTCGCGACGGATACGGCCCCGGGCGGGCTCGTCTACGAGATCTCCGAGGCGAAGGAGCCGCCGATCTACGAGGTCATGATGAAGATCCGCGACGCCGCGCGGAGCTGGGACGGCACGGATCCCGTCCGCGACTTTCCGCCGTGACGGCGTTCCGCCCGCTCAGGACGCGAGAAAGTCGATGACGGCGCGCGCCGTGTCTTCGGGTTTCTCCAGCGACGGCGCGTGGCCGGTGCCCGGAATCGTGACGAGCTTCGCGCCGGAGATGCCGCGCGCGTAGGCCTCGCCGTGGGCGAGCGACACGAGGCGGTCGTCCTCGCCCCAGACGACGAGCGTCGGCGCCTTCACGCGGTACAGGCGGTCGCGGAGCTTCGGGTCGTGGAGGTACGGGTTCCAGGCGACCCGAGCGGTCGCCTCGCGCGCCTTCAGCACCTCCTCGAGAACCTCGGGCGGCGGATCGTCGGGGACGAGCTGCTTGGCGATCTCCGAGTTCGGATCGCCGAAGAGCAGCGAGCGAGCCTCCGCGGCATCCGCGAGGAAGAACTCGGTGATCGGCGCCCCCTCGACCTTGAGGCCGACCGCGTCGATCAACACCAGCTTCGACACGCGCTCGCGATGCTGGACGGCGAGCTCCGCCGCGAGCCAGCCGCCGAGCGACAGACCGACGACGGGGATGCGGTCCAGACCCAACGCGTCGAGCAGGTCCACCGTGTGGAAGACGAGGTCCGCGATGGTGTCGATGCGCTCGAGGCCCTCGGACCTGCCGAACCCCGGGAGGGTCGGAGCCACGACCGAGAAGCGGTCGGACAGGCGGTCGAGAAACGCTCCCCAGAAGCTGCCGCCGGCGCTGTGGAGATAGAGGACCGGAGACCCCGCCCCGCCCCGCAGGATCTCGGTTCGAGCTCCGTGAACGTCGACGAACGTGCTTTCCGAGCTCATGCCGCCTGCTCCTGCGGCGCGAATGCCTTCCTGAGCGACGGCATGACCTCGGTCGCGAAGAGCTCCATGTTCTTCACCGTCCGGTGGTGCGGCATGTCCCCGAATTGAAGGAGCGCGAGCACGATCCCGAAGTCGAGCTCCTGGCCGTACTCGAGGAGTCGGCGCCGCACGGTGTCGACGCTGCCGATGATCGCGTAGCCCTTGTCGTTCAGATCGTCGAACGACATCCGGTCGTACTCGAGCTCGTCGCGGAATCCGAGGATCCGCTTCATCGACGCGTGGCTCACGTACCCCGGCGGGAAGAGCATCGAGAGCGGCATGCGCAGCCCCTTGTGGTAGAGCCACAGGAGGTGGCTCTCGGCCTCGGCCTTCGCTTGCGCGTCGGTCTCGGCGACGTAGACCGGAAAGGCGTGCCCGAGCTGGTTGGGCGAGGCCTCGTAGCCGTACCCGCGGGCGCTCTCGCGATACATGTCGAAGTAGCTCTTCACCAGCCGGTCCGACATGTAGACCGCGCAGTACGGGTACTTCCGGTCCGGATGTGCGCACCAGTCGACGGTCTCCTTGCTGCCGAAGCCGGGCACCCAGATCGGCGGGTGCGGCTTCTGGAACGGCTTCGGCCAGACGTTGACGAAGTTCGACCGGTAGTGCTTGCCCTCGAAGCGGAACGGTCCGTCCTCGGTCCACGCGCGGATGATCAGGTCGTGCGCTTCGCGGAAGCGCTCGAGCGAGTGCGTCGGGTTCACGCCCATCGAGTAGTATTCGGCGCCGATCCCGCGAACGAAGCCCGAGACGATTCGCCCGCCGCTCACGACGTCGAGCATGGCGATCTCCTCGGCGACGCGCAGCGGATGGTCACGGAGCGGCAGCCCGTTGCCGAGGATCGCGATGCGCACGCGCTGCGTTCGCCGCGCGAGCATCCCGGCGATCACGTTCGGCGCGGGCATCGTGCCGTAGGTGTTCTGGTGATGCTCGTTGACCCCGATGCCGTCGAAGCCGAGCTTCTCCGCGTACTCGAGCTCGTCGAGGTAACGGTTGTACAGCGTGTGTCCGCGCACCGGGTCGTAGTTCGCGTTCGAGAGCGTCACCCACGCCGACGGGTGCTTCTTCTTGTCGTCGAAGTCCGCCGGCAGGTGCGGCCACGGCATCAGATGGAAGAAGTAGAATTGCATGGCTCTTCTCCTGTCCCCCCGACGGCAGCGCAGGATCTCTGCCTCTGACCGGAGGCTCGAAATCAATCCCGTCTTCGGTCCTGCTCGACCTCGGGCCGACCGTCAAGAGGCGCACGGCATTTCTGACGCCCTGTCAGGATCGGCGGCCAGCCGACGCGGAGTGGAATGCCCAGGCCGCGTCAGCGGCGGGCGGGTCGCTGGCGCACGGTGAACGTCTCGCTGCCGACGTGGATCGAGCCGCTTCGCCGGCGATCCCCGCGATTCTCACGGACGTAGAAGGTCACGACGCCGCCGTCCGTTCCCGTTTCCGAGGCGGTGATCCACCGCGAGCTGCTTGCGGCGCTCCACGTGCAACCACTCGGCACGACGACCGAGAAGGTACCGCGGCCACCCGCGGCGGCAATCGTCTTCCGGGTCACCGGCAGCGAGACGCCGCACGCCGGCACGGCGGAGTAGTCGTCGAACTCGACGTCGAGGAAGTCGGTGCGGATGCCGGCGTGACCCTCGACGTCGATCGCCGGACCGCTCGGGCCGGCTCCCGTGTCGTCGGCCTCGAGCACCGGCGTCCAGGCACCACCATCCGCGGGGTCGCGGATCTCGAGACGGATCGACACGCCGCCGCCCGGCAGATCCTGCGTCAGGGTGCGCATGCCGATCCATCGGCCGACGGGCAGGAGGTTGGGCATCGCCTCGCGGTCGTACGTTCCAGGATAGATCTTGCGGGACGCGAGGGTCGTGTAGACGCCCGCGAGCTTCTTCTTGATCACCGCGGAGCCGTCCACGCGCACGCCCGCGTAATAGAGGTCGTCGCCGTCCTGGTAGCGATGAAAGAAGAGCACGCCGTTCGAGGCGCTGCGGTTCGGACTGCTGCTCAGGTTGAGCGCGCGAATCCGGAACGTGACCTCCTGGGTGAGCTCCTTCCATTCGCCGCTCGTCACCAGCCGGAAGATGTTCTGCGGATGGAGGCCGCCGTCGGTGTCCGTCGGATTGTTCCGGCCGTAGAGCGCGCGCCAGCGGTCACCCGCGGGCAGCTCGCCCTGGATCGTGCCGCCGTTGCTCCCGTCGGAGATCAGTCGGCCGCCCGAGTTCACCCACCAGCCCGAGCTCCAGCTGTCGGAGGCGTTCCCCGCCTCCTCGACCACGCGCG
>JAXDLK010000213.1:0-6199 GCA_034666665.1 Candidatus Binatota bacterium
CGATCGACCTGGAATCGGGCAAGGCCGATTTCCACTACGCCCATGCCGTGGCCCTCGAGAGCCTCTACGACGTCGTCGGAGCGGGGAAATCTTACTCGCGTGCCGTCGAGCTCGATCCGCAGAACACCGCGTACCGCGAAGCGGCCGACCGTATCCGAGCCGCAATTGCGGATGCGGCGGTGGGGACCGCGTGGATCCGCTGATCCATCCACGCTTCACGACCAAGATCCAGGACGTGCTATGGGAGTGAGCCTGATGTACGAGCCGTATCGCACCCCGATCGAGGAGCGCCTTTCGCCTTCTGAACCGTTCCTCGGACGATCCGTCGGCGAAAAGTCGTTCCCGGGTACGCCCGCCGGATGGAACGATACCGCCGCCGATTACCCGAGGACACGTGGTGTCCACGAGCTGTTCGCGGCTCAGGCGGCTCGCACGCCCGATCGAGTGGCGGTCGTGTGCGGCCGCGCGCAGGTGACCTATGCCGAGCTGAACCGCCGGGCGAACCAGCTCGCGCACCATCTCCGGGCGCACGGCGTCGGACCGAACGTCCTCGTCGGCGTTTGTCTCGAGCGTTCCGTGGACATGCTGGTCGCGCTGCTCGGGATCCTCAAGTCGGGTGGCGCGTATCTGCCTCTCGATCCCGCGTTCCCGCAAGCACGTCTGACGTTCATGGTCGACGATGCGCGGACCGCATTGCTGATCACGCAGGAGCCGCTGCGGCAGGTCCTGCTCTCGCGTGCCGTTGCCACCGTATGCCTCGATGCGGATGCCGCGGCGATCGCGCTCCACGACGACGCGGACGTGCGCGATTTCGGCGCGGCCGATCGCGCGGCCTACGTCCTCTACACGTCCGGATCCACCGGGCAGCCGAAGGGCGTTCAGGTTCCGCACCGTGCGCTCGTCAACCTGCTGGTGTCGATGCGACGACTGCTGGAGGTCCGCGAAAACGACGTACTGCTGGCCGTGACCACACTGTCGTTCGACATTGCCGCCCTCGAGCTGTTCCTACCGCTGATCGTCGGGGCGCGCGTCGTCGTGGCCGACCACGATGCGGTGCGCGACGGCGAACGGCTCGCCGAGACGCTCTCCGCTTGCGAGGCGACGATGCTGCAAGCCACGCCGGCGACCTGGCGCTTGCTGCTCCAGGCCGGATGGGCCGGACAGCCGGAGCTCAAGATGCTCTGCGGGGGAGAAGCGCTGCCGGCGGACCTCGCGCGGCAGCTGCTGCCTCGCGGCGGGGAGCTCTGGAACCTCTACGGACCGACGGAAACCACGATCTGGTCGACGGCGTACCGGGTGCGTGGCGACGAGGAGACGATTCCGATCGGGCGTCCGCTGGCGAACACGCAGGTCCACATCCTCGATGTCGAGGGCTGTCCGTTGCCGGTCGGAGTCGCGGGCGAGCTGTACATCGGCGGCGACGGTGTGGCGCTCGGTTACCTGGGCCGTCCAGACCTCACCGCGGAGCGATTCGTCGCCGACGCGTTCAGCAGTGTGCCGGCGGCGCGCCTCTACAAGACGGGGGACCTCGCGCAATGGCGCGAGGACGGTCAGCTCGAGTATCTCGGGCGACTCGACCAGCAGGTCAAGGTTCGTGGGTTCCGGATCGAGCCCGGAGAGGTGGAGATGGCGCTGCGGCGCCATCGGTCGATCCGCGAGGCGGTGGTGGTGGCGCTCGACGATGACGGTACCGGGGAGAAGCGTCTCGTCGCATACGTCGTCCCTGCGCGGGGAGCGACGGTTTCCGGCGCGGACGTGCGGGCCTTCCTGCGCGGGCAATTGCCCGAGTACATGAACCCGGCGGCATATGTGACGCTCCACGATCTGCCGCTCACGCCGAACGGCAAGATCGATCGGCGCGCGCTGCCGGCGCCATCGGAAGCCGCCGAGCTGCGGGGCGCCGACATCTCGCCGCGGAATCCGCTGGAGTTCCAGCTCGCGGCGATGTGGGAGGATGTCCTGGGGGTCCGGGCGGTCGGCGTCACGGACAGCTTCTTCGACCTCGGAGGAACCTCTCTCTTGGCCGCGAAGCTCTTCGCGGAGATCGAGCGGAGGTTTGGAAAGCGGCTGCCGATCGCGACGCTGCTCCAAGCGCCGACCGTCGAGCAGCTCGCCCACATCCTGAGGCAGGAGGAGTGGTGCGCTCCCTGGTCTTCCCTGGTCGCCATCCAGACGGGTGGCTCGAAGCCTCCGCTGTTCTGCGTGCATGGGGTCGGAGGCAACGTCCTCGAGTTTCGCGACGTCGGCCGCCACCTCGGTACGGACCAGCCGGTGTACGGCCTGCAGGCGCAAGGGCTCGACGGGACGCAAGAGCCGTATTCGCGCGTCGAGGCCATGGCGGCTCACTACGTCCGCGAGATCCGTGCCGTACAGCTCGAAGGGCCGTATGCGCTGGGGGGCTACTCCTTCGGAGGGATGGTCGCCTTCGAGATGGCGCAACAGCTCGTGGCGGAAGGACAATCCGTGTCTCTGGTCGCTTTGCTGGATACCGACTGCCCGGACTACGTCACGCCGCCGCTCCTGCGCCGCCTCACGAGTCACGTTGCGCAATTCCTCGGCTCTGGCCTGCGGTTCAGCGATCGTGTCGCGTACCTCCGTACGAGGATCCAGCGGGCGTTCTCGAAGATGGTCTATCGATCTCTTCGGTCCCTGAACCGGCCGTTGCCGCCGGCATTGCGCAACGTGGAAATGATCAACCGGCAGGCGATGCAGATCTACGTTCCACGCCCGTACGCCGGACGGGTGACTCTGTTTCGCGCCGCCGATACGGCGGCGGAGGTCGGCAGCGACGCGGAGTCCGGCTGGAGACGCCTCGCTTCCGGTGGGCTCGACGTTCAGCCGGTGCCCGGCAACCACGATACGTTCGTCATGGAACCTCGCGTGCGCATTCTGTCGGAACGACTGAGCGCGTGCCTCGAGCGCGGGCGGTCCGTTCCCGACGCGTAGCCCGTTCCCGCGACCCTCTCCCGTTCTCCCTCCAGCTTCCCACTCATCCTGAACATGATCTGCTTCTCCGCGTGGCCGGAGCCCTCGGCGGCTCCGATGCTCGGTCCCGGCGAGGTCCACCTGTGGCGGGCGCCGCTGGACCTCGGCCCGGCCGGCGTGCGCCGGCTCGAAGGCGTGCTGGCGCCGGAGGAACGGGCACGCGCGGAGCGGTTTCGCTTCGCGATCGACCGCGACCGCTACGTCGCCGCTCGCGGTCAGCTGCGTACGATCCTGGCGGCGTATCTGCGGCGGCATCCGGAACGATTGCGTTTCGAGCAGGGCGCCCAGGGGAAGCCGGCCCTCGCGGCCGAGGACGAGCGAGCGGGCTTGCGTTTCAACCTCGCACACTCGGACGCCGTCGCGGTGTTCGCGGTCACCCGCGTGGGAGCCGTCGGTGTCGACGTCGAGCTGGTACGCGCCGACCTGCCGTTCGACGAGATGGCCGAACGATTCCTCCCGCCGCGCGACTGTGACGCGATCCGCGGCCTCTTGGGTACGACGCGCGCGGAGGCATTCGCCGCGTGCTGGACCCGGAAGGAGGCGTATCTCAAGGCGAGCGGCGTCGGCCTCGCGGGTGCCGACGAACGGTCGGGTCCGTTCGAGACGGACTCGTTCACGCCTTCGGACTGGTGTCTCCAGCGAATCGACCCGCAGCCCGGGTACGTCGGCGCCCTCGCCGTGGAAGGGCACGGCTGGACCGTACGGCCGTGGCAGTGGACGGAGGCCTCGTTCATCGAATGATGCGTGTCCTGCACATCGTCGGCGCGAGGCCGAACTTCATGAAGATCGCGCCGATCATCGCGGAGATGCGGAAGTATCCCGAATCGTTCGAGTCGGTGCTCGTCCACACCGGTCAGCACTACGATCCGAAGATGTCCGGCGTCTTCTTCCGCGATCTGGAGCTGCCGGCGCCGGACGTCTTCCTCGGCGTGGGGTCGGGGACGCACGCGGAGCAAACCGCCCGCGTGATGCTCGCACTCGAGCCGGTCATTCTCGAGCGTTGCCCCGACCTCGTGGTCATCGTCGGCGACGTCAATTCCACGGTGGCCGCGGCGCTCGTCTGCGCGAAGCTCTGCGTTCCGCTGGCCCATGTCGAAGCAGGGCTACGATCGTTCGATCGCACGATGCCGGAAGAGGTCAATCGCATCGTCACCGATCAGCTCTCCGACCTGCTGTTCACCACCGAGGAGGACGCGAACGCGAACCTCCTGCGCGAAGGCGTCGCGCCGGCGAAGATCCATTTCGTCGGCAACGTGATGATCGACAGCCTGGTGAAGGCGCTGCCGAAGATCGAGCGCTCGCAGGCGTCGGAACGCCTCGGCCTGGAGCGGAAGGGCTACGCTCTGGTGACGTTGCATCGGCCGTCGAACGTCGACGATCCGGCGTCGCTCGCGACCATCCTCGGCGCGCTCGCGGACATCGGCGGCGACCTCCCGGTGGTCTTTCCCGTCCACCCGCGTACGGCGCAGAACATCGCGCGGGCCGGTCTGGCGACGACGAGTGGTGCGCTTCGGATGGTCGACCCTCTCCCGTACGTCGACTTCCTGCACTTGTGCGCGAACGCGCGATTGGTGCTGACCGATTCCGGCGGCGTTCAGGAGGAGACCACGTACCTCGGGATTCCGTGCCTGACGCTGCGGCCGAACACGGAACGTCCCGCTACCGTGAGCCTCGGTACGAACCGGTTGATCGGGCTCGACCGCCGGTCGATCGAAACCGCGGCTCGTGCGGCGATGAACGGCGGGGTGTCCGAGGGACGGGTGCCGCCGCTCTGGGACGGCCGCGCCGCCGAGCGCATCGTCACGATCCTCCAGCCGAGCGAAGCTCGGCGATCCGCGGCCTGATCGGCGCCGCCCGCTTCACACATCCTTTCGCCGGATAGTCGGTCGCGCACGGCGACTCCCTCGCCGTAAGAAGCGGAACGGAGGTCTGGCGCCGCCGGCGGCCTCGTCCCCTCTTCCGCGGGGAGCAAGCAGGACGGACGTCCGCCTTCTCGGCCGCCTCACTCCTGGAACGTGTTGATCTCGATGTCCTCGTACGCCTCGCCGCGAAGCGGCAGGACCTGCTGGTATTCGGGATCGTCGTGCCAGGCGGCGGCGGAGGCCGCGTCCGGAAAGCGGACGACGATGCCGACTTTCCAGGTGCGGCTGCCGTGCAGCCGGCCCACTCCCGATCCGCGGGCGATCACTTGCCCGCCGTGCTTCGCAATCACCGGCTGCGCAACCTTGCGGTAGCGGTCGAGGGCGTCCTCCTTGCCGGCACGCAGGTTCCCCTGGACGATCACCACCACGCTCATCTGGTTTCCCTTTCTCCGCCCGCCGGGCCTCCGGCGGATTCCTCTTCGAGCCGCGCCTGTAGCCGGCGCATGCCGCGAAGCCAGCGCTCCGGGTCGGCGGCCTTCTGCTCGATCCATTTCTGCGCCAGCGGATCGGTGACGATCAGGAAGCGCTCGTCGCGCACAGCGTCGACGACCATCGTCGCCACCTCGTCCGGCTCCTTGATCGGCCCGGCGGCGAGGCGCGCGAACGGAGACGTCGGATCGCCGAGCATCGGCGTCCGCACGCCGAGCGGCGCGAGCAGCGACGAGCGGATGCCGCGGTCGTGGTAGGTGACCGCGAGCCACTCGGCGAGGCCGACCGCCGCGTGCTTGGTCGCGGCGTACGCGCAATTGCCTTGCGAGGTGAGGATTCCCGCCATCGACGCCGTCTGGATCAAGTATCCGGATCCACGCGCGAGCATCGACGGCAGCACCGCGCGGACGGCGTAGACGTGCGACATCACGTGGAGCTCCCACTGCTGCTGCCAGACGTCGAGCGGCGTCGACAGCGGGTCGCTGCCGTTGGCGATCCCGGCGTTGCTGAAGAAGACGTCGACTGGGCCGTACGCCTTCTCTGCCGCCGCCACGAGCGCTCCGACCTGGTCTTCGCGGCGGACGTCGCACTCGACGGCGAGGCCGCCGATCTCGGCAGCTACGGTGCGGGCCCCGTCGGCGTTCCGGTCGGCGATGACCACGCGGGCTCCTTCCGCGGCGAATGCGCGGGCGCAGGAGGCGCCGATGCCGCTTCCCGCACCGGTGATGACGCTGACCTTGCCGCGGAGTTCCATCCGCGGACCCTACCGCCGCCACCGCCGCGGCTCAAGACAGGGGACGCTGCTGAATTTGCGGAACCGACGCGCCGCGGCGCGCAATTCCGCAAATTCAGCAGCGTCCCCT
>JAXDLK010000214.1:0-2775 GCA_034666665.1 Candidatus Binatota bacterium
GGGCCGGGCGAGGTGCCGATCAAGCTGGCGATCACCGAGACCGGCAACACTCCGGTGCCGCTGCCGGAGTTCGTCGCTCGCGGCGTCTTCGGGCGTCTCTTCGATCTCGGGCTCTTTCACGTCCCACCCGGCGCGATCGACTTCATCAAGTATCCCTGCACGGTGAGCGGCAAGCGCTTCCTCGCGGCGACCGGCTTCAAGCCGCTCTTCGCGCTCGACGAGACCTTCGCCAGCATCCGCTGATCCGGGTGCAACCGCGGCCCCGATGTCCTCCGAAAGCACGCCTCCGCCCAAGAGCTCCGCTTCGGCGGACGAAGCCGTCCAGGAGCTCTTCGATGCGGTGACGCCGACGGCGATCGCGCGGCTCCGGGAAGAGATCGAGGAGCGGCTCGCGCGCACTCCGAACCGCCTGAACACCTACAACTACGATCCGTGGGGCTTTCACCCGGAGACCGCGAAGAACCTCTTCCTCGTCACCGCCGTCCTCTACCGCTACTGGTTCCGCGCCGAGAACCACGGCATCCGGAATCTGCCGCGCGGACGCTGCCTGGTGATTCCGAATCACGCCGGACAGATCGCGCTCGACGCCGCGATGGTCCAGGTCGCCGCGCTGCTCGAGGCCGAACCGCCGCGGATCCTCCGCGGCATGGGCGAGTACTTCCTGCCGAGCACGCCGTTCCTCTCCGTCGTGATGCATCGCCTCGGCTCCGTCGTCGGCACGCCGAAGAACTGCATCGACCTCCTCGAGAACGACGAGGCGGTGATCGCATTTCCCGAAGGCGTCCGCGGCATCAGCAAGCTCTTCTGGGAACGCTACCGGCTGAAGGACTTCGGCCAGGGATTCATGCGGATGGCGCTCCAGACCGGCGCGCCGGTGGTGCCCGTGGGCGTCGTCGGCTCCGAGGAGCAGGCGATCGCCCTCGCCAACCTGGCGGGTCTCGGCAAGCGACTCGGCCTTCCCGCGTTTCCGATCACGCTCACCTGGCCGTGGCTCGGCCCGCTCGGGCTCGTTCCGCTTCCCGTCAAGTACCGGATCTACTGGGGGCGCCCGATGCGCTTCCGCGGCGATCCCAACGAGGACGATGCGGCGACCGCCGAGAAGGTCGACCGCGTGCGCGCGACGATCCAGAAGATGGTCGACAAGGGTGTGGCGCAGCGGAAGAGCTGGTTCCGCTGAGTCCAGGACGGCACGCCGCAGCTGCTGCCGAGCATCACGGGCGGGGCCCGATCTCGAACGTCAGGGTGACCTGAGCGTCGATCTCGATCTTGCCAGCCTCGATCGGCGTCGCCGGCGCGGACATCGCTTCGGGAGCCGCCATCCCGAGCATCCGCCCCATGGGAACCCGCACTTCCGGCGGTCCCACCTCGACGGAGAGGACGCGCTTCACCTCCACATCGAGAGTCGAGGCGATCGCCTCGGCTTCCGCCCTGCCGCGAGTGACCGCCTGGCGCAGCGCTTCGGCGCGGAGCGCGGCCTCGTCCTTCACGCGGAACTCGAGGCTCTGAACCTGGTTTGCGCCGGCGCCCATCGCCGCATCGATCACCTTGCCGACGCCGGGAAGGTCGGCCGTCCGCACGCGTACCAGGTTGGATGCCGAGTAGCCGCTGGGCTTCGGCGGCTCGTTCTCACGATAGGTGAACTCCGGAGTGACGGTGTAGCCGACCGTCTTCACGTCGGCCTTCTCGCCGAGGCGCTTGCGGACCGCCGCGAGGACGCGCTCGACTCGTCCGGCGTTCTCCTCGGCGGCCTCGGCCGCGGTCGCCGCGCGAGAGACGACGCCGATGTGGACGTCCGCCTCGTCGGGAGCGCCCGAAGCCTTGCCGGTCGCCGTGACGCGGATCTGCGGCGTCGGGGGCCGTGGACCCGTCGGTTCCTCCTCGGCAAAGACGACCGTAGCGAGAGTTGCTGCAACGAGCAGAGCGAACGCGTGGTTCCTCATGCGCGGCTTGCTATCCGGAGCGCGGACGGCGGACAAGCTGTGGTATGCGGGGCGCTCCCGTGAAAGCCATCCGCGAGCCTGCCCGCGACACGCGCGTGCTCGCCGAGACCCAGGTCCTGGTGGTCGGCGGCGGTTCCGCCGGCGTGGCCGCCGCCGTCACCGCCAAGCGCGAAGGCGCGGACGTGATCCTCGCCGAGCGCTACGGGCAGCTCGGCGGCCTCGCGACCGGCGGGCTCATCATCCTTCTCCTCACGCTCGACGACGGCGAAGGCCGCCAGGTCGTCGCGGGCCTCTGCCAGGAGCTCACCGACCGGCTGGCCGCGCGCGGTGCCGCCGTCGCACCTCCGCGGAGCGAGTGGAACTCCACCGATCAGGAGCTCGTCGGCAAGTACGCGCGCTGGGGGCTCGTCTGGGGACATGGCCCTCACCGCGTGCGCTACTCCGTCGCCTACGACGCCGAGGAGGCGAAGCTCGCGCTCGCACGCATGGTCGAGGAGGCGAACGTCCGCCTGCTGCTTCATTCGTGGGCCTGCGACCCGCTGATCGACGGCAGACGCCTCGCCGGCGTCGCGTTCCAGGCCAAGTCCGGCCGCTTCGCGATCCTCGCCGACGTGGTGATCGACACCACCGGCGACGGCGATCTGTACGCCCTCGCCGGAGCGGGTTTCGAATCGGAGCAGGTGTTCCCCTGGCTCTGGTTCCGCATGGGAGGAGTCGAGAACGTCCGCGCCGCGATCGACGCGAAGGGCTGGTTCTTCGAGACCCCGCCGGGCGGCCGCGTGCTCCTGCCGTGGGGATCGACCGGCAGGATCGCGCGCAAGATCGACGCGACCGA
>JAXDLK010000215.1:0-6491 GCA_034666665.1 Candidatus Binatota bacterium
CGGCCCCTGCGGACCTTGTGGCCCCGGGAGGCCCCGTGGTCCCTGGGCCCCTACTGCACCCTGGGGACCTTGCGGCCCCTGCGGACCGGGCGGCCCCTGGATGTTCCAGTCGAGCGGCGTCTCGTTCGCCTTGCAGATGTCGTCGGCGCCGACGATGCGAACGTCCTTCGGATTCTTGCCGATGCATGCGTGGATCCTCGACATGTCCCCACCATGCGCCGAGACTCGCGACACACCCAGCGTGACGATGGACGCCGCCGCGACGGCGATGCTGGCGATCCGCGCTTTCCGCATCGTTCACCTCCGTCTGAAATTGTTTCGAACGCCGGCGGTCATAGCGCAGTCGATTGCGCATCGAAAGGACGATCGCTTCGTCGCCGCAGGTGGGGGTCAGGGAGCGCGGGTCAGGGAGAGAGGGTGCAAGAGCACCGCCCGCATGACTGAGGTACGCGACAGACTGCAGGAGTCGTCCGCGGCCGGCGGCGGCTTCCGGCGGAGCTGTCCCCCTCCCTAGCAGGGCACGGAAGGCGTCCCGGGGGGTTCTTTCGCGTTGACCGCCAGCGAGAAACCGGGCACCAGGAAGGGAATCGCATTTTCGGACATTGGTCGCGCGGAGGTTCTGTACCCTCACCGCGTAGGAGGTCTCTTGGCTCGAAACCGTCGGAGCGTGGTTCTGGTCGCATGTCTCGCGGGCATGGCGGCGGCATTCTCGCCGTCACAGGCACCGGGCTTCAGCGCTCCCGTCGTAGTGACCCCGCCGGACGTCGACTTCCTGACCGAGCCCGGAGTCGACGTCTCGATGGACGGCAGGATCTACGTCAACGCGCCCGGCGGCCTGCCGCTCAGTAGCTATCTCTTCCGCTCCGACGACGGCGGCGCCACCTTCCACCTGACAGACCTGAGCCTCCGCGATCTCATGCCGGGCGGCGGCGACTCCGACGTGGCCCTCGATCCGAAAGACGGCACGCTCTACTTCTCCGATCTCTATCTCGGAAACAGCACGATGGCCGTGTCGCACACGCGCGGAGACACGCTGCTGTTCGTGGCGAACCCGGCCGGCGGGGTCCCCGTGCACGACCGGCCCTGGGTCGCGACGCCCGGCAACGGGGTCGCTTACTTCGTCTATGCTCAGGTGCCGACGGGGCTCTGGGTGTCGAAGTCGGTCGACGGTGGGCTCACCTATCCGCTCGCCACCATGGCGGCTTCGCTCGTCGACTGCTCGTACTGCGGCGCCCCGGGAAACCTCATCGCAGAAGGTGGCGATCCGCTCGCGACCACCGGAAACGTGGGCGTGATCTACGCGACGGGCTCCGGCGGCGTCGGCTTCGCCCGCTCGACCGACGGCGGTCTCGACTGGACCCAGGCGGTGGTGTCGAAGGACCAGAACGACCTCGTCACGACGGCTGCGTTCGCCGTGGTCGCGAACGCGGGCGGAGGGAAGCTCGTCGCCACGTGGCTCGAGCTTCTGCTCGACGGAAACGGCAAGGCGAACAGAAGCCGTGTCCGCTTCAGCCGATCGGCCAACTGGGGGGCGACGTGGGATGCGCCCGTGACACTCGTCGCCGACGGCACCTCGGTTTTTCCATGGATCGACGCGCGCGGCAGCAAGGTCGCCGTCGTCCTCTACCATACCAGCGCCGTCGGCAGTCCGGACACGGTGCCGGCGGCGAGCCAATGGTTCGTGGAATACCTGGAGTCCACGACCGGCGGTGTGCCGTCGACTCCCACGATCGTGGACACCGTGCCGGTCAAGACCGGGCCGGTCTGCACCGAGGGCACGGGTTGCGCCGGCGACCGCGAGCTCGGCGATTTCTTTCAGGTGACGATCGACCCGGCGAACCGCTCCAACGTCGCCTGGGCACGGGTGAAGAGCGGCGGCGCCACCGAGATGCGCTTCTCACGCCAGTAGCCTCGAAGGCATGCTTCGTCTCGAGCTACGGATGACGCCGGTCGCTCGGAACCTTTCCACCGGAAGCCCTACCGTGCCGTACCGCTGAAGTACGCCTGATACTTCGGCCAGCTGTACATCGCGATCCGGCGCCCGAGAATCAGCCCCTCGTCGTTGTCGGTGCGGATGTGGTAGCCGCCCCACATCCTGGACATGGCCGCCAGCTCGGCGGTGTACGTGAAGGTCGGCAAGAAGAGCCGGACTTCCTTGGAGCTGGGCACGTCCTCCGCCGGTCTGCCGTCGCGGGCCTGCATCTCCGCGGTCGTCGCGTCACGCTCCGTCATGTAGCCGGCCTGCTGAATCGCCACCGCGCCGTAGCGATCGCTGCCACTCAGGAGCTCCAGGATTCGCGACGCCGCGCCACTGGCCGCCGCGTGGCCCGATGGGTAGCCGGGAAAAGGCGGCGTCGGAAAGGTGGCCGGCGAATATGGCCGCCATCTGTCGCCGGCGATCTTCATGACACCTTTGCCCGGCCCGCCCCAAGCATCGATTTCTTTCCCCGCGAAGCGCATGCGCGCCCACCAGTACGGCCGGCTCGTGTCGTAATGACGCTTCGCTTCCCAGCAGGCGATGAAGGCGTCCATCACCACGTTACTCACCACGAAGAAGAGCTTCACGTCCTGCTCGAGCGCGTAGTGGTCGCGGCGCGAGACGTCCTGCGCGAACTGCAGCCAGTGCCCCGACTGACCCGTGGAATGCGGACCCTCGCGCATGAACTCCACTACGGCCTTCTGCTCCAGTGTGAGATTCGCATTGGAGCGGACCACCTCCTCGACGTCGCGGTTCAGCGTCTCCGATCCCCATTTCGGCGGCGCGGGCGGACGGAATTGATCGGCGCGCTCCAGCGCGAAGGGCTTGACCGTTCCCCAATGTGCGGTGAGGAAACCCGGAGTCACCGTGCCACCCTTCCCGTCGGAGAAAGGGATCGGCGTCCAGCGCAATGGATCGGCGATGTGGTCGGGCCTGTTCTTCGGAGCGTATCCGCTGGTGTCGGCGTACGGCTTGCCGTTGCCGCCCGGCTCGTCGCCGAGCTGGTTGGCGCCGTCGTGGCGGCGGTACTCGATGACGGCGTTCGCCGCGGCATTGCCGATGCCTGCGGGCGTGCTCGCCTCCATCGAGGCGTCGCCGGGATCGAAGCCCTTCACACGGAACTGATCACGGATCCATTCCGCGTCTTCGGGGTAGACGAAGAGCAGCGTGCGGTACGCTGCGTACGCGATCGCCTTCTCTCGGTTCGGCTGCGTCCGCTGCGCGGCGGGTTGCCGCAGCCGGCCGCCGAGGCGCGTGCCGACCGCGATGCCGTCGTACGCAGCCCAGGCGTCATACATGGACGTCAAGATCAGAGCCATCGCGCGGGAGAGGATCGTGGGGCGGGGACGGTTCCGCTCCGCATCGCGCCCGGATGCTTCGAGCAGTACGTCGACCCATTGGTACGCTGCCGTCGGTTGGAAATGCGTCGACGGCAAACGGTGCACCAGGGCGTATTCCGTGGGCGCCACGAGCACCTGACCGGTGTCCGTGGCCACGCGCGGCGCCTCCGCAGAGAGTTCCGCGGCGGCGACGAGAAGTGCCACGGCGCAGAAACCCAATCTCGGTTTCATGGTCTCAGACGGCCTGTGGTTTCGCCGACCCGGTATGCGGCCCGACGGCGATGCTATGGTGGGGTACGCGCCGAAGACAAGTCGAGCGACGCGGCGACGAGGGCGATCACGCGTTCGGCGAGATCGGTGTCGTCGGAATGCTCGAGACCCGCGGCCTCGAGCACATGGAGATGCGGCGCGGGTTCGAGAGCGAGCTCGAGGGCGCAGGGCTCGAGTGCGGGAGCAGAGCGATGCTCGATTGTGAGGCGCAGTGAGCTCTCTGGCGACGTCGGTAGAGGTTCGAGTCGCCCCCTGGCGTGGAGATCGCTCGAGGAACCCGCAGACGCTACCCGCCTCGAGACGCGTTGCATCGGCGACTGTCCTGGGCTCGCCCCGCGGCTCTTCACGATGCGCACCGCCAGCGTCGCTGACGGGTCAACCCCGCCCGGTCGCGAAGTCCGCGAGGAGGCGCGGCCGGATGACCGCGGTCCAGAGTGCATATCCGGCCGGAGAGAGATGCAGGCCGTCCTCGAGGAAGAGCTCGCGGCGGCGACGCCCGCGCGCATCGAACGTCGGCGTGGCCACGTCGAGATACGCGCGCCGCGGGCTTTCGGCGGCGAAGGTGCCGAGAAGGTCGTTCAGTCGCCGCGCCTCCCTCCAGCGCGTTCGCCGCGCGGGACTGGGCTTCACCGAGACGAGGTAGATCCTCGCCGCCGGATGGCGCTCCTCGACGAGCGCGACGATCGCTCGGACGTCGGCGAGGACCCGCTCGGCGGTCTTCCGGTTGTGCGCCTCGAGATCGTTCTCGCCGGCGTAGAGCACGAGGCCGCCGGAGGCGGAGGGGACGATGATCCGCGGCGCGAAGTAGAGGATCGCGTCCGCCTGGGCGCCGCCGAAGCCGCGGTTCAGGACGGGAAGCGGCGCCATGTCGCGTTCGAGCGTCGACCACGAGCGAATGCTCGAGCTCCCCGCGAAGACGATCTCCCCATCGCGAGGCGGACGGCGCCGGGCACGCTCCTCGAGCGCGGCGATCTCGGGTTCCCAGATCTCGTGCGGTGCGCGGTCGGTCGAAGCCCCCATCGACGGATCCTTTCGTGACAGAGAGACACGTTCGTGCCAAGAATCGGCTGCCGGTTCGTGTGACGAAGACAGCCGAGAGAGCGGCGCGACAGCGATGCGGATGATGCGCCTCGCCATTCCCCGCGGGCGCGAGCGCGAGCCGCTGCTCGATCTCTGGCGCGGCCTCGCCCTCGTCGACATGGCCTGGGTCCACTTCGCCCGCTACCCGATCGGCATGCCGCCGGCGCTGGCTTCGTGGATCGGCGACTACACGCGCTTCGCGGCCGGCGCTTTCGTCCTCCTTTCGGGCATGACCATCGCGCGCGTGTTCGGCCCGAGGCTCGCCGCAGGCCCCGAGGAGGCGAAGCGCGCGACGGTCCGTCTGCTTCGGCGTGCGCTCCTGCTTCTCTTCATCGACCGGCTCGCCTCGGTCGGATTCGCGTACGTCGAGCGCGCCCGGCTCGTCCCGCCGGGGGTGACCGTGCATCCGCCGGACCTCTGGTCCGTCGCCACGTTCGGCGATGGCGGAGCGACCGGAGGACTCCTCCTCCTCTACGCGTTCCTCGTCGCGGCCGTTCCCCTCTTGCACGGAATCCGCCGCCGTGCCGGCGATGTCGCGCTTCTCGCCGGGAGCTTCGCGGCGTACGCCCTCGCCTCGGCGAGCGGCTCCTCGGCTCACTGGCCGCCCTGGTCCTTTCCTCTCGCGTTCTGGCAACCCTTCTTCGTCGCCGGCTACGTGATCGGGATGCGGATCGACCGCCTGCGGGCGCTCGCTCCGGCGCTTCGCAACGCGGCGATCGCGGGAGTGTCGCTCGCCTACGCCGCAATGTTTCTCGTGCGAAACGGCGCCGCGCTCGGCATCGATCCCGCGCGCCTTCCGGCATGGAACTTCGAGAAGTTCCCGCTCCATCTCGCCGAGCTCGTCTGGTACCTCGTGGCGAGCGCGTTCGTGATGACGTGGTCGGCGGTCGCGTACGAGCGCGATGCCCGGGTCCGGCGCGGATCGGAGTGGCTCTGCCAGCTCGGCCGGAAGAGCCTCCTCGTCTACGTCGCCCACCTCTTCTTCGAGCTGCCGGTGCTCGAGTTCCTGACGCTGACCGATCCTTCTCCCGCGGTACGTGCCGCGATGCTTCCCGCCGTCGCGCTCGCGATGACCGCGGTCGCCGCGGGCGCGGAGCGTTTCCAGGCCTGGCGCCCGCGGCTTCGGGCGAATCCGTTCGCCCTGCTCCACCGCGCGCTCCCATCGTCCGGGACGATCGGCGTCGGTGTGGCGGCCGCGACGCTCGGCGCGGTCCTCGCGCTGCAAGCGCTCTTCGCACCTCCCGCCGAGCGCGGGCGCTCGGTCGGCGCGGAGCCCGCGGCGGGCGGACCGGGCGTCGCCGCGGAGGTGCCTGCGGCGCTCGACCGCTTGCGCGAGACGGAGATCGACGAAGATGCCGTAGGTGACGCCGGCGACGAGCCGCCGCCTCTCGGCGCCGGCGAGGAGGCGGGCGAAGCCGACCGACACCGTGTTGCATCTGCCCCGCCGGACGGTGTGGTGCCGTAGACGACGGCGGCAGCGGCACTTCGTCGCGCAGGCGCGGAGATCAGTCCTCGCGCACCGCGCGCTCGCCGAGCTCTCCTCGGTCGTGCGGATCCGCGGCGCCGGCGGCGCACGTGAGCACCGGAGGCTCGCGTTCCCCCGAACGTTCGCGTTCGCGCGATACATTCGCGCGATACATTCGTGAGACACGACACCCTGCGTCTCCGCTCGGCTCGTGCGCACGCTGCTGCTTTGCGCGCACGCTGTGGCACCTTGCTCAGCCTTTAGGCGGCCTCGCTCACATCGCCCCGCGAATTCGCGGCAAATCGCGGCTCGCCGAGCTGGCGCCGCATTTGCTCCCTGGGAATCGCCAAAATGCTCG
>JAXDLK010000216.1:0-7135 GCA_034666665.1 Candidatus Binatota bacterium
GCGGTGAGCGGCAAGACTCGATCCTCGAACCATTCCGGGAGGTCCAGCTCCAGCCAGCGCCGGAGCGTCTCCTTCCGAGCGCCGTCCGCCAGCATCTCCACCCCCCTGCGGATCTCGCCCAGGGACAGGACGCTCACGTGGAACGCGGTGTCGGGCGCACGTTCGAGCCACTCGACGACGTTTCGTGCCGGTCGCAGCCGGACGAACTCGGAGATCACGTGGGTGTCGACGAGGTAGCTCACAGGTCGAGGTCACGAACCGGCGAGCGATTGCGTTCGACCCGCAGCCTCGAACCGGCGAGGGGCGACTCGCGGAGGAACTGGATGAACGACGGCTTACGCTTCTTCATCCGGTCGAAGTCTCGCTTCGAAACCACGACGACCGCGGGCGTCCCGCGTAGCGTGATCTCCTGTGGACCGTCTCGCTGGGCGGACTGCACCAGCTCGCTCAGTCGCGCCTTCGCTTCTTGGAGTTGCCAACGCGCCATCGACGATCTCCCAGCTAGTCAGACTGGTCAGATATTACCTGGAGGCGTCGCCGCCGGTCAACGCGCCGCGCACCCGGAGATCGTCTCCGTGAACACGAGTCTCACGCCGAAGGGTCGAGAGTGGTCCAGCGGTCCAACGCAGAACCCGAGGGCGCCGAAGCGTTCCGCCTCGGAGGCGCTGAGGCGGAGAGTCAGTCCGTCGGAAAGCCCAAGAGGCGAGCGACGGAGACGTCCTCGTCGAGCTCCGGCCAGTGGATGCCTACGCCGCCTCCGATGAGCCGCCAATTGGCCCGCTCTTTCGATGTTGCCTGCGCTAAACGCGGGAACCACGACAGCGGAACGAACAACTCTCGCCCATCGACGAGGCGCACCGCGAACTTGTCTTCCGCTGGAAAGAAGATTTCAGCGGCGAGCGGAGCCGGCTCTTCAGGGGCGCTTGAAGTGGTCATTCCACCCTTTCTCGAACTCATCTCGATTGCTTACCACAATCGCCTCGGCGCACGACAATTCCTGAACCTTCAGGCCTCGAGACCAGTCGAGTTTCACCGGGGCGAAGCCGGAACTCGGCCACTCCGTCACCCTTCTCAACGTGGACGTGCACCGGCTCGTTCCTCTCATCGCTGTAGAAGAAGAAACGAAAGCCTTCGAGATTTAGCAGCGTCGGCATCGAGCCTCGCATAGCAATTCATCGACGACGCCGGTCGACCGGCAAAACGACACACGCAGCCGCAAACCGGCTCGAGGCTTTACGATTCGGACGTCGCGAGGGTCTTCGCCGCTGCGACGACGAGGTCGTAGAGGAATTCGGGGGCCAGGTCGGCTCCGCACGCCCAGGTGACGGTACCGAGCTCGGGACTTACGCTCAGCTCCGTGAACCGCTCCGGGTCTTCGAGCGGCGCGAAGACGCCCTCAAAGCGGATCACGGATTCGAGGTCTATGTCACCCTCTAGGCCGTCCTCGAACCGTAGGCGAACGCGGTAACCCCCTAGCGGTCGTGCGTATACGACGTCCTTCAGCACGTCCTACTCCAGAGGCGCGATGGGCTCGAGGCGCTCCAGTCGCCGTGCGCGTTCCCAATCCCCGAGAAGCTCCGGCATGTAGAAGCCAGGCCTTTCGAGCCGATCTCCCTCGCGTCGACGGGTCGATCGTCCCCTTTCATTCCGCGCCGAAAGTCGTCGAGAATCTCAGGTGCGATTGCTTACGCGAACTCATTCACGTCGAGCAGGACGAACGTATAGCAAAAATCAGAGGACACGACCGCGGACGGTGCAGGCGACGCTCGTTCTCACCCGCGGCATCGTCGGGTCCGTGGCGTGGCGGTGGCCGCGACCACGGAGGAGCGCCGATGTGCGGCCGTAGCTCCTACCGACTGAGGGGAATCTCGCGCCGCTCGCCGAGCGCCTCGTTGACGACGACCAAAGCCCCACCGTCGCCTGCGGTGAGCTGTTCGTTGGCGTTCAAGAGCTCGATCCCGTAGACGGTGCCGTCCGGCGTGAGATCCACGTTCAGTTCATCGCTCACACGGACGGTCTCGACCTGCGCCGTCTTCTCGTGCAGGCGAATGTAGGCGACGTTTCGAGCGGGGTCGTAAGTGAGCTTCACATCTCTAGAAGTACTTCACCACTGGGGTGATTGCGAGCCAATCACAATCCTCCTCGACCGCGTAGACCTCGAGCTGCTTGGTCGCGTAACCCGCCCCCGCCACGTCCCTCCGAACGCGAAGTTCCGCCGGAAGCCGGTCCGCCCGAACTTGCCCGCGAAACGCTCCCCGGATTCGATGGTCGTCCTCGCTTCCCCTCGGTCGCGCCGCGCTCCGCCATGCGTTCCAGAGCATGCGGATGAAAGCGTACGCTCACAGCCCCCGCTCCTATCCTCGTCGCTTCGAGGCGGTCAACGTCTCACCTCAGCGAATTACGTGGATTGGGCGAAGGCGCTTCCGTCTTCGAAACGAACGACCTCGGCCCGCCTGCCGCAGTTCATGCGCGAGGAGCTGAAGCTCCCTTAAGCGCGGCTACGCTCGGCGTGAGCCCTCTGCCATCCTGGGAGAGGGTGGCCGAAGGCCGGGTGAGGGTTCAGTGACGGACGCTTTTACCGAGGCCGGTGACAGAGGCAGCCGCCGCTACAACCCCGCCCTGCAGCGGCGGCCGTAGTACGGCAGCGCCGCTAGGAGCTGCGGCCGTCGGGTCAGCGACGTTGACGCCGTCTGGTCCGGCGCCATCGTCGCAGATGCCGCTGTCGCTCGGCGACTTCCACACACGGCCGGGCGTGCCGACGGAATCGACGTCGCCGTCCTCGAGGTGTGACGTCGCGTCCTCGTTCACGCTTCCATCTGCGTTGAGCACGCGATCGAGCGGCCAGTACATGATGATCGGGATGCACATCGCATCCTTCCCCGTGTTCGAGAAAACCAGGCTCGACGGTACGCAGCGCCCGGTGTGGCTGCCGTCGGCCGGGCAGTAGCTCGGTGCGGCGTATGGACCGTCGACGGGGCGGCCGCGGTCGTCGGTCGCGGGATTCGGCGGGCAGTCTTCGGGATATTTCGCGACTCCGAACCCGACCAGATTGATCGGCTCTCCCGGCGGTACGCCCATGATCCGCTCGCACGCGTAACGGACCCGGTACACCGAAGGATCCTGGTGCCCGTAGAGCGCGTCACCGAGGGGACCGTCCTCGACCGCGGCGCGCACCGCGGGATCGTCGATCTGGTCGGTCTGATTGACTCCGTGTCGATGATGCACGACGTCCGGATCGCCTGGCCCTTGCGCAAGATCAGCGGCCCGTCCGGCTGCCGCCAGTACTCGCAGACCTTCGGCTCGAAGTAGTCGTATCCTTCGTACGCGTGCGCCGCCGGCACGCCTGCTGCCATCGCGCCGCACGCGGGATCGCTCGAGGCCACCCGTGGCGGATTCGCCGGCAGCACGTCGATCGTGCTCTTCACCATGTTCTCGTGGCTGTGAATCGTCATCATGCCGATCGCCAGGTCGAACGGCGCGTACCAGACGGTGTCCTCCGGCATGATCGTGTACGGCGGAACGAACGTCGTCGAATTGCTCGCGACGAAATCGAAGGAGAGGCTCACCGGCTTCAACGACTCGTCCGACGCGGGCGCGGTGAAGAGCTGCAGGATCATCTCACCGATCGCGCCGCCCTTTTGCTTGCGGAAGTTCCGGCGCACCGTACTGCCGTAGTCGGGCGGCTCATCCGAGATCACGTGCTGGTTGCAGAACCAAAGCGGATCCTCGACCTCGCCGAAGGCGCGGCCGGGCGGCAGGTCGATCGTCGATCGGCCCTGTCGAGCCGCCGTGGCGCGGAACGTCGAGAACTCGTGCCTCAGCGGCTGGCAGTGCGGAGAATACCCGCTCGGCCGCGAGGAATCCTCGAGACCGGCGCAGCGCACGGCGGGCCGCAGCTCCGGATGCGTCTCGTAGTCCGCGAGCGCCGGGTCGGAACGTGACACAAAGCGCCGAGCCTGGTTTGTGGCAAACGACGGACCGCACCCCGGAAACAGATTCAGAACGGCGGGATTTCCGTCCGCGGCCGGCACGGGCCACCGGCGGTCCAGCGGACGTAGGGGTACGAAACCGGGTCGCTCGGATCCTTCGGATTGCGGCGGTCTCCGTAGGAGATCAAGCGCACTTCCTCGAGCTGGAGCTCCGTCCGGTGGCTCGAGTTCCACCTACGGCAAAGGAAGCTCGCGGTCGTCTCCCGCAGATCTTTGAATTCTTCCGCGTTCAAACGCCAGAAGAGGTGGCGCCAATTCTGATTCGGCAGCCTCGCGGACGGCCATTCCGGCTTCTGCGGATCCGGGATGCCGCCGGTCAGGACGTCGACGGCGGACGGAATCTGCGTCGTTCCGAACGCGACATACCAGAGATCACCTCGCGGCGGATGCTCGAGCATGCTCCATTTCTGCGCGAGCGCCGTGGCCCCCCCGAGCCACCAGAAACCTGAGGGAAGGATCCTGGCGATGCCGCCGAACGAGGGCAGCGTTGCGAGGTTCCAAACCAGCACGAACAGGGCGAGCGCTCCGACGGCGATCGCCCAGGCGCGATGCAAGAGCCCTCGTTCGACCACATCGTCTCCGCCGATGCGGGGCGGAATCTCGGTAGCGGTTGAAAGGCGGCGAGCCGGTACGAGTCGGTCCCACGCCGAGGTCGGGATGAACAAGGTCAGCGCTACGAGACACACGTACGAGAACCATCCGAGACGCAGCGTTCGATCGAGCAGGATGTGCAGCGGGACCAAAAGACCGAGCCCGACCAACCGCGTGCGGTCGGTCCTCCACGGCGAGAGGAGGAGAAATGGCGCCGCCAATTGGATCGCGACGGTCGCGAACGTGAACGATTTCGTCAGCGTGGGAAACCGAACCAGAGCGCGCCCGGATGGCTGGGCGAACCAGCTTGCCGAAAAGAATTCCTGTAGCGCGTGACCGCTCAGCCACTCGGCGTTCAGCTTCCAGATGCCGGAGAAGCCGTACATCCAGCAGATCTGCAGGAGGATCGCCGCGCAAGCCACGGTGCTTCCTCGAGCGCGGGGGACCGATGAGGGTCGGTCCGCGTCATCCATCGACGCGCGGGCGCCGAGAGGAAGGAGGCTTCCCCACAAGAGCAACAGCCGGAGAAGATCGTCCCCGTCGTTACCGAGCAGGGGTGAACGATTCTGCAGAGACGTGAGAAGGATCCACGATCCGGCCGTCGCGATCCGCGTCTCGTAACCCACGAGCATGGCGGCGGCCGCAAGCCCGGAGAGCAGAAATAGGACGCCCGCAGCCTGCGGCGAGCCCGCGAGAAGGTGAAGCGACCAGCGACCCGTCCCGGTCAAGAGACGATTCACGTACTCCGCCGGAAGCGCAGCGTCCGCGGTGTAAAACGCATCGAGATCGAACGACCGGATCGCCAGATCCGCGAGCACGAGCGTAGCGACGAGTACTCGAAAAACGGCGAGGGAGCGGTCGTCGATCGCGAAGATCGATCGCAGGCGGCCATGTGCGGGGGCGGCGCTCAACGAGATTCGCTTGCGGCTCCGATCAGCCGTGACGACCTTCGGTACGGCAACGCGACCAGCGCACGCCCGTACATCGCGTCGCCGTCCCCTAGAATCCGTGCAATGAGCAGCGGCGCGCGGGAGGTTACTTCAAGCGGCCGGCTCGGGGACGGAAGTTCTTCCTGTCGGGGATCGGCGGGTCCAGGTAGTCCTTCTCGACGACGGCCTCCGGCCAGTCGACGATCGTCGCCTCCGTGGTCAGGAGCAAGCCCGCGATCGAGGCGGCGGTCTGTAGGGTGATGCGCACGACCTTCGTGGGATCGACGACTCCGGCCTTGATCAGATCCTCGAAGACGTCGGTCGCGGCGTTGTAGCCGAAGCCATTCTTCCCGGCACGTATCCGGTCGAGAACGACGGACGGATCGGCGCCCGAATTGAGCGCGATGCAGCGCGCCGGCTCTTGCAGCGCACGCCGAAGGATTCCGACCGCGGGACGCTCTTCCTCGGAAAGCTCCTTCCCTTCGATCGCGTCGAGCAAACGCAGGAGCGCCACGCCGCCTCCGGGAACGATCCCCTCTTCGATCGCCGCTCGCGTCGCGCAGATGGCATCGTCGTACCGGGCCTTCTTCTCGGTCAGGTCGATCTCCGTCACTCCCCCGACCTTGACGACCGCGACCCCGCAGAGAAGCGTTGCCAGTCGATCCTCGAGTTTCCCCTTCTCGAGATCGTTCGTCGCCTTGCGAACGAGCGTGCGGACGTGACTCAGGCGCGCGTCGATGTCCTTCTTGTCTCCGCCACCGTCGATGATCATCGTGCGCGCGCGTTCGACGATCACCTGCCGCGCGCGCCCCAGATCTTCGACCTCCAAGCTCTTCGCGCTGACTCCGGTCTCTTTCGAAACCACGCGTGCTCCCACGATGGTGGCGATGTCCCGGAGCATCTCCTTTCGCGGGTGGCCGAACTCCGGACCCTTGACCGCGACGCAGGGCATTCCCCCGCGCACCTTGTTGGTCACCAGCGTTTGTAGAGCGATGCCCTCGACCTCGTCGGCGAGGACCAGGATCGGCTTCCTGGCCTTTTTCACGATCGAGAGGATCGGCAGGATGTCGTCGAGCGACGAAACCTTGTCCTCCGAAACGAAGACCACACAGTCATCGAGAGTGGCTTCCATCTGTGCCGGGTTCGTCACGAACTGCTCGGAGAGCCAGCCCCGATCGAACTCCAGGCCGGCGGTGAAACGGAGCTCCGACTGGAGACCACGTCCGTCTTCGACAGAGATCAACCCTTCCAGGCCGACCTTCTCCAAGGCACGGGCGACGATGTCGCCGATCTCCGGATCGGCATTCGACGCGATACTCGCAACCGCAGCGATGTCCTTGGTGCCGCGTATCGGCCGGGAGATGCGCTCGAGCTCTGCGAGCGCCATCGTGACGGTCCTTTCGATGCCCCGCTTGAGGCTCATGGGATCGTGCCCCGCGGCAACGAGCTTCATGCCCTCGGCGAAGATCGCTCGCGCGAGAACCGTGGTGGTAGTCGTCCCGTCTCCCGCGGCATCGGAGACGTGACCGGCGGCTTGCTTCACCAGCTGGACGCCCATGTTCTCGAACCGGTCGCTGAGATCGATCTCCTTGGCGACCGTCACACCGTCCTTCGTACTGACAGGCG
>JAXDLK010000217.1:0-6032 GCA_034666665.1 Candidatus Binatota bacterium
CCTTGTACCGCTTCAGCAGCGAGCGGTAGCTGTCCTTCGTGGTCTCGTAGTCGCGCGACAGCGCCTGGAACTCCTGCTCGCGTCGGGGCGCATTCTCGACCCGGCGCTGGTACTCGGCGATCGACTCTCGGACGCCCTTCTCTTCCGCCTTGAGACCGGCGAGATCCGCACCGATCGCCTTGAGAGACTGCTGGAGCTCCATGGAGTAGGGACTCCGGGCGCCTTCACCTTCTGCGACCGTCCCGCCAGCGGATCGGCGTTTCTCGAGCGCGGCGATCTCGGCCTTCAAGCGTACGACGTCCGGGTATTTCTCGCTGAAGTTGCTGCGCAGCTCGGCCAGGTCCTGCTTCATCTTGGCGAGGCGAGCGGCCACTGGATCGGCCTCACGGCGCGTCCGTCCCTTGCCCGCGTCGCTCAGCTGCTTCGTCAGGGCCGCCCGCTGCTCGCGGGCGCGCACCTGCTGATAGCCGTTCAGTCGGAGCTGCGAGTTCAGCCGCTCGAGCGTCGAGAGGTTCGCCTCCCGCTGCTCGGGAAGCTCGCCCATGTGCTCTTCCTTGAACTTGCTCACCAGCCGTTCCTGCTCGTCGAGCTTCTGCTTGATCTTGTCGAGCTCGGTCTCGAGGAACTCGGCGGTGCCGGTCGCCTGCTTCGCCCGGACCTTCAAGTTCTCCTCGATGTAGAAGGAGGCGAGCATGTTCGTCACCTGCGCCACCTTGCGCGGGTCGCTGCCGCTGTAGCTGACGGCGAACGCGATCGTGGCTTGGTTCTCGCCGAGCTGCGCGACTTCCCGGGTCTCGAGCTGGATGTCCTTGCGCATGCGGTCGAGGACCTCGTCGCCGGCCGCTTCGCCGCGGAGCGCCTGGTAGAGATCGAGGTCCCGGATCAGCTTCTGCAAGCGGGAGCGGCTGAGGATCTCCTGACTGATCGTTTGCAAGCGGCTGTCGACGGCGCTCGTCACCGTCGAGCGCACGAAATCCTCCGGGACCTGCTGCCGCTCGACCAGCAGCGTCGCGGTCGCACGATAGATGTCCGGCAGGAAGACGATCAGGCTCACGGCCGCCGCGAAGAGCGCCGCGAACGTGAAGATCGCGAGGCCCATGCGCCGCTGGACGATCTCGACGGCCGTATCGAGCCCGTCCCGGGAAGCACGTGAAGCCACGGCTTCCTCAGGGCACCACGACGATGTCGCCCGGCTGCAGGATCAGCGGCTGCGTTTCCTCGTCGGCCGAAATGGCGTCGTCGTAATCGAACCGGATGCGGGTGGTCGCTTCGCCTTCGTGACGGAGCACGAAGATCTTTCCGCGCGAGGCGAACTCGCTCAGGCCGCCCGCAAGCGCGAGCGCGTCGAGCACGGTCGTGCGGCCGCGGAGGTCGAACCGTCCGGGCTTCTGCACTTCTCCGATCACCGAGACCTCGAAGCTCTGGACCTTCGAGACCAGCACCGAGACTTCCGGCGACGGCACGTATTCCGCGAGCTTCTTGACGAGCACGTCGCGGAGATTCGCCGGCGTGAGGCCGGCGGCTTCGATGTCGTTCACCAGCGGGAGCGAGATCTTGCCGTCCGGGCGGACCGTCACTGAGCGCGTCAGCTGCTCGTTCTTCCACACGACCACGTCGAGGACGTCGCCGGCGCCGATGCGGTATCCCTCGGCGGGAACGCCGCCGGCCGCGAGCGGGGCGGTCTCGGTGGGTGGCGTGGACACCGCCACAGGCGGGACTTCGGGTAGCGAGGTCGGCACCTCGGGCGGAGCCGCCTCCGTCTCCTCGTCCTCGCTCGGCAGAGCGGTGGGCTCGGCAGCCGTCGGCGTCTGCGTGGCCTCGGCTGCGCGATCGGGCGTGGTGGTGCTCGTCAGACCCGTGTCCGCGTCGTCAGAAACGTCCGGGTCGCTCGGCGGAGCCGTATCGGCTTCGGCGGGAGGTTCGGCTTCGCCCTCCTCGCCCGCTCCGCCGCCGTCCGAATCCGTCGCCTCGTCGTCCGGCTCTGCCGAGTCGACGGACGAGGGGTCCTCCGCGTCCTCGCCGAGGAGATCCGCGCCTTGATCGAAGTCGTCCTCGGAGAGCGCCCGTTCGATCTCGTCTTCGGCCGAGGAGCCAGAGGATCCGGAGGATCTCTCGGCTCCGACCGTTCCACGGATCCCGTCCTCGGTCGCCTGAGCAGGCGGCAAGGGCGCGAGCAGGAGAAGGAGCGCGGCGGCACCGCCGGCGGCTCGGAGGGGCCGGCGCGCCGGCCAGGCTTGCGGAGAGCGCTCTCGGAACCGGCGTACCATCGCGGGACCGATTGTAGCGGCTCGCAGGAACCCCGAACAAGCCGACGGGTCGTGACGCCGGGGGCCGCCGAGCCCGCTCAATAGACGCGGTACGGATAGGTGATCGTGAAGCCGACCGCCCCGAGGTTGTGCAGGGTGTCTTGGTCCGGCATCACGCGTCCGTCGGCACCCGTCGAAAAGCTCTCCTGCTGCAGGCTGAAGTCGTAGCTCACGAAGAGCTTCAGCCATTCGCGCGTCTGGTAGTCGACTCCGACGTTCGCGCTGTAGACGTCGGCGTCGAAGCTGTCGGTCTCGTTTCGCGCATACCCGACCGCTCCCTGCAGGCTCACCCCGCGTCCGACCTCGTATCCGATGCCGGCGACGACCGAATCCGTCCGCACGGCGCCGAGCTCTCCGACCGCGGTGTTCTCGGTCCGCGTATACTGGACGGACAGGTCGCCGCGCTCGAGAGCGTAGCGGAGCCTGGCGAGGGCGTCCGCATCGATCGCGCCCTCCGTGAATCGCGGGCCGCCGCGGAGCACGACTTCCACCCGGGGAGTGAACTCGCGCGTCCAGCCGAACGACACCACGTGCGACTCCGACGCGTTCTGGTTCGCGAACGACTCGGGATCGGGAACCGGTTCGGTTCCCGGAGCCGGGGCTGGTCTCGCCTCTTCGAACTGAAAGTTGCGATAGCCGTAGCCCACATCCACCGTGTCGCGCCGCGTGATCCGCCGGTTGATGCGCGCGCCTGCCGCGTGGGTGTCGCTGGTGACGCCGCCGACCTCCTCGGAGCGCTCGTACGAATAGTCGGCATCGGTACTGAGACGGCGGGTCCAGCGGAACGACACGTTCGGGGTCGCGAAATACCGGCGGACGCGCGCACGGGGATCTTCGAGCCCGGTGCCGGGCAATTGCTGGTCACCCGACGGGATCAGCTGATTCAGGTCACGAGGCCGTTTCGATTCGCTGAAGCCGCCCTCGAGGCCGGTGGTGAGCCGCCGGTTCGGCAGATACGTCGCCCGGACCGAGCCATTCTGCCGCGCCACTCCGTCGCTCAGATCGGAGTGATTCACGTACTGTTCCGCGTCCACCCGGTAGCGACCGACGACGGACACCGGCTCCGACGAATACCCGGCCTCGACGCCCGGAGTCGCACGAAAGATGAAGTCGTCCTCCCGCCCGCGCGGCAGCTCCGACGTGCCGGGTTGCTGTCCCGGCGGCTCCTCCGGCACGACCTGGTCGTCCTCGTCCGGTACGGAGAAGACGTTGTCGTCGTACTCCTCCTCTGCCGTCAGCGAAGGCGTCACGTACACGCCCGCCTGCCCCGCCGCCAGCGACGGGGCGAGGCACACCGTCGAGCAGAGGAGCGAGAGCAGGAATCGGCGGTGCATCGGTGGGAGCGGTGTCGGCCGGCGGCGACGGCGAGCGGCGTCTATCATGGTCCCGCCTTCGAACACTACCACTCGCGGTGGCACCCTCACGAAGGCTTCTGCGCGAAGATCTGCACGAGCTCGATGCGACCCGCATCGGCCGCCGCCTGCTGCTCGGCGAGCCGCGCGCGGGCGCACAGGGCCTCTTCGATCTCCGCCGTGTCCGTCTCCGCGACGTCGCGGGCCAGCCGCTCGGCTGCCAGCGCGGCGACGGCGGACCACGGTTCGCGGAGGTCGCCGGCGGGGACCTCCGCGACCTGGACGAAGCCCTCCGACGAGAGCGTCTGCCGGTAGCGCTCCGCCGGCTCGTATGCACCCGGCTCCGGCGGCGCCCCCTTCGCGAGCACCCAATCCTGCACGGCGATCTGACCACCGGGCCGAAGGACCCGGTAGGCTTCGCGAAAGACGCCGCGCTTGTCGCGCGCTCCGTGAAGCGCCTCGATGCTCCAGGCGTGCGTGAAGGCGGCGACCCGGAACGGCAGCCGATCGAGCACGCCGCAGATGGAGCCGACGCGATCTTCGAGACCGCTCCGGCGAGTCAGCAGGCGAGCCGCGATCGTGGCGCGAGGCGACCAATCGACGGTCACCACGCGGCAGCCGCGCCGCCGCGCGAGCCAACGCGCCGGCGCGCCGAGACCGCCGCCGAGGTCGAGCACCCGTTCGTACACGCGGAAGATGCCGAGCTCCGACAGCCGCTCGAGGAGCTTCGGCCCGCAGCCTTCGGGCAGATCGAGCGCGAAGAACGGGAGCTCGCGCGGTGCCGGCGTCCGGCGCGCCGCTTCTCGGGCGACGGCGGCGAGCGCCGCGACGAACCGTTCGGGTCGGGCGAGCGCCGCCGCGCGAAGCGTCAGCGCACGCTCTCGAAGAGGATCGCGAACGTCCATCCGAGGCCGGGGGAGACCGGAAGCCTCAGCGGCGACCGCCCGGCCGACACACGGACGACAGGGAGACCCGCGCGAACGGGCGAGCCATCACGCGTACTCGAGCGCAATGCCCTCGAGGATGTTGGCCACGTCTTCGCACCGGTCGACCGCGTCCTCGAGGTAGTCGTAGATCTCCTTCCACTTGATCACGTGGATGGGACGCTCTTCCTCGTGGAAGAGGCGCGCGACCGCGCGTCGGATCAACGAGTCCGCCTCGTTCTCGAGGCGATTGATCTCGGTACACGTGCGGATGATCGCCTGGCGGTCGCCGAGGTTTCGCAGCTGACCGACGGCACGCAGGACCTCGGCCGCGGCGCTCACGAGCACGTCGCCGAGACTCTTCGCGTCGGGCTCGATCACCGTCAGGTCGTAGAGCCAGAGCCGTTCGGCGGTGGAGTCGACGAGATCGAGCACGTCATCGAGATGGCTGATGATGCGGTGGATGTCGGTGCGATCGATCGGCGTCAGGAACGTCTGGTGCAGGCGCTCGATCGTGCGGTGGGTGATCGTGTCGCCCTCGTGCTCGATCGATTTGATGCGCTCCGCTTGCGCCTGCGCGTCCTGCGGGTCGTTCAGCATCGCGGCGAGCAGGCGCGCGGCCTCGAGCGTCTTCTCGGCATGCCGCTCGAAAAACTCGTAGAACTCCTTCCCTTCTCGCGGAAAGATGCGCGCCAGCATGCTGCCTCGCCCTCCGGGCGCGGTGCGCCTGCGATCGGCACCGCGAACCGGCGGATCTTTACCACGCCGCGGGCACCGCGCAACCGCCGACGGAGGTCGGCAACCCGTCGGGTCGAGCGGGCACGGCGGTCCGGTGCGCCTTGCCGATACGTCGCGCTTCGGTGTAAGGGGCGCCGGGATCTCATCGACCCGCGCAAGCGATCCGACCGCACGATCTCTCGGGTGACCCCCTCATGTGGAACACGCTCGCGCGTCCCGACGGGCGAGTCGTAGGCCGGACAAGCTGAGGAACGGCTCGCCATGGATTCAATCTTGCCGATCGTCGCGTTCAGCGTTGCGGTCGCATTGGCGTTCGACGTCATCAACGGGTTCCACGATGCGGCGAACTCCGTCGCGACCGTGGTCTCGACGCGCGTGCTCACGCCGAGGCAAGCGGTCTTGTGGGCCGCATTCTTCAACTTCGTCGCGATGTTCGTCTTCGCCCCGACGGTCGCGGACACGCTCTCGAAGATCGTCAAGGTGCAGCCCCACGACCCATCCTACGTCTACGTCGTGTTGGCCGGTCTCATCGGCGCGATCGTCTGGGACCTGATCACCTGGCGCCTCGGCCTGCCGACGAGCTCGTCGCACGCGATCATGGGCGGTTTCGCCGGTGCTGGCGTCGCCAACGCCGGCTGGGATTCGCTCCGCTGGGACAAGCTCGGCGCGGCGATGGAGTTCATCGTCATCTCGCCGCTCCTCGGATTCTTGCT
>JAXDLK010000218.1:0-2797 GCA_034666665.1 Candidatus Binatota bacterium
TGCTGCTGATCCTGCTCCACGCCGGCTTCCGCTTCGGCAACGTGATCGCCACGCTGGCGTTCGTCTGTCTCGTCGGCGTGGTGCTGACGGGGATCGCCGGCGTGTGGATCTACTGGGTGGTGCCGCCGGCGCTCACGGTGATCGAGGAGCGCGCGGAGCGAACGCCGGAGGAGCTCCGCGACGATCACGCGCACGTGTGCGAGGAGCTCCAGGCGACGGTCGACGGGAAGAGCGACATCTTCCGGCGGGTGTACCAGCAGGAGGTCTCGATTCCCGGGGTCTCGATGACGCCATCGATCGGCTGGCTCTTCGCGCCCGCCATCGTCGAGCGCGACACCGCCCGTCCCGACCGGCTGCGGTTGATCGTCAAGGAGATCCCCCCGAGCGAGCAGGAAGACTTCCGCAAGGCGATGCGGCTGATCTTCCGGAAGGAGAAGATCGAGGTCTCGCTCTATCCGCAGCTGCGTTACGACTACCTGCTGAAGGTCTGGCTGACGGCGCACATCCCGCTCTCGGCGGGACTCGCCGCCTTCTCGTTGATCCACATCGTCTCGGTCTTCGCGTACTGACGTGGCCCAAACCGCGACGCTGAAGCTCACGGTCATCGAGGGTCCCGACACGGGATCGGCGATCACCTACGCCGGCGAGCGCATGGTGATCGGCCGCGGCAAGGCAGCCGACCTCGCGCTCACCGACACGGCGGTGTCGCGAAGCCATACCGCGGTCGAGCGCGAAGCCGGGGTCTTCGTGCTCGTCGATCTCGGCAGTGCCAACGGCACGTTCGTCATGGGCGAGAGCGCGCGCATCACCCGCCGGCCCCTCGCCACCGGCGACGAGTTCACGCTCGGGCGCACCCGGGTCCGCGTGGAGGTGATGCCCCCTCCCGACGCCGGCGCCACCGCGGTGCTCACGCGGGCCGAGCGGGTGGCGGCGATGGCCGCACCGCCGCCACCGCCCAAGGCAGCGCCGAAAGCGGCGCCCCCGGGTCTCGACGCGCAGACGCCGCCGGATCTCCCGATCGTGCTCTCCGTGCTCGTCGGTGCGGACCGCGGGATGGTCTACTCGCCGTACAAGCAGGTGATCGCGGTCGGTCGTCTGCCGACGGCCGACGTGCCGCTGAACGATCCCGCGGTTTCGCGCCTGCACGCCACGATCAAGCGCGAAGGCAACGGCTACTGGGTCTACGACGAGAACAGTCTGAACGGCACTTGGCTCGGGAACCCGCCCGAGGAAGTGTTCCACGCCGAGCTCGAGAACGGCGACGTGCTCACCGTCGGCGAGACGCAGCTCCGCGTGGACATCGGCGCGGCGGGCGCGAGGATCGAGAACCTCGACGAGACCACGCTCACCGGCACGCTCGGCGACAACACCCTGACGATGACGATCCCGGGCCTCGGCGCTCGCGTCCCGGCGCCGCGGCTGCGGGTGCGCCCGGACGAGAAGACGGTGCTGATCCGCCAGCCGCGGAAGAAGCTCCTCCTGCTCGTGACCGCGGGACCGGACGCCAACACCGTCTTCGAGCCGAAGCGGGAGCAGAAGACGTTCACGGTCGGGCGCGGCGAAGCCGCGATCTTCCGCCTGAGCGACCCCGGCATCTCCGGCGTTCACTTCTCGATCACGTCGGAGCGCGGCGGGTTCGTCCTCAAGGACGAAGACAGCCGGAACGGAACGTTCCTCGGCGGTACGCGCGTGACCACCGTTCCTCTCGACGGAGGCGAGACGATTCGTCTCGGCACCACGGAGATCCGAGCACAGGTCGTCGTCGAGGGCGCGCATCGGGTCGCGCCGGGCGAGGCCACGATCGTCACGCCCGCTCCCGAGGCGCCCGCTCCGGGCGGCCCCGCGCCGGCATCCGCCACGGAGCCGGCCGCGATCCAGAAGACGGAGCAGCCCAAGCCCGGCGCGGAGAAGAAGCGCGGCGAGGAGATCGTCCCCGAGCTCGCGCGCTCCGCCGAGGCCAAGGAGCGAATCAGCAAGATCATGAAGGGAGTGAGCCTGCGGCCGATCCGCGTGCCGGGGACGCCGCGGCAATGGGCGAGCCTCGGCATGGTGCTGCTCGCGGCGCTGGTCTCGCTCGGGTTCAGCCTACGATGGCCAGGCCTCCTCGCTGCCGGCCCGCTCGCGGAGGATCACGCCGACCTCGAAAGCCGCGACGGATGCGCGAGCTGTCATGCGGGCGTCACGTGGACCTCCACGAACGACCACATGGCGATGAGCGCACGCTGCGCCACGACGGGTTGCCACGTGGAGGACTTGAAGAACCGGCCCGGGGTGAACGACGACTGCGTCTCCTGTCACACCGAGCACCGCGGACGCTCGTTCCCGATCGCCGGCGGCGCCGCGCAGTGCTGGAGCTGCCACGTGGGTCAGGAAGAGCCGCGTGACTTCCGCACTCGTCTGATGCGCGCCGCCGTCGTCACCGAGCCTCAGGAGCGCGCGCGACTCGCCACCGCGGTGCCGCGGGTCGAGATCGGGCTCCGCTTCTCGCATGCCGCGCACGAGAAGGAGACCGCCGGCGACGTGCGCTACGACACCTGCGTCGGCTGCCATCCACGGATCGAGCAGGGCCGGACGTTCGGCCTGCCGAGCCACGGCGAATGCCTGGACTGTCACGAGAACGCGGTCAGCGCCGACGTCGAGGTCGCGAAACGGTCCGCGGGCGACAAGTGTCTCGAGTGTCACACCGAGAAGACCGGCGAGATGAAGGATCCGCCGCCGCGCCCCTTCCGCTACGTCGAGTTCTCGCACGAGGACCACCGCGACGAGTTCTGCAAGAGCTGCCACGCGGAGACCTGGG
>JAXDLK010000219.1:0-4256 GCA_034666665.1 Candidatus Binatota bacterium
CTCGGCGCACTCGGCACCGCGTTCACGCTGCTCTACGCCCTCGTCGGGGTGCCGCTCGGGCGGCTGACCGACAAGGGCACCCGCACGCGGATCCTCGCCGGCGGTGTGTTCGTCTGGAGCTTGCTGACCGCGGCCTCGGGGCTCGCGCGGACCTACGGTCAGCTGTTCGCGTTGCGCCTCGGAGTCGGGGTCGGCGAGGCCGCCTGTGCGCCGGCGGCGACGTCGCTGATCGGCGACGTCTTCTCGGCGGCGACTCGCGCGCGAGCGCTCTCCATCTTCATGATGGGCCTGCCGATCGGTATCGCGCTCAGCTACGCGGTGAGCGGCACCGTCGCGCACGCGTACGGCTGGAGGGCTGCATTCCTGGTCGCGGGAATTCCCGGGCTCATGTGCACCGTGGCGGCGCTCTATCTTCGCGAGCCGGCACGCGGTGCATCCGAAGCGCCCGGCGTCGGGGCTCGCAAACGAGAAGGGAACCCCTACAAGCTCGTGCTCTCCACGCCCACGGTGTGGTGGCTGATCGCGTCGGGCGCGCTCCACAACTTCAACATGTACGCGATCGGCTCTTTCCTCTCGCCGTTCCTGATCCGCTACCACTACGCCGATCTGCCGCTCGCCGATGCGACGCGCCAGGCGGGGTTCGTCTCCATGTTCGTCTACGGTCTCTCGGGGATCCCCGGCTTGCTCCTCGGCGGCATCCTCGGCGATGCGATCATGAAGCGGCGCCGCGACGGCCGGCTCCTCGTCGGCGCGGTCGCGATCCTCCTCTCGGTGCCGCTGAACTATTGGGCGCTCGGCCGGGAGCAGGGGGACACGGTCGGCTTCGCGATCCTGATGGGCCTCGGGGTCGCCGTGATGTACGCGTACTACTCGACCGTCTACTCGACGATCCAGGACGTCACCGAGCCGTCGCTCCGCGGCACCGCGATGGCGCTCTACTTCTTCGCCATGTACGTGCTCGGCGCCTCGCTCGGACCGATCGGCACCGGCGCGCTCAGTGATTACTTCTTCGCGCGCGCATCGGGCGGCATGGCCGTCGAGTTGATGACCGAAGCGCAGGTCCTCGCGTACCGCGCACAGGGCCTCCATCTCGCGATGTACTCGATCCCGATCCTCGGGGCGCTCTTGAGCGCCGTGCTGTTCATGGGGTCGCGTACGGTGGGCAAGGACATGGAGAAGCTCGAGCGCTGGATGCGCGGATGCTCGGAGGAGCCGGAGCTGGCGCGGGCGCTGGAAACCGAACACGCGCGGTGAGCGAACGCGGCGTGAGCGACGCTTCTGCTCCGGCGGACCTCTGACCGGCGTCGAATTGCTGGACGGTTCTTTTTCGACGCCGCTCGGGGCTGCCGGAGGCTCGGTTGAAGTCGCCTCCGCCGTCTGGTAAGCCCGCCCCGGAACGCAGGAATCTCCAACTTCGGCCGCCCGCCGCGGTCGAGCATTTCGGGGGGGAGTGGCGAGCGGTCCCGGTGAGAGCTTTGCGTCCGGCTCATGTCTCCAAGGCGGTCGTGCAAGCGTGAGCGACACGTCGCTCGGCACGCTGGTCTTCTACCTGCTCGCCGCCGTGACCGTGGGGTCGGCGGTCGGCGTGGCCTTCTTCCGGAACATCGTCTACTCCGCCCTGTCGCTTCTCGGCACGTTCGCGGGGATCGTCGGGCTCTACGGCTATCTGGCGGCGGACTTCGTGGCCGTGGTGCAGCTCCTGGTCTACATCGGCGGCATCCTGGTGCTGATGATCTTCGCCGTGATGCTGACGCATCGTATCGCCGAGGTGAAGGTCTCGAACCGGTCCGTCGCCATGCTGCCGGCGGCCGGCATCGTCGCCGCCGTCTTCGTCGTCATGGCGCGCGCCGTGCTCCGGACGTCGTGGGCGGCGAGCGAGCCGCGGCCGGCGAACCCTACCACCTACGAGATCGGCAATCTCTTCCTCGGCAACTACGTGCTGCCGTTCGAGCTCGCCTCCCTCGTGCTGCTCGCCACGATCATCGGCGCCGTCGCGCTGTCACGCAAGGAAGTGAAGGGCGATTGATCGCGGCGGAGAAACCAAGCGGATGGTCGGCCTGCAGCATTTCTTGATCGTCAGCCTGGCGCTCTTCGCGCTCGGCCTCTTCTGCGTGCTCACGCGCCGGAACGCGATCGGCATCCTGATGGGGGTCGAGCTGATCCTGAACGCGGCGAACCTGAACTACGTCGCCTTCTCGCGGTACAGCTCCGCGAGCGTCTACGACGGCCAGATCTTCGCGATCTTCGTGATCATGCTCGCCGCCGCCGAGGCCGCGATCGGCCTCGCGATCGTGCTCGGCATCTACCGGATGTTCGACACGATCGACGTCGAGGCCACGGACCGCCTGCGCGGATGAGGGTTGGGGACGTTGCTGCCGAAGTGGCGTGATCGAGAAACTGTTGCTGAGTCGCGCAGCATCGGCCGATCCGGCCACTTGGGCAGCAGCGTTCCCTCACGGCTGACCCGACGGGCAAAATGACCGACTACCTGGAATCCCCCGCCACCAGCTCGATCCTCCACTGGATCGCCTTGCTGCCGCTCCTGACCGCCACCGTCGGCGGGCTCTACGGCGCGAAGCTGCAGAAGCAGCTCGGCAAGAACGCGATCGGCGTCCTCGCCTGCACGCCGATCGTGCTCTCCTTCGCGCTCGCGGTCATGGTGTTCCTGCAGCTCGCCGGGATGTCGCCCGAGGAGCGCGTGCTCACCGACCCGTGGTTCACGTGGATCCACGTCGGCACGCTCGACGTCGCCGTCGGTTTCCTCGCCGATCCGCTTTCCGCGGTGATGCTCCTGGTCGTCACCGGCATCGGCGGTCTCATCCACTTCTATTCGATCGGCTACATGCACGAGGACCGGGCGTTCTGGAGGTTCTTCGCCTACCTGAACCTCTTCATGTTCTCGATGCTGGTTCTGGTCCTGGCGGACAACCTGCTGCTGATGTTCGTCGGCTGGGAAGGGGTGGGGCTCTGCTCCTACGCGCTGATCGGCTTCTGGTACAAGGACATCCGCAACGCCGCGGCCGGATCGAAGGCGTTCATCTTCAATCGCATCGGCGACTTCGGCTTCGCCCTCGGCGTGTTCCTGCTGTTCTGGAGCCTCGATCACGCCGGCCATCCGACGGTGGCGTTTCGCGCGATCGCGGAGCACGCGCACCTGCTCGCGGACCAGCGCTTCTGGGGCGTGCACTTGCCGACCTTGATCGCGCTGCTGCTCTTCGTCGGCGCGACCGGCAAGTCGGCGCAGATCCCGCTCTACGTCTGGCTTCCCGACGCGATGGCCGGCCCGACGCCGGTGTCGGCGCTGATCCACGCGGCGACGATGGTGACGGCGGGCGTCTACATGGTCGCGCGCATGAACGCGATCTTCTCGCTCGCGCCCGGAGCGCTCCACGTCGTCGCGGTGATCGGAGCGACCACGGCCGTCTTCGCGGCGACGATCGGCGTCGCCCAGTACGACATCAAGAAGGTGCTCGCGTACTCGACCGTGAGCCAGCTCGGCTACATGTTCCTCGGGCTCGGCGTCGGCGCCTACGCGGCGGGGATTTTCCACCTGATGACGCATGCGTTCTTCAAGGCGTGCCTGTTCCTCGGCTCGGGAAGCGTGATCCACGCGATGGGCGGCGAGCAGGACATGCGACGCATGGGCGGCCTCCGCCAACACATGCCGCGCACGTTCTGGACGTTTCTGGTGGCGACGCTGGCGCTGACCGGTTTCCCGCTGACGGCGGGATTCTTCTCGAAGGACGAGATCCTCTGGCAGGCCTACTCGAGCCCCCTCGGCGGACCGTACCTCTGGGGGGCCGGCGTCGCCGGGGCCGCGCTCACGGCGTTCTACATGACGCGGCAGGTCTGCATGGTCTTCTTCGGCGAGAACCGTGCCGACGACCACACGCGCGAGCATCTGCACGAGTCGCCGCCGCTCATGACGGTCCCGCTCGTCGTGCTGGCGCTCGGATCGGTACTCGCCGGCTACGTCGGCCTGCCCGCGTGGCTCGGCGGCAGCGCCTTCGCGGAATGGCTGGCCCCGGTCTTTCACGCGCACGGCGCCGTCGAGCATGCCGAGCACGCGCACTCGGCCTCGCTCGAGATCGGCGTGATGCTCGTCTCCGTCGGCATCGCTGCCGCGTCGGCGCTGCTGGCGGTCGCGATCTACGGCTTCGGCCGAATCTCCGTCGACTGGGTCGTCGGAACGCCGCTCCACGCGCTGGTCGCGAACAAGTACTACGTCGACGAGATCTACGAGGGGACCGTCGTCC
>JAXDLK010000220.1:0-8218 GCA_034666665.1 Candidatus Binatota bacterium
TCCGCCTGATCTACTCGGGCACGCCCGGCCACCAGATCCTGGAAGAACGGGATCGAAACGTTCACGTCGCCGCCGTACAGCCAGCCCTCGAAGATCCACTGGTTCGAGAGATAGCCGAACCGAGCTGCGGCGCCGATTTTCGGATAGAACGCCGCCTGCGCCTTGCGGACGAGCTCTGCGGCGAGCGCCACGCGGAGCTTCCCGCGCGCGACCGCGGGGTTCCGACGGGGAGCCTCGAGGAGCGCGTCGCGCTCGTAGCGCGCTTCCGGCTCCTTCTCGAGGGCCTGCGACGAGAGCTCGAGGGCGTAATCGAGGTCTCGATCGAGCAGACGATTCAGGGCGATCCGAGCGAACCGGGCGGAGTTGCCGGCCACGAGCAGCCGCTGGCGGTCGAACGCGAGGCCGCTCTCGGAGCCGAGCAGCTCCACGGGGAGAGCCTCCTTCTCGGCGAGGCGCTTGCGGACCGCCTTCTCGTTCTCGTCCGAGCGCTCCACGGCGTCCTCGGCGACGCTCTTCGCCTTGTCGGCGAGGACGGCGTCGAGGTAGGCCTTCTTGACCTCGAAGGCGAGCCCGATTTCCTGCTCCCGCACGTCCTCTGCGCTGATCTGGCTCCGGATACGGCTCGCCGCGACCTCTGCGGTGCGGGCGCCGCCGGTGAAGAGCATCTCGCTGAGCAGGACGCCGACCTGATGGGTGTCGTCGTTGGGGCCGATGTCCGTGCCGCCGCTCGCGGCGCCCGCGGGCGCGAGGAAACGGCCGAAGAAGACCTCGCCGTCGGCCTTGGTGTACTGGTACTGCGCGCCGAGTGTCGGCAGAAACGCGGCCTTCCCGATGCGGACCTCGTGGCTCGCCGCCTCGCTCTGGGCGCGCGCCGCGGCGAGCTTCGCGTTCGACCTGAGCGCGACCTCGATCGCGTTCTCGAGCGAGAGCTCCTCCGCGCGCGCGCCGCTCGCCAGAGCGCAGATCCAGAAACGGCATGCCCACTTCCTCGCCACCGAACCCGGTCTCGTCGCCATCGCTCCGATCCTCCTCGGCGCCGTCCGTGGTCCGCGACGACGCGCGCCGGGTGGTGCTATAGCCCATGCCGCCGATGCCCGAGAAGACGGCGAGCGACGACGAGACCGTCATCTTCCGCCGGACGCCCGAGCGTCCGGACGGCTCCGGGGCGAACGGGGGCATCGGCGCGCTCGTCGTCCGCTACTACCGAGGCGCGATTCTCGCGCTCGTCGGTCTGGTCGCGTACGGCGCGGTCGCCTGGCTCACGCTGCCGCGGACGGAGGATCCCGAGTATCCCACGTTCTTCTGCCGGATCGTGACGCTCTACCCCGGCGCCGACGCGAGCAAGGTCGAGACCTTCGTCACCAAGCCGATCGAGGACGCGCTCGAGGAGCTCGATGCCGTCAAGCTCGTGCGCGCGCAGTCCACCGGAGGCCTGTCGTTCGTCCTCGTCGACATCCGCTGGGACGAGGATCCGGAAGACACGATGGACGAGATCCGGAAGAAGATGAAGGAGATCGAACCGGATCTCCCGGAGGGCATCGTCACCCCGGAGATCCGGAACCCAAACTTCGGCGACATCCCGGTCCTGATCCTCGGCCTCCAGGGGCCGTACGACTACGCGGCGCTCGGTGACTTCGGCGAGCGCCTGAAGGACGCGGTCGCCCGCCTGCCCGGCGTCTCGAAGACGCGCATCGAAGCCCGGCCCGAGCGGCAGATCCTCGTCGACGTGAACCTCGACCGGCTCGGGCAGTACCGCATCCCGCTGCTTCAGCTCCGCGACGCGATCGCTCTCGAGAACGCCGGGGTGCCGGGCGGAAAGCTCGACATCGGAGCGACGCGGTACCTGCTGAAGAGCCCGAACGAGTACTCGACGCTCCGCGACCTCCGGAGGACGGTCGTCGGCAGCCACCGCGGCGCGCTGGTCTTCCTCGAGGACGTCGCCACGGTCGAGGAGGGGTTCGAGCAGCCCCGCTACGTCGCGCGCACCAACGGCGAGCCGACCGTGCTGCTGACGGTCCAGAAGACCCCGAACGAGAACACGAGCGCGGTCGCCGCGGCGGTGCTCGCCCGGATCGACGAGGTCCGTCCAACGCTTCCCGCCGATCTCCGGATCGACGTCATCAACGACCGCGGCCGGTCCGTCGACGAGCTGCTCGGGAACCTCGGCAACAACGCGCTGGCGGGCGCCGCCCTCGTGATGCTCGCCGTCGGGCTCGCCTTCGGCGTGCGCCAGGCGCTGCTCGTCTCCGTGTCGATCCCGCTGTCGATCCTGATCTCGTTCGTCGTCATGAAGGCGACCGGGACCGACCTGAACCAGCTCTCGATCTTCGGTCTCGCGCTCGCGCTCGGGAACATCGTCGACGCCAGCATGGTGGTGATCGAGAACGTCACCGACCATCTCGAGAGGGGCGAGCCGCTCGGGACCGCGGTCGTCCGCGGCACGAACGAGATGGCGATGCCGATCCTCGCCTCGGTGCTGACGTCCGCGGCCGCCTTCGTGCCGCTCCTGTTCCTCACCGGCAGCACCGGGCCCTTCATCCGTCCGATGCCGATGACGGTGATCTTCGCGACGCTCGCGTCCTACGTGGTGGCGATCGTCGTGATGCCGCTCCTCTGCATGCTGCTCTTCCGGGGCCGGCAGCCGTCGGAGAGATCGAGCGCGGCGGAGCGAGAGCCGCGCTACCTGTCGTACTACGTCGCGATCCTGCGGACCGCGCTCCGCCATCGTGCCCTGACGCTCGTCGCGGCGGTCGTGATCCTCGCGGCGAGCCTGCTCGCCATCCCCCGTCTCGGGATCGAGTTCTTTCCGAAGGCGGAGAAGAAGCTCTTCCTGATCAATATCCGGCTCCCCCGCGAGGCGAGCCTCCAGGCGACCGATCGGGTCGCCGAGCAGGTCGAGAAGATCCTCGCCGCCGAGGCGCCGGTGAAAAACTACACGGTCAACGTGGGGAAGGGCAGCCCGTGGCTCTACTACAACGAGCCGCGGGAGAACGAGAAGCCGAACTACGGACAGGTGGTCGTCAACCTGAAGGACGACTACGAGGGACGCACCGAGGACTACGTCGCCGGGCTCCGCGACCGGCTCGGCGCCGTGTCCGGTGGGAGCGTCGAGGCGAGGATCCTCGAGCAGAAGCCGGGCGGCGAAGCGGCCGTCGAGGTGCGTTTCCTCGGCGAGGACCGCGACGTGCTCGCGCGCCTCGCCGCCGAGGCCCGGCAGCGGATCGCCGGCGTCCCGGGCGCCGCCGACGTCCGCGACAACATGGGGCCGAAGAGCCCGCGGCTCTTGATGGACCTCGACAAGGAGAAGGCGGGGCTCCTCGGCGTCTCGAGCTTCACCTTCGCGCGCACGATCTTCGTCGCCGTGAACGGCGAGGAGGCGACGAAGCTCCGGGACGGCGACGACGAGGTCCCGGTCGTCGTCCGCGCGAGCCCGCGCGCGTTCGAAGAGGTCTCCGGCCTCGGCCGCCTCACCGTCTCGTCGGCGGGCGGCGAGGTCGTGCCGTTCTCCGAGGTCGCCCGCGTGCGCTCCGAGGAGGCGTTCTCGCAGCTGAACCACCGGAACGGCACGCGGTCGGTCGCGGTCCAGATGGACGCGGTCGGCCGGCAGGCGATCGACCTCCAGCGCGACGTCGAGGCGCGGCTCCGGGGCTTCGCGGTCCCGAGCGGCTACCGCATGGAGATCGGCGGCGAGGAAGAGGAGCGCCAGGAATCGTTCGAGAGCCTCGGCAGCGCGCTCGTCTTCGGCATGCTGCTCATCTACGGAATCCTCGCGCTCCAGTTCAACTCGTTCGTGCAGCCCTTCGTGATCGTGCTGACGATCCCCTTCGGCGTCGTCGGCGCCATCCTCGGCCTGTGGCTCACCGGGAACCCGTTCGGGTTCATGGCGTTCCTCGGCATCGTCAGCCTTTCGGGCATCGTGATCACCGACTCGATCCTGCTCGCGGACGGCGCCAACTTCGCCCAGCGCGTCGAGGGCAAGGGGCTGTACGAATCCCTGCTGCTCGCCGGCCGGCGGCGGTTCAAGCCGGTGATGCTGACGAGCCTGACCACCATCGTCGACCTCATCCCCGCCGCGATCTGGGGCGGATCGCTCTGGTCCCCGCTCGCGAATGCGATGATCTTCGGGGATCTCCTGTCGACGTTCCTGATCCTGGTCGTGATGCCGGTGATCTACGCCGTCCTGGTACGGCCGGGAGAGCGGCACCGCCGGTACCGCCTGGTGCCGACGCTCTGGCAACGGCTGCTCGGCCGGAGCCCGGGGATGCCGCCGGCGGCGACGATCGTCACGGGCCGATCAGCCTGACCGAGCGGCCGTCGACGAGCTGGTCCTGCCCCTCGACGACGACCTCGTCGCCGCCCGCGACTCCCGCCAGGACCTCCACGTCGCGATCCGCGCGACGGCCGAGCTCGACCGCGACCCGCTTCGCCGCGCCGCCCGCGACGACGTAGACGTCGGCCGTCCGGCCGGCGTCGCCGACGAGCGCCTCCTCGGGGATCACCGTCGCCCACGCCTTGTCGAGGACGATCCTCAGATACACGATCATGCCGGCCTTGATCGCGAGGTCCGCGTTGGCGAGACGCGCCTCGATCCGGAACGTCTTGCTCACCGGATTCGCCAGGGACGAGATCTTCTCGACGGCGCCTTCGAACGCGCGGTCCTTGTACGCGTCGGTCGTCGCGACGACGGCCTGACCCGGGCGGATCTTCACGATGTCGCGATCGGAGAGCTCGGCTTCCACGAGCACCTGGCGGAGATCTGCGATCGTCGCCACCGGCGTCCCCGGGGCGAGCAGCTCGCCCTCGGTGGCGAACTTCTCGACGACGATCCCCGAGATCGGGGCGCTGATGCGGGTCTTCGCGAGCTGCTCCTCGAGCTGGCGGATCCGCGCCCGGGTGGCGTCGTAGGTCGAGCTCAGGACGAGGTAGCCGTTCTTCGACTGCTCGAAGACGCTCCGGGTGACGACGCCCTTGTCGAAGAGCCGCCGCTTCCGTTCGTAGTCGTCGCGCGCGAGCGTCACCTGATCGGCGCGGATCGAGGCCCTTGCCTCGGCGATCTTGAGCCCGATGTCGGTGTCGTCGAGCCGCGCGAGCAGGCTCTTCTTCTCGACCGGGTGATTCTCCTCGATCGGAACCTCGACGATGCGCCCGGCGATCTCGGCGCCGACCGTGACCGTGCGCTCCGGCTTCGCGGAGCCCGTGGCGGAGATCGCGAAGACCAGCTCCTTCGACGCGGCTTTCGCCGTCCGGACGGTCATCGGCGGGGGCGCGGGCTGCGGCGCGCCGGGCACGGCCGCGGCGCCGCCCGGCGCGCTGGCGGGCCTTTCGCGCGGACCGCGGACCCCGAAGATCCAGATCGCGAGGGCGACGAGAGCTGCCGCGGCCGCCGCGCCGCCTTGCAGGAGCAGGCGGCGCGTGCCGGCGCCCGGGAACGCTCCACGGTCGCCGGCGGCGGTGCGCGCGCGCCGCTCGGGTGTCGGCAAGATCCGTGTGCCTTCGAGGAGCGCTTCCTCGTCGGCGACGTCCGCCTTCGTCTTCTGCACGGTGAGGAGCGTCTGCCCGATCAGGAGGCGACTCCCCGGATCGAGACGCGCCTCGTCGATCCGCCGGCCGTCGAGCACGGTGCCGTTCGAGCTTCCGAGGTCCCTCACCCGGAACTCGCCCCCCCGCGAGAAGACCGTGGCGTGCTCCTTCGAGCAGCCGCGCTCCTCGAGGAAGAGGTCGGCCTTCGGCGAGCGGCCGATCAGGTACTCGACTCCCGAGGCGACCTTGAAGCTCCGGAGCGTCCCGGCCGCTTCGTAGACGAGATAGAGCTCCGGCGCCGGCTTCGCCTCGTCGTGCGGCGTGATCGTCAGCGTGAAGGCGCCGATCTGCACGGTCGTGGGCTCGGCGAGCCGCGCCTCCGCGATCCGCTCCGTGCCGCGAAAGATCCCATTCACGCTGTTGCGGTCGACGAGCTCGTAGCCACCTTCGGCGAGCACGATCTCGGCGTGGTACCGGGAGCAGTCCTCCCCCTGGAGCACGATGTCGTTGTCGTCGGCGCGGCCGATCCGGATCCGCACGGCATCGAAGCGATACGTCCTCGACGCGGCGTCCCGCTGGGCGACAATGACCTCGAGCATCGGAGGCAGCTGGCGGAAGTCCATACTATGGCTCGGAAAGGAGCGGCAAGAACCTCGGACAGCGGACAGTGTTGTCGTTGACAATCGCCTGCGGCGGATTGCATACGCTCCGTTCGGTCCGCGCGAGAGGTCAGGATGAGCAAGGAACGCAAGCCTGCCAGTCGGGCCGCGCCGAGCAGCCGCACCCCGCAATCTGACGGTGTCGCAGCCGCGGCGGAGGGCGAGCTCGCGGTCGCAGCCGTGTCCCCGCAGGTCGGGGAGCCCGTTCTCACGGCGCCGTCGGGCCCGGACGCTCGTCCGGGAATCTCCCCCAAGATGGAGCAGCTGATCGCGCTCTTCCGTGAGCAGAACGCGGTCCTGGCTGCCGTCAGCGCAGGCCACGCGATCGACCCTTCCCGCAGGCCGTCGTCTCCGATCCCCCTCGCCTGGGCTCAGGCGACCGCCGCGGGGCAACAGACGGTCGGGGTCACGCTGGTTGCCGCTCCGCCGTCGGTCGCCGGCACCGCGCCGTCGGCGGCCGACGGACACCCGGTGGACGCGGAGACGGCGTCGGCGAGGATCCTCGAGGAAGTGGCTCGGGTCAGCGGGTTTCCTGCCGGCGACCTGCGATCCGAGCAGACGATCGTCGCCGATCTCGGCCTCGACTCGCTCATGATTACCGATCTCTTCACGCGCCTAGGCCAGGACTTCCCGCAGATCACCGTCGAGCCGACCGATCTCTCGCCGACGATCACCGTGGGTGAGCTGATCGGCTACCTCCAGGCGCGCCTCGGCTCGCCCGCGCCGAGCGTGATGGCCTCGGCCGTCACCGCGACGGTGGTGGTGGCTCCCGCTCCGACCCTCGCGCCTCCGGCTCCGACCCTCGCGCCTCCGGCGGCGGCCCCGGCGGCCGTCGCCAGCGAGGCCTACCGGATCGAGGAGTTCCCGGAGGTCAAGACGCTCTTCGAGCAGATCCGCCAAGCCGAGGAGCTCGGCCTCACGAATCCCTATTTCATGGTCAACGACGGGGTCGCGCGGGGCACCACCCGGCTCGACGGCCGGGAAGTGATCAATTTCTCGAGCTACAACTACCTCGGCCTCTCGGGCCATCCGACGGTCGTTGGGGCCGTGCAGGACGCAGTCGCCCGGTACGGCAGCTCGGTCTCCGCCAGCCGAATGCTCTCGGGCGAGAAGCCCATCCACCACGAGCTCGAATCCGAGCTGGCCGCTCTGCTCGGCACCCAGGACGCGCTGGTGCTGGTGAGCGGCCATGCCACCAACGTGACCCTCATCGGCCACCTGATCGGCCCCGGCGACCTGGTCATCCACGACGCCTTGGCCCACAACTCCATCCTCGAGGGCTGCAAGCTGTCCGGCGCGACCCGCCGACCCTTCCCCCACAACGACCACGCCGGCCTCGACGCCCTGCTCGGCAAGATCCGCCACCAGTACCGGCGGGTCCTGATCCTCATCGAGGGCGTCTACAGCATGGACGGCGACGTCCCCGACCTGCCGGCCTTCATCGCGGTCAAGAAGAAGCACCACGCTCTCCTGATGATCGACGAGGCCCACAGCATCGGCGTGCTCGGTGCCCACGGCGCGGGCATCGGCGAGTACTTTCAGGTCGACCGCGGCGACGTGGAGCTCTGGGCCGGCACGATGTCCAAGTCCCTCGCCAGCTGCGGCGGCTACGTCGCCGGCAGCCGCGAGCTCATCCGCTTCCTGCGCTACACGACTCCCGGCTTCATCTACAGCGCGGGAATCACTCCGGCCAATACCGCGGCCGCGCTCGCCGCTCTGCGCCAGATGCGCGCAGAACCCGCGCTGCTCACCCGGCTGCATGAAGGCGCACGGCTGTTCCTGAGCCTCGCCAAGGCGGCCGGCATCGACACCGGCGACAGCCACGACTCCCCCGTGATCCCCTGCATCCTGCGGAACTCCCTCAAGTCCATTCGACTCTCGAACGCGCTCTTGCGCCGAGGGATCAACGTTTACCCGATCATGTACCCGGCCGTCCCCGAGGAGCTCTCGCGGCTCCGCTTCTTCGTCACTGCGAGTCACACCGAAGAACAGATCCGCTACACCGTGAACGCGATCGCCGAGGAGCTCCGCGCGCTCGA